>JBJESD010000056.1:0-14336 GCA_051882595.1 Oscillospiraceae bacterium | reverse complement strand
AACAATCCTAATATAAAACCAACCGCTCCCCAAAGCCTCGTAAATCGGCTCGGGGAGCGGTTTTCCATCTGTATCTAGCGATTCAACATCCCACTGAATAACCTTCATACCCATGCCCTCGATGGTGGTGATAAGGCTGTCATCGTACTCTCCGTACGGGGCGCGGTAAAGGGTGGGCTTTTCGCCTGTCAGCATCTCGATTTTTCCGGAGCATTTCTTTGTGTCGGAAATAAGGTCGTTTACGTTCATTCCATTGACATGAGGATGTTCGTTGGAGTGGTTCTGTATCTCGTGGCCTGCGTCGTGGAACTTCTCTACATCCTCGGGATAGCGGTCGCACCAATCGCCCGTTACAAAGAAAGTTGCCGTAGCGTCGTACTCGTCAAGGATGGCGATAAGCTCTTCGGTGTTGGAGTTCTCCCAAGCAACGTCGAACGTCACCGCAACCTTTTTCTCCGGGCACTCCACGCTGTAAATCGGAAGCTTCTTCCCTGCCGCCTGCGTGCCGACCGAGGATATCACAGCAAACGCGCCAACTGCAACCGCTGCCGCCGCCATTGAGGATATCGCGGCTATCCTCTTGAACTTTTTCCTTGTGAATGTTATCATACGCATATTATTTGCCCTCCTGCTTGGTTTCGTGTTTTTGCTCAAATATATGCACAAGTGCGGACAAATATGACAGGCAATGCGCCGATTGCGATAAATTCAGCCGTGATAAGGGCACAGCAAAGAGGAGTATACTCTCGCATACTCTGCCGTTATTTTACAAATAAGCATACCCTTTGTCCGGAGCTTTTTCACTCCGGATCAAAGTATTCAAAAGTCGGGAATACCGCGTAATTATTTCTCGGTTTTTGCTGTGCGCTTTTTTGTCAGCAGCAGTGCTGCACCTGCCAACAATGCAGGATACAGTGATATGCTTATTCCGGTATCCGGATTGGTTGAGTTAGGTGCGTCATCTGCATTACCATTGTCGCCGTTATCGCCGTTGTCGCCGGAGGGGTCTGCGGTTTCGCCGTTATCGCCGTTGTTGTCGGACGGGTCTGTGGTTTCGCCGTTATCGCCGTTGTCGTCGGACGGGTCTGTGGTTTCGCCGTTGTCGCCGCTATCGTCGGACGGGTCTGTGGTTTCGCCGTTATCGCCGTTGTCGTCGGACGGGTCTGTGGTTTCGCCGTTATCGCCGTTGTCGTCGGAGGGATCTGTGGTTTCGCCGTTATCGCCGTTGTCGTCGGAGGGGTCTGTGGTTTCGCCGTTATCGCCGTTGTCGTCGGAGGGGTCTGCGGTTTCACCGTTGTCGCCGTTGTCGTCGGAGGGGTCTGTGGTTTCGCCATTGTCGCCGTTATCGTCGGATGGCTCGGAGGGCTCATCGGTGCTTCCGTTGTCATCGTTGTTGTTATCGTCGTCGGAATCATCGTCGTCATCGTAGTGGTTGTGACCGCCTCCGCCGCCACCGCCACCGCCACCGCCGCCTCCGCCGCCGCTCTGCTTGGTATAGGCTGCGGAAACGACCTCGCTGTCAAGCATTCCGTCCTTGATAGCGATAGCCTTGAACTCGGTAGTTGATGTGATGAAGAACGGCTCGTCGTACCTTGTGCTTTCAGCTGTTGGCTCGCTGCCGTCAGTGGTGTAGTAGATTTCTCCTCCATCGGTCGTGGTGATAATGGTAATCTTGAGGGAGTTGCTGAAGCTTGTGTTCGAAACCGGATAGAATACAGGCTTCTGCACCTTCTGCTTTGCTGTATCGCTCATAACCAGTGCATAGCTGGAGAACCTGTCGGTCTCAAAAACGAGCTCGTTTGTAAGCTTGTCAAAGCTGCAATCCAGCACATCCGCAGTATCACCATGAACACGGATTATTCTGTATGTTCTGTTCTTTGTATTGTCGGAGTTGATAAGCTCTTCGGGAATAACAAACTTGATGGTTACAGTGCCGTTTGTATTGGTCCCGCGGACGGCGTCTGCGTCGCCCACCTGCTTGTACAGCGATACATCAAGGAACATTGTGATCTGTTCGTCTGAAGCAAGCGCTTTCTCGGTCAATGCTCTGTCCTCATCCGATACGGTTGCGTCGGCATTCACCGATACAAGGAACACGCTGACAGTAACGCCGTTTTCAATAGCGTTGCGCTCTTCATCGGTCAGACCGATTTTTCCACTATCTCCTTTTTTGTGATAGTCAGGTCAGCATTGCAGGCGTTATTTTCAACATCGGTGGTGTTGTCGATGCTGCCGGTGTCCTCATCCTCATTCTCTTCATCGTCCTCATTACCGGGGACATACTTAACCACGCCATGCTGCACATGGTCGCAGACGGAGCATACTCTCTGCTTTTCGCCGTCCTTGTCCTCTGATGCAAATACCGTGATTACCCACGGAGAATATGAGTGCTCTGCATAGCTGTCCATGTCCGCCTCGGAGCTTAAGGGGCAGTTAGTGCGCAGGCACTTATGCCAGTGATGATCATCGTCGCAGGACCACTGCTCGTCCCACTGATGACCCAGCTTTTTGATTGCCGGGGTTTTTATATCAGTCAGCGTCTTGCCGTCGTGCTCAACGCTAGCGGTGTATTTCGCAACTCCATCCTTTATGCAGGTCGCAGGGGTCTGCACCTCGCTGATTACGGTACAATCAAGCTTAAGGGTATGGGTGCTGTCATTATCGCAGGTGAATACAGCTTCGCATGAGGAATAATCATCCGCCCATACGAACTTATTGCTCCACTTATGACCGGTCTTCGTAATTGGCAAAGACTTTATATCGGTAAGCGTCTTGCCGTCGTGCTCAACGCTCGCAGTATATTTCCTTACTCCATCCTTTACGCAGGTCGCAGGGGTCTGTACCTCATTGGTTACGGTGCAATCAAGCTTAAGGATATGGGTGCTGTCACCGGCACAGGTGAATACTGCCGTGCAGGCAGAATAGTCGTCTGCCCAATTGAACACGGGATCTCCGTAATCATGCTGGTGTGAGTCGATAAGCACATTTCCGTTTTCATCTGTCAGGCTGCCGTTTACTACTGTCAGCGTATACACGAGAGCGTCCGGATAGATGCCGTAGGAGGGCGCTCTGGTCCAGAGATATACATAGTAGTTTACAGGAGTGGCAACATTGAGCGGAACAACGCCGTCAGCAAATGATACCGTAATATCATGCGGCCTGCCATCGGTCCATAAGAACTCATCTCCCGAGCCCCATGTAACGAAGTTGTCGTTATCAATTGTGCCGGGCCATGCAGACGAACCGTTTGTTGTCCATCTGTTGCTCCAGCCATACTTTGAGGGCTGGGTGTGGATAGCTATTTTTCCGTATCCTACGAGACCGCCCTCGAGTACAGTACCGACCGCGCAGAGATGGAAAATAGCTTATGTCCGGTCTTATCTGATCTGGCAATAAACAAATCGACCTCGGCACTTATATAGATGCCGAGGTTTTATTTATGTCCTCTTTCATCAGAAAGCTCCAAAATATAATCTGATGTAGTGTTGTACAGCCTTGCAAGGGCAATAAGTATGTCAGTCGGGATATCACGCAGACCAAGTTCGTAGTTGCTGTAAGCCTGCTGTGAACAGCAAAGCTTTTGTGCGACTTGCTTTTGCGTCATATCGCTATCTTCTCTGAGATCTCTTATTCGCCTGTACACCGCACCGCCTCCATAATACTTAATACTAATATTATGGCACACAACAGTTTGTGGTATTGACAAACACAACAAAACATGGTATAATAAAAATATGATTTAGTTGTAGTTACAAAGTAATGTCTTTTAATAACACAATTTAATCTGTCAGAACTATTATGTAAAATGAAAGGAATGATATTATTATGATAAAAATCAGAAATTTACTTATGGCATTCTTAGTGGTAGCATCTTTTTTGATTCCATCATCAGCATATATAAAACCTGTATATGCTGCAACTTCTACGGCGCAAGAAACCATGTATGCTCAAAAAAAGTGCTATACTTATGATACTCCGTTCAAAGGACATATAAAAGTCGCGACGCTTTATGCAGGCGACAAGGTTACTGTTGTTTCTGAAACAAAGTACTATTATGAGCTGAAAGATGGCACTTATGCAGCAAAGAAATATCTAAATACTAAGCGTACTACATGGACAACTTTCGAATATAAGGCTCCGAAAACTCTTTACGCAAATCGCAGTGCCAATCTGCTCAATAAAGCCCTGTCTGATAGCAAAAATGTTGGTACTGTAAGCACAGGAGATGCTCTTACAGTAATAGGCTATACTAATACTGGATACTATAGATTAAGCAACAATAAATATATAAAGAAAAGTTATGTATCCAAAAATGTTGAAATGCCAAACCCTGCAAGTGATTTTAAATATAAAGAGATTGAAGGCGGAATTAAGATCACAAAATATATCGGTACAGATATGACCGTCGTTATCCCAGATAAGATTGATGGTTTACCTGTAATCGCAATAGGTCAAAGCGGTGTTAATAATGTTAGCCATGGAGTTTTTATTGCCTCGTACACCTGGGTGAGTAAAGATGGTAGTCGTTCGAAAACAAGAGTTGACGGTGATGCTTTAATCACATCCATCGTTTTACCTGACACATTAAAAATCATTGATGATTATGCTTTTGTCAACTGCGTAAAGCTTAAATCCATTGTGATACCTAATAGTGTTATTGAAATAGGTAGGAATGCATTTGAAAACTGCACAAAGCTCACATCAGTTGAAATACCTGATAGTGTAACCCGAATATGTTGGAACGCATTTGAAAATTGCAAAAGTCTTACATCAATAAATATTCCAAATAGCGTTACTTTTATTGGTTCTTTTGCTTTTAATGGATGCACAGAATTATCATCCATCACTCTTCCAAATAAACTTACAGATATACATAACGGCGTATTTAAAGGTTGCTCTAAAATCAAGGAAATTGATATACCCGAATCTGTAACCAGTATTGATATAAACGCTTTTATTGGAACTAATATAACATCAATTACAATACCAGCTGGGGTTACGGAAATATCAGGTATTGTAGGTCACTGCGCTTCTCTCGCTGAAATAAATGTATCGAAAAACAACAAGCATTACAAATCCATCGATGGCGTGTTATTCACTAAAGACGGTAAATCAATAGAAGGTTATCCCAGTGCCAAAGATAGTGAAAGCTATATAATTCCAGACAGTGTCACTGAAATAACTATGTTTGCTTTTTGTAATTGTACAAAACTAAAATACGTGACCCTTCCTAACCGTTTATATACAATACATGAAGATGCTTTTGACAGTGATTGTATCGAAAGCGTAACTCATTATGGCAGAACATACACCTCCGATGAGTTTGATCTTCTTTATAACGTTCATTATTATTGGGGCACATAAGTATCCTGATTAATGAAATCTATACTATTTTCTCGAAAACAAATACTGTAATATATCAAGTGTAGATAAGTAAAATTTAGGCGCACGATACAACCCGTGCGCCTGAATTTATACTATATATAACTTTTCATATACGGATATCCGAAATAATTACTCAAAAAAAACAGGCTGCGCATCTTGTATGCACAGCCTTAATTAATCTTGCCTTTAATTACTTACCCAGCGCAGCCTTTGCAGTAGCCACGATGTTGTCTGCGCAAAGACCGAACTCCTTGAGCAGTGCGACAGCAGGACCCGAGTGACCGAACACGTCCTTAACGCCGATCTTGATAACGGGAACGGGGCACTCCTCTGTCACTACGTCTGCGACAGCCGAGCCAAGACCGCCGATAACGCTGTGCTCCTCAACGGTGATGATCCTGCCTGTTTCCTTAGCAGCCTTGATGATGATGTCGCGGTCGATAGGCTTGATGGTGTGGATGTTGATAACGCGAGCGTCAATTCCCTGCTCTGCAAGAGCCTTGCCTGCCTCGATCGCCTCTGCTACCATAAGTCCTGTTGCGATTATCGTGATATCCTTGCCGTCCTTAAGCTGAATGCCCTTGCCAAGCTCGAACTTGTAAGAAGAAGCGTCGTTGAAAATGGGAGCGGCAAGTCTGCCGAATCTCATGTAAACGGGGCCTACGAAATCTGCCATGGCAAGAACTGCTGCCTTTGCCTCTACGTCATCGGCAGGGTTGATGACCGTCATGCCGGGGATGGTTCTCATAAGAGCGATATCCTCGTTGCACTGGTGTGTTGCGCCGTCCTCGCCGACGGAAATGCCGGCGTGTGTTGCGCCGATCTTAACGTTGAGGTGAGGATAGCCGATGCTGTTTCTTACGATCTCAAAGGCTCTGCCTGCGGCGAACATAGCAAAGGAGCTTGCAAATACAAGCTTGCCTGTGGTTGCGATACCTGCGGCAATGCCCATCATGTTAGCCTCTGCAATGCCGCAGTCGAAAAATCTGTCGGGATATGCAGCCTTAAAGGTTCCTGTTTTTGTTGCGGCAGCAAGGTCTGCGTCCAGCACTACGAGGTCGGGGCGCTTCTCAGCGAGCATTACAAGAGCTTCGCCGTAGCTGTCACGGGTTGCTTTCTTTTCCATATTTCATAATCCTTTCGGTGAAAATTCATTCTATTATTTTCGGAGGAGTAACCGTTTCTCCGTCCCATCAAGCCTCTAACTCAGCAAGGTGAGCTTTAAGCTCTTCCATTGCCTTTGCGTACTCTTCATCATTGGGAGCCTTTCCGTGCCAGCCGCACTGGTTCTCCATAAAGGAAACACCCTTGCCCTTGGTGGAGCGCTGAATGATGACCGTAGGCTTGTTGAGCACTGTTTCAGCCTCGTTGAATGCCTTTTCGATCTCGTCGAAATCGTGACCGTTTATTGTGATAACGTGCCAGCCGAATGCAGCAAACTTCTCGTCAATGGGATAGGGGCTCATAACATCGCCGATTTTACCGTCGATCTGAAGTCCGTTGTTATCAACCACCGCAACAAGATTGTCAAGCTGATAATGAGCGGCGAACATCGCAGCCTCCCATACCTGACCCTCCTGTATTTCGCCGTCGCCGAGCACAGCATATACCTTGTAGGTGTCGTTTGAGATCTTGCCCGAAAGAGCCATGCCGCAGGCAGCGGAGATACCCTGTCCGAGAGAGCCTGTGCTCATATCAACGCCGGGAACCTTGCCCCTTACGGGATGTCCCTGAAGCCTTGAGTCGATCTTGCGCAGGGTCTTAAGCTCCTCCACGGGGAAGAAGCCCCTGTGTGCAAGCACTGCATACAGTGCAGGAGCGGTGTGACCCTTTGACAGAACCAGTCTGTCGCGGTCTGCCATCTCGGGATCCTCGGGATTAACGTTCATTCTGTTCATATACAGATAAGTCAGCGTATCGGCAACAGAAAGAGAACCGCCCGGATGTCCTGCCTTAGCATTATAAACACCCTCGATTACGCCCATTCTGACCTTTGTTGCAGCAATTTCAAGCTGCTTTTTCAGTTGTGTGTCCATTATAGACCTCCTGTGTTTTGTTAAATCGGCTGCCCGATAATTGTTCCGTTATTATTATACAGCTAAATATAAAAATAGTCAAGACTTGCGCTGTATATTGCGCGACGATTTATCTGCGGCATTACGGTATACTCCATGCTGCCGCATCATATCTGCGCTTTTACAGCCGCTCAATATAGTCGATGATCTGCGCTATTGCGCCGCTGTTGTTGTCGCATACGATAAGATCTGCCGCAGCCTTTACCTCATCCTGTGCGGAAGCCACCGCAACGCCAAGCTGTGCCTTTCTTATCATGGAAAGGTCGTTCATATAGTCGCCTGCCGCAACGGTAAATCTGTCCTGCGCGCCAAGTATGGCGATTAGCTGCTGATAGCCCATGGATTTATCCACGCCGTAAGGCAGGCACTCGAAATAGAACGGCGCGCTTCTCACCCACTGCGCCTGCTGCATATCCGAGCTGCGGACATACTCCTCTATCTCGTCAAGCTTGTGCGGTTCGTGCGCAAGCAGTATCTTAAGCCAGCCGTCCTGCGGTATCTCGGATAGCGGTCTGCGGTCGGGGATGATGTGCTCAAGGGCAAGGTGCTGCCGCTCCGTTTCGTTGAGATACGGAACAAATATCGTGCGCTCGTGCAGCACCTCTATGCCGATATCGGGAAAGCGCTCTGCAAGGCGCACAACGTACTCGCGGGAGTGCCTGCCGATTTCGCAGCGCCACAGAAACTCCTCGCGTGAAAAGTCATATACCGCCGCGCCGTTGAACAGCACGGCAGGCACCGACAGCTCAAGCCTTGCGGCAACGGAGCGCGTCATGCCGTACCCTCTGCCCGTGGCAACGGTGAAGATGCCGCCGCCCCTGCGAAAACGCTCGACAGCCGCCAGATCCTCGGGGAGAATACGCTTGTCGTCCGTCAGCAGCGTTCCGTCCAGATCGGTCATAAAAATCACTTTGCCAAAATCCATACTTAGTCCTCGATAGTTTTCAGAAATTTTGTGAAGTACTCGGGCAGCTCGCTCTCAAACTCCATGTATTCGCCCGTTCTCGGATGAACAAAGCCCAGCTTTTTTGCGTGCAGGCACTGTCCGTTAAGCCACTTTGGCTTACCGCTGCCGTAAACCTCGTCCCCTGCAACGGGATGACCGGTGTACGCCATATGCACGCGTATCTGGTGCGTTCTGCCGGTTTCCAGTCTTACGCGCAGGTGAGTATAGCCTGCGTACCGCCGTATCACAAAGTAGTGAGTGACCGCCTCGCGTGAGTTCTCGGGCGTAACGCACATCTTCTTGCGGTCGTTTTTGCTGCGCCCTATCGGGGCGTTGATAACTCCGTCCTCTTTCACCGCGCCGCACACCACCGCCTCGTATTCCCGTGTGAAGCTGTGGTCCTTTATCTGCTCGGAAAGCCCTATGTGCGCAAAGTCGTTCTTCGCCACCATAAGCAGACCGCTGGTGTCCTTGTCGATACGGTGAACAATTCCCGGACGTATCTCTCCGTTGATGCCCGAAAGGCTGCTGCCGCAGTGGAACATCAGCGCGTTTACAAGCGTGCCCGAATAGTGCCCTGCGGCAGGGTGCACCACCATTCCCTTGGGCTTGTTTACTACCAGCAGGTCGTCGTCCTCGTAAACCACCTCGATGGGGATATCCTCGGGGAGGATATCCACAGCCTGCGGCTGCGGCAGAGTTATCTCCACCCTGTCGCCCGTCTTGGGAGCGTCCTTTTTGTTCGCCGGTCTGCCCTCGACAAGCACCGCGCCCTCCTCGATAAGCCGCGCCGCCGCGCTGCGCGAAAGCTCGGTGCTGTCCGCTATGAGCTTGTCAAGGCGCACGCCGCCCTGTGCGATTATCTCAATCGTTTCCATCTTCGGCTGCCTCGTCGGATGTGTCGTCCGATGTTTCCTCGGGGGTTTTGTCGTTTACGCTCTCCGATATGTCCTCGGTTGCGCTGTCCGACGCTTCGCCGACTGTTTCGGCGGTATCGGCGGATTTTTTCGCTCTGTTCTCCTTTATCTCGTCAAGCACGACAAGCAGGCACAGCAGTATTCCTCCGCAGACCGCGCAGATATCAGCAAAGTTGAATACCGCGAAGTTAATTATCCTTACATCAATGAAGTCCACCACACGGCCGTCGTTCATGATTCTGTCGATAAGGTTACCCACGCCGCCTGCGATAACAAGCGAGAAAGAGATTATATACGGCAGCCTGCGGACGTGCTTAAGCACCATTGCGCAAAGCATAGCGCCCATCATAAGCGAGGTAACGCATATCAGCATTGCGGTCTTTCCGCCGAACATACTGAACGCCGCTCCGTCGTTAAGGTAATAGGTGAAATTAAGCACCTGCTGCTCACCGAATTTAATAAGGTGCAGCGATTCGTGCAGCTCAAAATTCTGCACGATAAGCCACTTGGTAAGCTGGTCTATGCCAACCAGCACCGCCGCGCCAAGCAATGATATAATAAGCGTTATATTAAGACGCTGTTCCTCGGTCAAAGTCTTTTTCAATTCTATCCTCTACAATTCTACATAAAAATACAGGGGAAAGGGGCAATCCCCTCCCCCTGCTTTCTGGGTCAGCTTACATCATACATTGAGCTTGATAACAGCAGCGCAGCGTGCGCACAGATGCGGATACTCTGCAACGGTGCCAACGGTAGCGTTGTGGCTCCAGCAGCGCTCGCACATCTCTCCGGCAGCCTTTTCGACTGTTACGGAAACGCCCTCGACAGCGCCCTTGAACTCGCCCTCGCCAACCGCGACATTGACATAGGATACGCCGAATACTGCGGCAAGCTCGGTGTACGCGGACAGCTCTGCCGCTGTCTTTTCGTCTGCGAATACCGAAACGCCTGCGTCAAGTGCCTTGCCGATAACGCCTGCTGTTCTCTTCTCCTCAAGAGCCTTGAGAACATCGTCGCGTACTGCGTGGATTCTGCTCCACTTAGCCTCAAATGCCGCGTCAACGACAACGCCTGTCTTTTCGGGCATATCGTTGAACGGAACGCCGCGCAGGTCATCCGTCGCCTTGTGGGGCATAAACTGCCATACCTCGTCCGCTGTGAATGTGAGGATAGGCGCGATGAGCTTTACAAGCGCGTCAAGGATAAGGTACATTGTGGTCTGTACCGCCTTTCTCTCCTCGCTCTTTTCTGCGGAGCAGTAAAGCGTATCCTTAACGATGTCAAGGTAGAAGTTGGACATATCAACAACGCAGAAGCTGTGAATAGCATGATATGCAAGATAGAAGTCGAAGCTCTCGTAGGAAGCCTTGACCTTTTCGATAAGCGCGTCAAGACGAGCCAGCGCCCACTTGTCGATATCGCTGAGCTTATCAAGAGCAACCATCTCGGTGTCGGGGTTGAAGCCGTCGCCGTTTCCGAGGTTGCCGAGGATAAATCTAGCGGTGTTTCTTATCTTTCTGTATGCCTCGGAAAGCTGCTTGAGCATATCCTGAGATACTCTCATGTCGTTGTGGAAGTCGATGGACGCTACCCAAAGACGCAGAACGTCAGCGCCGTACTGCTTGATGACCTCCTCGGGAACTACCATGTTGCCCTTGGACTTGTGCATCTGCTCGCCCTTGCCGTCAACTACCCAGCCGTGTGTGCACACAGCCTTGTACGGTGCCCTGCCCGTTGTAGCAACGGAGGTAAGCAGGCTGCTCTGGAACCAGCCTCTGTACTGGTCGCAGCCCTCGAGATACAGGTCGGCAGGCCAGCTTAGCTCGGGACGCTCCTGAAGAACAGCAGCGTGCGTACAGCCGGAATCGAACCATACATCGAAGATATCCATTTCCTTGCGGAATTTATTGCAGCCGCACTCGCACTTAACATCAGCCGGGATGAACTCTGCCGCATCCTTGCTGTACCATGCGTCTGAGCTTTCCTTGCGGAACAGGTCTGCTGTTGCCTTGATGGTCGTATCGTTTACTACGGTCTTTCCGCAGTCCTCGCAGTAAAGCATGGGGATAGGCACGCCCCATCTTCTCTGACGGGAAATGCACCAGTCCGAACGCATGGAAACCATGTTCTTGATGCGATCCTCGCCCCAGTCGGGAATCCACTGAACGTCCTCGATTGCCTTGATAGCCTCGTCCTTGAACATATCAACGCTGCAGAACCACTGGTCTGTTGCGCGGTAGATGATAGGCTCGTGGCATCTCCAGCAGTGGGGATAGGGGTGGACTATCTTCTGCATAGCAAGCAGAGTGTTGTCGTCCTCCAGACGCTGAGCGATGACCTTGTTTGCGTCGCCCGTCTTAAGACCCTCGAACGGTCCTGCCTCTGCGGTGAGTATGCCCTTTTCGTTTACGGGAACAACGATATCGAACATTCCCTTGTACTTATTGCATACCTCAAAGTCCTCCACACCAAAGCCGGGAGCTGTATGAACGCAGCCTGTACCGCTTTCAAGCGTAACGTGGTCGCCCACGATAATGGGGGACTTTCTTCCCATAAAGGGATGGTCTGTTTCGATAAGCTCCATCTCTGCACCCGTAAAGCTGCCGACAGTGCTGTACTTCTTTATTCCGACAGCGTCCATAACGGTGGATACAAGGTCGGTCGCCATCAGCAGGTACTCGCCGAAGGACTTGCTGTCCTCATCCTCGACCTTTACGAAGGTGTACTCGTAGTTGGGACCGAGGCAGATAGCAAGGTTGCCGGGCAGCGTCCATGTGGTGGTTGTCCAGATAACGACATATGCCTTAGAAAGGTCGATGCCGAGGCTGTCGAACTTGCCCTTGCCGTCGGACAGAGGGAACTTTACATAGATGGAGTAGCACGGGTCGTCCTGGTACTCGATCTCTGCCTCTGCAAGCGCGGTGTTGCAGTCTGCGCACCAGTAAACCGGCTTAAGTCCCTTGTAGATGTAGCCTTTCTTGACCATCTCGCCGAATACCTCGACCTGCTTTGCCTCGAACTCAGGCTTGATGGTAAGATACGGGTCGTCGAAGTCGCCCCATACGCCAAGGCGCTTGAACTGCGCTTTCTGGTCGTCAAGGCAGGAGAGCGCGAACTCGCGGCAGCTCTTGCGCAGCGCAACAGGGTCGATAGTGCCGCTGTCTGCGCCGATCTGCTTGATAGCCTTGAGCTCGATGGGCAGACCGTGGCAGTCCCAGCCGGGAACATAGTTTGCCTTATAGCCTGTCATGCTCTTGTACTTTACGATGATATCCTTTAAAATCTTGTTCAGCGCCGTACCGAGATGGATGTTGCCGTTTGCATAGGGAGGGCCGTCGTGCAGTGTGTAGGACGGCTTGTCCTTATTCTTTTCGGAAAGCGCATAGTAAATACGCTCCTTCTCCCACTTTTCAAGCATTTCGGGCTCTCTCTTGGGGAGATTGCCGCGCATGGGGAACTCGGTCTGCGGCAGATTGAGTGTGCTGTTGAAATCTTCAGACATATTGTTATCTCCTTATATCTGCAATACCGCACAGCATAGCATTACGCCGCACGGTACAGCTTTTTTATTTATTTTGGGAAACCTCTGAAAAATGAGGTTTTCAGAGGTGACCATCAATGATTTTTGTTCTTGCCGAACTGCAGGTCGCTGTGGCGCGTCTTTTTCTCTGCGCCGCCGTTGAAGAACGGCAGGTCGAACTCGTCCGTCCTTGCATTGCCCTGTTCAACGGGGATGCTCTTGAAAGGCTCTTCGTCGGCAGGTGCTGAAGCAGCGGGAGCGGCGTGCTGAACTGCTGCAACGGGCTCTGGTCTCTCTGCGGCAGCGGCTTCGGGCTTCTTGTCGGGAACGACCTTTACATCCTCGTCGCCCTCGGGAACGACAGCCTTTTCAACGGGCTTAGGCTTCTGCTGCGCTGCCTTTGCGGCGGCAGCTTTCTTTGCTGCGGCAGCGGCTGCTTCCTTCGCGCGCTCTGCCTCGCGGCTTTCTACCTCGGCAGCGGCGGCTTTGACAAACTCGTTTTCGCACGCCTCGGGCAGTTTGTTGATAAGCTCTATCTGAGCCTTGTAAGCGCTGATTATACGGTTGCGGTACTCGTCCGCTTCCTTGCGCGTTCTCTGAAGAATGGTCTGCTGTATCTCGGTCTGACGCTGCATAAGCTCGCGTATTTCGTCCGCCTTTGCACGAGCGTCCTTTACAAGCTTGTCTGCGCGCTCGTTGGACTCCTTTGTCATGCGCTTAGCATAGTCGTCTGCGTCCTTTATCATCTTCTCGGACTTTGCCTTTGCCTCGGCAAGCTGCTTTGCAACTGCCTCGTCCGTTTCCTTTTTCAGCTTGTCTGCTGCATTCTTGGAGTCGGTGATTATCTGATTTCCCTGTTTTTGAGCCATAAGCAGCGCGTCCTTAAGCGCGTCCTCGTCGTCGCGGTACTCGCGGATCTTGTCCGCAAGGACCTCAAGCTTGCGCTCAAGCTCGTTTTTCTCTTTCTGAAGCTGGGAATACTCGCCGGATATCTCTCTCAAAAACTCGTCAACATCATCGGTCTTGTAGCCGTTGAAAGTTGCCTTTTCAAACCGCCTTGCCAGTATTTCTTTTGCATTCATCGGTTAAACTTCCTTCCTTTAGTATGTGCCTTGATATATGTCACGGCGCTCTGACGACCGCCGGTTTCTGTCACTGTAATGTCCGAAATCATACATACTTGTCGATTTCTACACGGAGTCTGCCCTTTCGGGTTTCTCCGCTTACCGATAACAAGCGGAATCTTCCGCTGCCGCGCACAGAGATAACAGTGTTCTCCCTGACCTCTGCACTTACATTTAAACATGGTGAAAAGTCCGCATTTACCATGCCCGATTTAATGAGCGACGCGGATCTTTCTCTTGATACATTTGCCGCGGCGCTGACTATGCAGTCCAGCCGCAGTGATGATACTGTTGTACTTATGCGTTTTGTCTGCTGAACCGGCAGCTCTTCGGCAATTCCCCTGACGCAGCTTACGCCGACCCTTCCTA
>JBJESD010000055.1:0-50400 GCA_051882595.1 Oscillospiraceae bacterium | reverse complement strand
ACACCGCTTATATCGTGCTCGAATATATCAACGGCATTCCGCTTAAGACATACCTCTCCAATTCCTCCGGCAGCCTTACATGGGAGCAGGTAAAGGAGCTTTTTCCGCCGATTTTCACAACGCTCAGCCTTATGCACGCCGCAGGAGTTATCCACCGCGGAATAAGTCCCTCCACGATATACGTCACAGATAAGCTCGAGCTTAAGCTTACCGGCTTCTCGATTTCCGCTGCACGAACAACAAACACCGAAATAGCGTGCGAGGTGTTTGCAGGCTTCGCAGCACCCGAGCAGTATACCAACGACATCAACGGCACATGGACGGACGTCTATGGAATAGCCGCCGTGCTGTACCGCTGCCTTACAGGCTGCAACCCCACCGAGGCTATCGCCAGAACAGGCACCCCCATGCCCGAGCCTATGATGATAAACCGCGATATACCCTCCACCGTATCAAAGGCAATTATGCGCGGTATGAGCCTGCCGACCGAAAGCAGGATATGCACCATCACCGAGTTTGTGGATAAGCTGTTCCAGCAGCCAAAATATGTGGGTATAGATAACAACGGCGATACCCCCCTGACAAAACAGCAGCGCAAAAAGCTGAAAAAGCAGAAAAAGGAGCGCGCAAAAACAATAGCCGCCCTTGTGTTCGCAGGACTTGTGCTTATCGCGTTCGCCGCAGTTTTTGCATGGGCGCTTAAGCAGCCGAATGATACGCATACCGAAAACGAAACCTCCGAGGCGGCTGTAACCACCACCTCTGCCACCACGACATCAAGCGCCACATCCTCCCTCACGGTTTCCGAGCCCATCGACGAACCGCCTGAGAACGAGGCAAATATCCTGCTGCCGAAATTCGTTGGCCGCCGGTTTGATACCGTATCCGTAACCTACTCCGATAAGTTTATTTTCGTCCCCGAGTACTCGTATCTTTCGCTTGAGATGTGCGAGCAGCTTGAGAAAGAGGGTATAAGCACCGAAAGCGGCGTCATCTTTGAGCAGGATATCCAGCCCGATACAAAGGTGGCAGCAGGCATAGAGATAAAAATAAAGGTCAGCAAAGGTCCGACCCATGTCAAGCTGCCGGATTATACCGATAAGAACATCGCGGAATATATCGCAGAGCTGAATAAGCTGAATATAAAGACAAGCCAGAAAAACGAGGAAACAAACGATGTCCCTGCCGGTCAGATAGTACGCTGCAGCAAAGAGCCCGACGATTATGTGGATGTGGAAAACAGCGAAACCGTTGTGGTTTATGTTGCGGTTCCCAAAAAGGAAGAACCTAAGGAAACGACCGAAGCAGACAACACATCAGAGACAGATAACTTCAATGCGCACGAGGGCGGCATCCCCGTAAACTGATTACAGCAAAGGATTAATACAATGGAACTTGATTTAGGCGAGATAAGAAACAAAATAGATGACATCGACGTGCAGCTGCTGGAGCTTTTCAAGAAGCGTATGCAGCTTACAGGCGATGTTGCACGCTACAAGGCGGCAAACAATATGGTGGTTTTTCAGGGCGACCGCGAAAAGGCTATCATCGAAAAGGTCAAGGCTAATTCACCCGAGGAGCTTAGAAAAAGCGCGTCCTTCCTGTTCATGAATATCATGGATATCTCAAAATGCGCGCAGGCTAATGATATCACTCCGGATACCCCTATCCCACACCTTACGCAGATAATGGACAAGCCCTCTGTAGCGGTTCAGGGAACAGAGGGAGCATACGGTCACGCCGCATACAATAACCTGTTCAAAAACGGCAACGCAAGCTTCTATGCAAGCTTTGCAGAGGTGTTCGAGGCAGTCGAAAACGGCGATGTGGACTATGGCATTCTGCCGATAGAAAACAGCACCGCAGGCGAGGTCACAGTAAATATGGAGCTGCTTGAAAAGCACCATGTCTACATAAACCGCACCACAAGGGTAGAGTGCGCGCACGTTCTTGCCGCAAAGCACGGAGTAAAAGAGCAGGACATAAAGATACTGTTCGGTCACGAGCAGGCTATACGCCAGTGCGAAAGCTATATCAACAGCAGAGATAACCTGACCGTGATACCATATCACAATAACGCCTCTGCCGCGCTTATGGTGTCCGAAAATCCCAGCAATGAGCTTGGCTGCATCTGCTCGGAGGATTGCGCAGAGATGCACGGACTTGATGTTCTGCACAAGGGTATCGCAACCGACCCCAACAACGCAACTCGCTTTATCTGTATCTCTAAACAGCTTGAGGTTTACAGCAGCGCACAGAACATCGCGGTTTCGCTGTCTATCCCGAACATCGCCGGTTCACTGTACCGTATGCTTACAAAGTTCGCCGTAAACGGCATTAATATGACGAAAATCCAAAGTAAGCCTCTGCCCGTTGATATAAGACTGAAATACCCCGACGACCATATGTTCTATATCGAGTTCCCGGGAAACATCAACGACTCCGCCACCAGAAAGCTGCTTAAAAACTTTGAAACAGAGTATAACTATTTCAAGTTCCACGGTAATTTCTGATTTGTCCGAAAGAGAGGTAATATGTTCTCTGCAATAATTCTTGCCGCAGGAAGCTCCTCGCGGATGAACGGCACCAACAAGCAGCTGGCAAAGATAGCGGATATGCCGGTGTTTATCATGAGCGCGCTTAATTTCGATAAATCTGCGCTTGTTTCGGAGGTAATTATCGCCGCTCCAGAAGACGACCTTGCACGATATGAACAGCTTGCCGCAAATTACGGCGTCACAAAGCTTAAGGCCGTCACCCCGGGCGGAAACACACGGTTTCTCTCCGTTAAGAACGCACTTGCATATGTTTCAAGGGAGTGCTCACACATAGCGATTCATGACGGCGCAAGGCCGCTTATCCCCACTGCGGAAATCGACCGCGTACTTTCCGACGCAGTTAAGTTCAACGCCGCGGTTGCTGCCGCCCCCGCCACAGATACCGTTAAGACAGTATCGGGCAACGGCTTTATCGACAGTACTCTTCCGCGCAGCAGGCTGTACTATGCACAGACTCCGCAGGCTTTTTCAAAAAAGCTGTACCTGAAATGTATGGAACAGCTCGGGGAAAAAGCCAATGACCTCACCGATGACAGCTCCCTTATCGAGCAGTGCGGCGGCGAGGTTCGCATAACCGAGGTTAACTGCTGCAACATGAAGATCACCAGACCGGAGGACCTCGCTGCTGCAAATGCGATTTACCTTGCCAGAAAGTCGGTGAAGCATTTATGATGAGAATAGGAAGCGGATATGATGTGCACAGGCTTGGTCCAAACAGACGGCTTGTGCTGTGCGGCGTCGAGATTCCCCACGATGAGGGGCTTATCGGTCACTCCGACGCGGATGTCGCGGTGCACGCTCTTATGGATGCAATCCTCGGCGCGCTCGCCCTCGGAGATATCGGAAAGCTGTTTCCCGATACCGACCCTGCTTACAAGGACGCTGACAGCATGAAACTGCTTGAAGAGGTTATTCGGCATATGACAGCGCAGGGCTACAAATTGGGTAATCTGGACATCACGATAATCGCAGAAAAGCCGAAGCTCGCCCCCTATATCCCAAAAATGCGTGATAACCTTGCCGCAGCTTTCGGCTGCGATGTATCACAGATAAGCGTTAAGGCAACAACTCAGGAGGGACTTGGTCTTGCAGGAATGGGTATCGGCGCGAATGCAGTCGTAATGCTTTTCAAGAAATAAGTATCAAAGGACGATAAAATGCAAAAAATATTGGGATATATCCGCCGTGCCTGTCAGGAATTTGACCTTATCGAGGACGGCGACAGAATTGCTGTCGGAGTATCCGGAGGAAAGGACAGCCTTGTACTTTTGTCGGGACTCGCGCTCATGCGGCGATTTTATGAGAAGAAGTACGAGCTTGTCGCCATCACCCTTGACCCTCGTTTCGGCGGAGAGGACGGCGACTATTCCGCAGTTGAGCGGCTTTGCGAAAAGCTCGGGGTGGAATTCCACCTGCTGCGCACCGATATTGCCGAGATAGTATTCGATATACGCAAGGAGCAAAGCCCGTGTTCACTCTGCGCGAAAATGCGCCGCGGCGCTCTTCATGACGCTGCAAAGCAATACGGCTGCAATAAAATCGCTTTGGGTCACAACAACGACGACGCGATAGAAACCTTTATGATGAACCTGTTCAAGGAGGGCAGAATCGGCTGCTTTGCGCCGATATCCTATCTCTCGCGCAAGGATATCACAATGATAAGACCACTGGTTTTCGCGCCGGAATACGCAGTTGCAGCCTGTGCAAGGCGCAACGGTCTGGAAATAGTCAAATCAAAGTGTCCTGCCGACAAAAACACCACGCGTCAGACCACGAAAGAAATGCTAGCACGCATGGAGCACGAGGATAAGGGCATAAAACAGCGTATCTTCGGCGCAATGCGCAAGGGCAACATCGACCGCTGGGGTTATAAGGAGCAGCCATGAGAAGGGTACTGTATATCCTCTGCCAGTGCACATGGGGAATTGTGCAGTCCCTCGTCGGAGGCGTTGTGCTGCTGATAAACATTCGCAGACCGCACCGTTTCTACCACGGCGCAATCGTCACCGAATGGAGGCACGGAGGCAGCGTATCTCTCGGTATGTTCGTTTTCCTGTCGGAGAATAAAAGCGCCGCGACAAAGCAGCGCCTGCTTATGCATGAGTACGGACACACGCTTCAATCGCTCATGCTCGGACCGCTGTATCTTTTGGTGATTGGGCTTCCCTCTATTTTGTGGGCAGGTCTTCCTGCATTTGAGCGGCTTAGGCAGGCAAAGCAGATTTCCTATTACCGGTTCTACACCGAAAAGTGGGCGGATATGCTCAGCGCATGGGCAATCAAGTAATCCTGTATGCAACCGCGGCAGCTTTTGCAATAACACACAAAGCGCTCTATTCTTGATAGAGCGCTTCAGGCTGCCGATAAACCGCCATCTGCGACGTCTGCGCTGTCGTCCCAAAACCCGACACGATGTCGGGCAACAAAGGGCAACATGGCACAAAGCCTAGTCGTGGGGCGCGTTCAGAGTAACACGAAGTGTTATTCGTGCATCTGAGGGCTTCTCGCCAACCTGAGAAGCAACCTTTTTGATAAGCAAAATCGGGGGAAAACACTTGTTTTCCCCCACAAGCAGCTTTGGATATAGTATGTTTCGACTTTATCGACAGCCTGAATTATTGGTTATTCTTCTCTCTTTTTTTCAATATCGTAAACCTTTTTCGCATACATAACCATCACAATAGTCGCCGCGATAATGAAAACCAGCATCAGAATTATCACAACAGCCGCGTCAAAGATCACAGAGCATATCATCGTCAGAACCCCTGCCACAATAAGCACCAGTCCGCCGAACCTGTTGCTTTTGCTCCATGTCACATCGTTGTACATACTGTAGGATATCCTCAGCCCGATTGCGCCGTTAAGCTTTGTTTTCGGCAGGATATTGCCGAGAACGATGAACATTATTCCCAAAAGAAGGCAGGTTATCTTCATGCTGTCAATTTCAAGATAAGCTATGTCCGAACCGGCTGAGGTATATGCATTATAAAGAAATACGCACTGCATGATAAATAAGACGGCTGTTGTGGCAACTGCCGCTGTTTTTATAACCTTAATGTTGTTGACAGCCTCCGCACGCTGCTTATCCTCAGAAGCGTTCTGCGCCTTTTTGTTGAAAAAGCAGATTATTACTTCCCACAAAATCGAGGCTCCTATGATAATAAGCGGAAAGATGATTTGCTCATATTTTGAGCCCCATCTGTCGATTTCGCCTGAAATATTGTAGTGCAACGGAACCTTATCCGGCATGAATTGCAGCGCAAATGCAGTAATAATTATCGGCAAAGCTGATAAAATCCATAAAGCCTTTCTCATAGTTTGTTACCTCCGAATTGGCTTACCCACAAAATCAATTCATCAAAAACTGTTGTGTTGATCTCGTAGTAAATGTAGTTTTTGTTTTTGTACTCCATAACAAGGTCGGCATTCTTTAACAGCTTAAGATGATAGGACAACGCCGCAGGGGTAATATTAAGCCTCTCGGCAATTTCACCTGCACTCAGTCTTCCATCCTTAAGCATGACAAGAATATCACGCCTTTGCTTATCAGAGAGCACTTTGAAGATATTCATTTCACTCATATGACACCTATTTAAAGAATTCTTTAAATAGATTATAGCATACAAAAACAGAGTTGTCAATAGTATTTAAAAATTTTTTTAAATACCTCCGACAACTCTTGATATGCAGCATGATACTTATGACACACTATTGGGGTATGAACATTATAGGCGTTTATATATTCCGCATACACGATGCCGCCTGCGGAATAAGCTGCTCATGTTTCGAGTAATAATCCTCCATAACTGCTCGATGATATATTATTCGGCTGTACGAATTACAAAAGGCGCCTTTGACCTTAGTCAAAAGCGCCTTTTTTATAGGCTTTCAATAAATATGAAAGTTATATTTTACAATCGAGGTTAGGTTAAGTGTGCTACGAATTAGTCGTTGATAGCAGTTACAACGCCGGAACCAACAGTTCTGCCGCCCTCGCGGATAGCAAAACGGAGACCCTCTTCGATAGCGATAGGAGTGATCAGCTCAACGTCCATGATAACGTTGTCGCCGGGCATGCACATTTCCTTATCAGCAGGCAGTGTGATAACGCCTGTAACGTCTGTTGTTCTGAAGAAGAACTGAGGACGATAGTTGGAAACGAAAGGTGTATGACGGCCGCCCTCTTCCTTCTTGAGAACGTAAACCTGACCCTTGAACTTTGTGTGGGGGTGGATAGAACCGGGCTTGCAGAGAACCTGACCACGCTCGATATCCTGACGTGTAACACCACGGAGCAGAGCACCGATGTTGTAGCCTGCAACAGCCTCGTCAAGTGTCTTTCTGAACATCTCAAGACCTGTAACAACAGTGGACTTGGGCTCGTCAACAAGACCTGTGATCTCAACTGTATCGTTAACCTTAACAACGCCACGCTCTACACGGCCTGTAGCAACAGTACCACGGCCTGTGATTGTCATTGTATCCTCGACAGGCATAAGGAAGGGAAGATCCTCAGAACGCTCGGGAGCAGGAATGTACTCGTCAACAGCGTCCATCAGCTCCTTGATGCAAGCATACTCGGGAGCGTTGGGGTCTGTAGATGTAGAGTCAAGAGCAACCTTAGCGGAACCACGGATTACGGGGATCTCGTCGCCGGGGAACTCGTTCTGGGACAGAACATCACGGATGTCCATCTCTACGAGCTCGAGAAGCTCTTCATCATCAACGTCGTCGCACTTGTTCATGAATACAACGATTGCAGGAACGCCTACCTGACGAGCGAGAAGGATGTGCTCCTTTGTCTGAGCCATAGGACCATCTGTACCTGCAACTACGAGGATAGCGCCGTCCATCTGAGCAGCACCTGTGATCATGTTCTTGATGTAGTCAGCATGGCCGGGGCAGTCAACGTGAGCGTAGTGACGCTTTTCGGTCTCGTACTCAACGTGAGCGGTGTTGATTGTGATACCACGCTCTCTCTCCTCGGGAGCCTTATCGATCATGTCATATGCTTCGAACTTAGCCTTACCAAGCATAGCGAGGTACTTTGTGATAGCAGCAGTTGTTGTTGTCTTGCCGTGGTCAACGTGGCCGATTGTGCCAATGTTAACGTGGGGCTTGGTGGAATTATACTTTTCCTTTGCCATTGGTATGTCCTCCTTAAAGGTAAAATAGATTTCAGCTCCCCCCCTTTAAAGGGGGGATAGCCATAGTTTTGTGATTATATTGTACCATTAATCCGCGAAAAAATCAAGTGCTTTTCGCAAATTTTATGGTATTTGCGCTTGGCGGATATCAGTCAGCCTTGCGCTTGCTCATGATCGTCTCAGCGATAGACTTGGGAACCTCGATGTAGTGGCTGGGCTGCATTACATACTGACCACGACCCTGTGTCTTGGAACGCAGGTCGTTGGAGTAGCCGAACATCTCGGAAAGCGGTACGCCGGCAGTGATCTGAACAGTACCGTTTCTGGTCTCCTGATTCTGGATCTGACCACGGCGGGAGTTGAGGTCGCCGATAACGTGACCTGTATAGTCATCGGGAGTTACAACATCAACTCTCATGATAGGCTCGAGGATTACGGACTTAGCCTTCTTAAGAGCTTCCTTGATAGCCATAGAACCGGCGATCTGGAATGCCATTTCAGAAGAGTCTACCTCATGGAAGGAGCCATCATAGAGCTCAACCTTAACATCCACAACGGGATAGCCTGCAAGCACACCTGCGTTGAGGGCGCCCTGGATACCCTTGTCAACAGCGGGGATATACTCCTTGGGGATAGCACCGCCGACAACAGCATTGACAAACTCGTAGCCCTTACCGGACTCGTTAGGCTCAACGCGGATCTTAACGTGACCGTACTGACCCTTACCACCGGACTGACGTGCATACTTCATATCAACGTCAGCATTGCCAACGATGGTTTCCTTATAAGCAACCTGAGGAGCACCAACGTTTGCCTCTACCTTAAACTCACGGAGCAGACGGTCAACGATGATCTCAAGGTGAAGCTCACCCATACCGGAGATGATTGTCTGACCTGTTTCAGCGTTTGTATAGGTCTTGAATGTGGGATCCTCTTCAGCAAGCTTTGCAAGAGCAAGAGCCATCTTCTCCTGACCTGCCTTTGTCTTGGGCTCTATAGCGAGCGAGATAACAGGCTCGGGGAATTCCATAGACTCGAGGATTACGGGATGTGCGGGATCGCACAGAGTATCACCTGTGGTTGTGTTCTTCAGACCGACAGCGGCAGCGATATCACCGCAGGGGCAAGCGTCGATGTCCTGTCTGGAGTTTGCGTGCATCTGCAGGATACGGCCCATACGCTCGTTCTTGTCCTTGGTAGCGTTGAGAACAGTTGCACCTGCGTCAACGTAACCGGAGTAAACTCTGAAGAAGCAGAGCTTACCAACGAACGGGTCGGTAGCGATCTTGAATGCAAGAGCGGAGAAAGGCTCGTTATCGCCTGCTCTTCTTTCGGTCTCCTCGCCTGTCTCGGGGTTAACGCCCTTGATGGGAGGGATGTCGAGAGGAGAGGGCATGAAGTCAACAACTGCGTCAAGCAGCTTCTGTACGCCCTTGTTCCTGTAAGAAGTACCGCAGCAAACGGGCACAAACTCGTTAGCGATGGTACCCTTTCTGATAGCCTTCTTGATCTCTTCTACGGTGAAGTCCTCGCCCTCGTTCTCGAAGAATCTCTCCATGAGTTCATCGTCGAGCTCTGCAACCTTCTCAAGCAGCTCTTTTCTGTACTGCTGAGCCTGTTCCATCATATCTGCGGGGATCTCTTCTACACGCATATCCTTACCGAGGTCGTCATAGTAGATATCAGCGTTCATCTCAACGAGGTCGATGATACCCTTGAAGTCTGCCTCGGAACCGATAGGAAGCTGAATCGGAACAGCATTACACTTAAGTCTGTCCTTCATCATTCTTACTACGTTATAGAAATCTGCACCCATAATGTCCATCTTATTTACATAAGCCATTCTGGGTACCTTATAGTTGTCTGCCTGACGCCATACGGTTTCTGACTGAGGCTCTACGCCGCCCTTAGCGCAGAATACAGTAACGGAGCCGTCAAGTACTCTCAGGGAACGCTCAACTTCAACTGTGAAGTCAACGTGTCCGGGAGTATCAATAATATTGATTCTATGGTTCTTCCAGAACGCAGTTGTAGCAGCAGAGGTGATCGTGATACCTCTTTCCTGCTCCTGAGCCATCCAGTCCATTGTAGCGCCGCCATCATGGGTTTCACCCATCTTATGGTTTACACCTGTGTAGAACAGGATACGCTCTGTTGTGGTGGTCTTACCTGCGTCGATATGCGCCATGATACCAATATTACGGGTCATTTCGAGAGTTACGTCTCTTTTCATAAGTTCCTCCGTAATTTCGGATAATACCGCGGCTTACGCCGCGATGATTACCTTCTGTTTCTGATTACCACTTGTAATGAGCGAAAGCTCTGTTAGCTTCAGCCATCTTATGAGTATCGTCACGCTTCTTGCAAGAGCCGCCCTGACCGTTGAGTGCGTCAAGGATCTCGTTTGCAAGTCTTTCCTTCATTGTCTTTTCGTTGCGCTCACGGCTGTACTTGGTGATCCATCTCAGGCCGAGTGTGCGTCTTCTCTCGGGGCGAACCTCCATAGGAACCTGGTAGGTTGCACCGCCGACACGGCGAGCCTTAACCTCGAGCTGGGGCATGATGTTCTCCATTGCCTCCTCGAAAGCTTCCAGAGCATCCTTGCCGGTCTTCTCAGCAACGATCTCAAATGCGCCGTATACAATCTTCTGGGCTACGCCCTTCTTTCCGTCGAGCATGATGTTGTTGATAAGTCTTGTTACCAGCTCGGAACCGTACATAGGATCCGGCAGAACCTCACGCTTCGGAACATTACCTCTTCTTGGCACTTTACTTCCCTCCTTCATAAATAATGAAAATCATAGGTACTCGAAAGCAGTAATAACTTCCGCCGTCCAAACAGAGGCAGCTTCTATATGAATAATGCCTTGCCTGACAGCTTATCGGTCAATGATTACGCTTTCTTTCCAGCTTTCGGACGCTTAGCACCATACTTGGAGCGTCCCTGCATTCTCTTGTCAACGCCCTGTGCATCGAGCGTACCGCGAATGATGTGGTAACGCACACCGGGGAGGTCCTTTACACGACCGCCTCTGATAAGTACAACAGAGTGTTCCTGCAGTTTGTGTCCGATACCGGGAATGTAAGCAGTAACTTCATAACCGTTGGAGAGTCTTACTCTGGCAATCTTTCTCATTGCGGAGTTAGGCTTCTTAGGTGTGCTTGTACGAACTGCTGTACAAACGCCTCTCTTCTGGGGAGAAGACTGGTCGATTTCCTGCTTGCGCAGTGTGTTCATACCCTTCTGAAGTGCAGGAGACTTGGACTTCTTAACTGCTACCTCACGTCCCTTGCGGACAAGCTGATTAAAGGTTGGCATTATTTCACCTCCATTAAAATTTCACGTTGCTTAGTATATCCGCTTTACGCTGATTAATTCCTGCCTGAGCGAAACTATTGCATAAAAATGATTATACTCGCACGCAATTATATATTTTATAGCAAAAAACGGTGTTTGTCAAGTCTTTTTCAAAACTTTGTAGCAAACACCGTTTAGCTTTTAAATGAGTATTTTGTTTTTGTGCATTTTACCGAAGCCGCACTACACTGCGCTTTAGCACGCTATTGCGATGCCTGCCGCAGCATTAAACAGCGTCGGACTCGGAGGTCTGTTCTTCGGCGGACGCCTCTTCGGCTTCCTCTGCCTGTGCGGCAAGTCCTGTGCCGGCAGGGATGAGCTTACCGATGATGACATTCTCCTTAAGACCGAGCAGCGGATCAACCTTGCCTCTGATCGCTGCGTCCGTAAGAACTCGTGTTGTTTCCTGGAAGGATGCGGCGGACATGAAGCTTTCGGTTGCAAGCGAAGCCTTTGTGATACCGAGAAGTACCGGCTCGCTCTCGGGCATTCTGAGGTTCTCGCCTGCCTCGTTGCGCTTGCGGATCTCATCGCAGATCTGAACGTACTCGTTCTTTCCGATGGTAGCGCCGGGCAGCAGGAAGCTGTCGCCGGGCTCTGTGATACGAAGCTTTCTCATCATCTGGCGAACGATAACCTCGATATGCTTATCGTTGATATCAACACCCTGCAGACG
The DNA here is from genome assembly GCA_051882595.1 of Oscillospiraceae bacterium. Classification (GTDB taxonomy): domain Bacteria; phylum Bacillota; class Clostridia; order Oscillospirales; family Ruminococcaceae; genus CAG-115. The sequence goes on along the minus strand of JBJESD010000055.1, from coordinate 38,661 downwards.
GTAAACCTTCTGTACCTCTGCGATGATATAGTTCTGAACAGCCTGCTCACCCTTTACAAGCAGAACGTCATGCGGATTGATAGAGCCCTCGGTAAGCGCGTCGCCCGCCATAACGGTATCGCCGTCGTAAACCTTGGGACGATAGCCGAACGGAACTGCGTACGCTTCCTCTGTGCCGTCCTCGGCTGTGATGATAGCGTGACGTGTCTTCTTGATCTCCTCGAAGCGAACCTTACCGGATATCTTTGTGATGATAGCCGCATTCTTGGGACGACGGCTCTCGAACAGCTCCTCAACACGCGGCAGACCCTGTGTGATATCCTCTGCGGAAGCGATACCGCCGGTATGGAACGTTCTCATTGTAAGCTGCGTACCGGGCTCACCGATGGACTGTGCCGCGATGATACCAACTGCCTCGCCTATGCCGATAAGCTGACCGTTTGCAAGCGACGCACCGTAGCAGCGTGCGCAGACGCCGTTCTTAAGTCCGCAGGTGAGTACCGAGCGAACCTTTATCCTATCAACGCCGGAGTTTACTATTCTTGCCGCGTCATTATCATTAAGCAGCTTATCTCTGGAAATGATGATATTTCCGTCGGCGTCCTTGAAGTCCTCTGCAAGGAATCTGCCTGCAAGACGCTCTGTCAGCTTCTCAACAAGCTCGTTGCCCTCGCGTATCTCGTAAACCTCGATACCCTCGGTAGTGCCGCAGTCCTCCTCGCGGATGATTACCTCCTGCGATACGTCAACAAGACGTCTTGTAAGGTAACCGGAGTCGGCTGTACGAAGCGCAGTATCTGCCAGACCCTTACGGGCGCCTCGTGAAGAGATGAAGTACTCGAGGACGTTAAGACCCTCACGGTAGTTTGCCTTGATAGGCATCTCGATGGTTGCACCGGAAGTATTCGCGATAAGTCCGCGCATACCTGCAAGCTGTCTTATCTGGTTGATAGAACCACGGGCACCGGAGTCTGCCATCATAAAGATGTTGTTGTACTGATCAAGGTTATCGGTCAGTGCACGTCCGACATCCTCGGTCGCCTTGTTCCATATGCTGATAAACGAGGTCTTTCTCTCGTTGTTGGAGATGAAGCCTCTTGCGAACTGCTTGTTGATTTTATCGATCTTAGCCTCTGCTTCTGCCATGATCTCAGCCTTCTGCGGAGGGATCTCTGCGTCGCACACCGCAACCGTGATACCGGAGCGTGTGGAGTACTTGTAGCCCAGTGCCTTTACCTTATCCAGCACCTGAGCTGTGGTAGCTGTGCCGTGAATTCTAAGGCATCGGTCGATTATCTGACCAAGCTGCTTCTTGCCAACCTTGAAGCCGATCTCATAATCAAGCTGGTGCTCGGGATCGGTTCTGTCAACATAGCCGAGATCCTGCGGAACATGCTCGTTGAAGATAACACGTCCGATAGTAGTTTCAACAAGTCTTGAAAGCTTTGTATCGCCGAGATCCTTGGAAACGCGGATCTTTATCTTTGCATGGATGGAGATAACTCCGTCCTGATAAGCCATAAGAGCCTCGTTGGCGTCGCGGAACACCTTGCCCTCGCCCTTTTCGCCATCCTTTTCGATGGTGAGGTAGTATGCACCCAGAACCATATCCTGTGTAGGAACCGCAACAGGACGTCCGTCCGAAGGCTTAAGCAGGTTCTTGGCTGCCAGCATGAGGTTTCTTGCCTCATCCTGAGCCTCTGCGGACAGGGGGAGATGCACAGCCATCTGGTCGCCGTCGAAGTCAGCGTTGAACGCTGTACAGCAAAGGGGATGCAGCTTTATTGCACGACCCTCGACCAGAACGGGAGAGAATGCCTGAATACCCAGTCTGTGAAGCGTAGGCGCACGGTTAAGCAGCACGGGGTGATCCTTGATAACTCTCTCGAGGGAGTCCCATACCTTATCCTCTGCGCGCTCTACCATCTTCTTAGCCTGCTTGATGTTTGCAGCGGAATTGTTGACAACGAGATCGTTGAGCACAAACGGCTTGAACAGCTCGAGTGCCATCTCCTTAGGCAGACCGCACTGATCCATTCTCAGGTCGGGTCCTACAACGATAACCGAACGTCCGGAGTAGTCAACACGCTTACCCAGCAGGTTCTGACGGAAACGTCCCTGCTTACCCTTAAGCATATCGGAAAGGGACTTAAGCGGTCTGTTGTTGGAGCCTGTATAAGCTCTGCCGTGTCTGCCGTTGTCGATAAGCGCGTCAACAGCCTCCTGGAGCATACGCTTTTCGTTTCTGATGATAAGCTCGGGAGAACGCATCTGGATAAGCTTTGCCAGACGGTTGTTTCTGTTGATAACGCGGCGGTAAAGGTCGTTGAGGTCGGAGGTTGCATATCTGCCGCCGTCCAACTGAACCATAGGTCTGATATCCGGAGGGATAACGGGCACGCAGTCCAGTATCATCCACTCGGGACGGTTGCCCGAAAGTCTGAACGACTCGATAACATCAAGGCGCTTGAGCAGCTTTACACGCTTCTGACCCTGCTGTGTTGCGGCAAGCTCTTCCTTAAGCTCTGCGGAGAGCTTCTCAAGGTCGATCTCCTTAAGCAGCTCCTTGATAGCCTCTGCGCCCATTGCTGCCTTGAAGTCGTTGCCGTACTTTGTGCGGAAGCCTGCATACTCTTTTTCATCAAGAAGCTGATTCTTGGACAGCTCCTTTGTCTCGCCGGGATCGATTACGATATACTTTGTGAAGTACAGCACCTCTTCCAGACGCTTGGGAGAGATGTCCAGCACCTGACCTATTCTGGAGGGTGTGCCCTTGAAGTACCAAATGTGAGATACAGGGGCAGCCAGCTCGATGTGACCCATACGCTCACGTCTTACCTTGCTGCGTGTAACCTCAACGCCGCACTTCTCACAGATTTTGCCCTTATAGCGGATTCTCTTGTACTTGCCGCAGTTACACTCCCAGTCCTTCTGCGGACCAAAGATCTTTTCGCAGTAAAGGCCATCCTTCTCCGGCTTCTGTGTACGATAGTTTATTGTTTCGGGGCGAAGAACTTCGCCGTAAGACCACTCTCTTATCTGGTCGGGAGAGGCAAGTCCGATTTTCATTGACTCAAAAACATTAAAGCTCAATTTAATACCTCGCTTTTCTCCGAAATCTCCGCTGTGCTTGCACACTGCGGTATTTCTAAAATATCCGAATATTCAGGATATGCCTGCGCAGGTGATTTTACGCTGCGCAGAGCACATTGTAATCTTATTCGTCGTCCTCGCCGAAATCAGCGCTTTCCTCAAAGAAATCGCCGTCATCCTCGTCAGCGTCGAAATCATCCTCGGAGGTCTCCTCGACGATCTCCTCGCCGTCCTGATCAACGATGCCGAAGCCCTCAAGCTCGTTCTCATTGGTCTGGTAGTCCATCTCGAACGTATCGGAGGGAGCATAGCCGCCCTCGTACTCATCCTCGAAGTCCTGCTTGAGGTCGATCTCCTCATTGTTCTCATCAAGGATTCTGATGTCAAGACCAAGACCCTGAAGCTCGCTTATCATAACCTTGAAGGACTCGGGTACGCCGGGCTTGGGCACGGGCTCGCCCTTTACGATCGCCTCGTATGTCTTCTGACGTCCCATAAGGTCGTCGGACTTAACGGTCAGGATCTCCTGAAGTGTATAAGCCGCGCCGTAAGCCTCGAGAGCCCAAACCTCCATCTCACCGAAACGCTGACCGCCGAACTGAGCCTTACCGCCCAGAGGCTGCTGTGTAACGAGAGAGTAGGGTCCGGTGGAACGGGCATGGATCTTATCATCAACCAGGTGATGAAGCTTAAGGTAATACATATATCCGACAGTAACGGGAGCGTCGAACTTCTCGCCGGTTCTGCCGTCTGTAAGCAGCGTTTTGCAGTCGGATGTGAGCGGCAGCTTTGTAAAGTCAAGACCTGCGCTGTCCTCGCCGACAAGCTCGCTGCGCTTTTCGCGTGCGATGTCATAAAGCTCGCGGATATCCTGCTCGTGCGCGCCGTCGAATACGGGAGTGGATATCTTCCAGCCAAGCGCCCTTGCTATATAGCCGAGGTGAACCTCAAGCACCTGACCGATATTCATACGGGACGGAACGCCGAGGGGGTTAAGCACGATATCAAGCGGCGTACCGTCGGGCAGGAAGGGCATATCCTCCTGCTTAAGAATACGGGAAACGACGCCCTTGTTACCATGGCGGCCCGCCATCTTATCGCCGACAGAGATCTTACGCTTCTGTGCGATATAGCAGCGTACAACCTCGTTTACTCCGGGAGAAAGCTCGTCGCAGTTCTCGCGGTTGAACACCTTTACGTCAACAACGATACCGCTTTCGCCGTGAGCAACTCTGAGGGAGTTGTCGCGAACCTCTCTTGCCTTTTCGCCGAAGATCGCGCGCAGCAGTCTTTCCTCGGCTGTGAGGTCGGTCTCGCCCTTGGGAGATACCTTACCAACAAGGATATCGCCCGAGTGAACCTCTGCACCGATACGGATGATACCGCGCTCGTCGAGATCCTTGAGCGCGTCGTCGGAAAGGTTCGGGATATCACGGGTGATCTCCTCCGGACCAAGCTTTGTCTCGCGGCACTCAAGCTCGTATTCTTCTATATGAATGGATGTGTAAACATCATTGTAAACAAGCTTCTCGTTTATAAGGACGGCGTCCTCGTAGTTGTAGCCTTCCCATGTCATGAAGCCGATAAGCGCATTTTTGCCGAGCGCAATTTCGCCGTTCTTTGTTGCAGGACCGTCTGCGATAACATCGCCTGCCTTAACGCGCTCGCCCTTTTCTACGATAGGACGCTGGTTTACGCAGTTGCCCTGATTGGAGCGCTTGAACTTGATAAGTCTGTAAGCGTGCTCAACGCCGAGATCGTTTGTAACAACGATCTTGTCAGCGTCCACCTCGGTAACAACGCCGTCCTCTTTGGAGCAGATAACAACGCCGGAATCGACCGCCGCCTTATACTCCATACCCGTACCAACGATAGGGTTATCGGTAACCATAAGCGGCACTGCCTGTCGCTGCATGTTAGCACCCATCAGCGCACGGTTCGCGTCATCGTTCTCAAGGAACGGGATCATTGCGGTAGCAACGGAAACCACCATCTTGGGCGATACATCCATGAAGTCTACCTTTTCGCGCTCTATTTCAAGGATAGCGTCACGGCAGCGTGCGTTGACGCGCGGTCTTGCAAAGCAGCCGTTCTCATCAAGCGGCTCGTTTGCCTGCGCTACCACATACTTATCCTCTTCGTCCGCGGTCATATATACGACCTCGTCAAGCACCCTGCCGGTCTGCTTGTCAACGCGTCTGTACGGGGCTTCGATAAAGCCGTATACGTTAATTCTTGCAAATGTAGCAAGGTAGGAGATAAGTCCGATGTTAGGACCTTCGGGAGTTTCGATAGGACACATTCTTCCATAGTGGGAGTAGTGTACGTCACGAACCTCAAATCCGGCTCTGTCTCTGGAAAGACCGCCCGGACCGAGGGATGAAAGTCTTCTCTTATGGGTAAGCTCTGCAAGAGGGTTGTTCTGATCCATGAACTGAGACAGCGGCGAAGAACCGAAGAACTCTCTCATTGCGGAGATGACCTGACGTGCATTGATAAGGGAGGAGGGAGAAACCTTCTCCTGATCCTGTGCCTGAAGCGCCATTCTCTCGCGGATGGTGCGCTCCATACGGGTAAAGCCGATTCTGAACTGGTTCTGAAGCAGCTCGCCGACGCAGCGGATACGGCGGTTTCCGAGGTGGTCGATATCGTCAATATCGCCCACGCCCTCGCACAGATTAGTAAAGTAGCTTACCGTTGCATATATATCATCAAGAGTGATGTGCTTGGGGATAAGCTCCTCTGCGCGTGCTTTCAGAAGCTCTGCAAGCTTATCGTTGTCGCCTGCTGCCTCTTCCAGTATCTCGGCGAGAACAGTGAACTTGACGTGCTCGTTGATTCCGAGCGATTCAACATCCATATCTCCCACATAAGCGGAAATATCAACCATGCCGTTGCCGACAACCTTGACATTCTTGCCCTCGGCATTGATAACAACAACATCCGTTACACCTGCATTCTCGATAGCGAGCGCCATCTCATCGGTGATAACGGCACCCTCCTCCGCAAGTATCTCACCGGTGAGGGGCGCAACGATGGTATCGGCAGATTTTGTACCTGCAATACGGTTTGAAATGCCAAGCTTTTTATTGTATTTATAGCGGCCGAATCTGGAAAGGTCGTATCTCTTTGCGTCAAAGAAAAGCGTGTTCAGGTGATTCTGCGCAGACTCAACCGTAGGCGGCTCGCCGGGACGCAGCTTCTTGTATACCTCAAGCAGAGCCTCTTCTCTGTTCTGAGTGTTGTCCTTATCCTCAACGGTGCGGATAATGCGGTCGTCCTCGCCGAACTTCTCCTTAAGCTCCTCGTTGCTTGAAAGACCGATGGAACGCAGGAAAGTCGTTGCAGGGATCTTTCTGTTCTTATCTATACGCACGTAGAATACGTCGTTGGAGTCCATCTCGTACTCAAGCCATGCGCCTCTGTTAGGGATAACGGTAGCCTTGAACAGCTTCTTACCCGTCTTATCGTAGTCGAAGCCGTAGTATACACCGGGTGAACGAACCAGCTGAGATACTACTACACGCTCCGAACCATTGATGACAAAGGTACCGCTGTCAGTCATCAGCGGCAGGTCGCCCATGAATATCTCGTTATCCATGATCTCGCCTGTTTCCTTGCTGAGAAGACGAGCAGTCACACGCAGAGGTGCGGCATAGGTAGCGTCGCGCTCCTTGCACTCCTCAATAGTGTACTTCGTTTTGTCGTCAAGACGGTGGTCTATAAACGAGAGTTCAAACTTTCCATTGGTATCGGTTATCGGAGAAACATCCTTGAATACCTCTGCGATACCTTCCGTCAGGAACCATTCGTAAGAGTTCTTCTGGATACCAATGAGGTTGGGCATATCAATGACCTCATTGATCTTTGAAAAACTCATTCGGGTGTTTTTTCCGAGCTGTACGGGTTTTACATTCACCATCGGCTTTATCACTCCTTAATTAATTTCCGCTATGGCTGTACGAGCGACTATTTTTCACACGAAACCGCCGCGATTTCATGCCAAAAAACGGTCTTTTCGCGCACATATCCATTATGATACATTATAATATTATACTACAGATAAAGGTTTTTGTCAATAGTTTCAAAACACAAAAAGCCTTGAGATTTAGCCAAAAAAACGCGCTTTGCAAAGGCGTTTTTGCATATTCCGCTGAAATTAGAAAAACCTCTACACATTTAGTAAAATTTCTGCAAAATATTACTTTATGCATACAAAAAAGGGAATATAAATACACAGATAGTTATAATACAACAAAACCGCCCAACCTAATGGTATACTTAGGTTAAGCGGTTATTACCGATTGTAATATTATGTCTGCGACGTACACACGGCTGCGCGTATGCAGATTTCTCAGGGTCTTTGCGTACCCAGCTTGATGTAATTGTATTCTCTCGCGATCGAGTCCCATGTCGGCGCTCCGACAACTCCCGTCGGCTGAAGTCCGAACAGCTCCTGAAACCTTATTACGGCATTCTCGGTCTGCTCGTCAAAAACACCGGTGACCCGAACCTCCGGAATATCCCGATAGTTTGCACCGATGACGTTGAGATAGGTCTGAAGCTCACGCACATCATCGTTTGCCATGCCCGGAGTTAGGTTATATCCCGGGTACAAAACCGCTGCACCTGCCGAATATCCCTCGGGCAGCCGATCCAGTATATCCTGATACATACGCTGTATCAGCTGCCACGTTGTAAAGTCAACGATACCATCCGGATTAAGACCGTAGAACTTCTCAAATGCAATAACCTGAGCCTCTGTGTCTGCACCGAAAACTCCGTCCGCTGTTACCTCGGGTATCTCGGGATTGAAATACGATATAACATTAAGGTAGTATTGCAGCGAGCGCACAGGCTGACCGTAGTCGCCGCGCTGAAGTCTCTCGGGGAACGTTATCTCCGCCTCGTATGGGGTAAGTCCCTCTCCTGCAAGCTCGGACAGACCTTTTACTGCGGTAAAGATATATTTGATCTGATACCATGTCGCCTTGTTGACAATTCCGGTTTCGGGAAGACCGAACACGTTCTGAAATACTCGCACAGCCTCGGCGGTGCTTTCGCCGTAGATACCGTTTGCCGGAACGATTTTCGGTATCGCAGGATAGTTGTTTCCGATACGGTTAAGCTCGACCTGAATAGTGCGCACCTCGTTTCCGGCAGAGCCAAGCCCGAACGGAGAGCCGGGATAGGACGGGATATACGGCTCTACCGGCGCATTGCGAACGATGTTGATGTCATTGCCATAATAATACTGCAATATGTCATATGGTGTGAAGCCGCGGTTTGCAAGCGACACCGTGCCCCACTGCGACAAGCCCTCGCAGGTTACCGTCGTGCCGTTGCAGAACTGTGTAAAAAGCGGCTCGACGCTGCCCTCACGCACGACATAATTGTTGAAGACTTCATCGACAATGCGGTTGATATTATCGAAAACCTCTCTGCCGTATACGAATGCCTGATCGTACTGCGTGGAGCTTGTGATGTCAAAATCGTAACCCCTGCTTCTGTACCATTCGGTAAAATACCGGTTAAGCGCAAAGGTGATCTGGGCGTAAATATTTGCTCTCAGCGCCGCTTCCGGCCAAGTGGGATATATCTCGCTTGAGGCGACATTCTTTATATAGTCGGGGAACGAAACAGTGACATTCGGAGCGTCCTCCGACGGCGCACCAAGGTGAACCGTTATCGTTTCGGGTATAGTGGGTACATCATATCGCGGCATCATGCACCTCCGTTCAAATCGGGCTCGCTCTCGGTTATCACTTCGTTTTCTCCAAGCAGCGCCGGCACCAGAGCGATACGCTGCATGGACATTACTCCCTCGAAAACAGGGAGATTGATAATCGAAACATTATTATAGCCGTCCGCAGACACCGCGGCGTTGTATGTCGCATAAGGCGTTACAATGCTGCCGGGAGATTCCGACAGCTCCTTGGGCGGTGCAGGCACAGTAACCACGGGCGTCAGTCCGCTGATATCCGTAGTCAGCACATAGAACACATGATCCTTTCCGCCTATCTTGCGGGAAATCACCACTCTGGCACCCGGAACAGGAAATGCACCCCTTGCCGCGGTTGCAGCAAACCGTATGCTGCCGCGGCGGTTATTCACCGAGGTGAACTCCTCCAGTGTCTCATATTCGCGCTCGGGCAGGGGCTTAGGCGCCTCGCCCTGCTGTACAAGAGGTTGGATATCATCGGGAGAATTGGTTGTTTGCTCCTGCTCCTCGAAGTCGCGCCTGCCAAGCTGTTCATCAATATTCACTCCGCTCTCGGGAATTTCGTCCAGCCGCTCTGCCTGCTCGGGAGTGACCGTGCTTACGCCCTCGTAATTCATTTCGTCAAGCGGTGCGAACATATCCTCGGGCCTTGCCTGTGGATTATCTGTGATTTCATCCTCATGTGCAGCAGCATTATCCTTATGATATGCCGACTCCTCCGGCATTTCTCCCGATGTCATCGGCATATTCACCTCGTGTGGGGGGGCCGACTCTTCGACCGATGTCTGTGGGATCTCCTCATGCTTGGGTTCAGGCTCCGTCATTTCCGGGAAGCTGAAATCCGATCTGACCTCATTCTTTGCCGTCCTGCTGTACTCCATAAGCTCTCGCTTGTAACGCTCTACAAGTTTTTTCATATCATCCATCGCGATTCTCCTTTACGCTGAGATTGTGTTCGATTAAATATATTCCGCAGTTACCGGCGATATTCCTGAAAACACCATCCCGGAAGAAAATCGTTACTGTAATACAAAACCACCTTTGATACTTACATCAAAGGTGGTGAATTGTGTTATAAGAACCTTGAAATATATTATCAGCAGAAACGCTTCTGATACATATAGTCGTCAACGCCCTTAACTGCAAAGGATGCGATAAGACCGAAGCAGGACACAATGGACAATACAAAGAATACAACAGACATCATATAAGGCGCCGGAGCAACAGCGAAACCGTTTTCGATCATTGCTTTCTTGTGATCAAGAACCGTGAATATCGCGCCGAAGTTGCATGCCATTGTAACAAGGAACAGTCCAAGCGTGCCGAACTTTGTAAAGCTGTATCCGCCCATCATTGCGAGGGCAAGGAACAGCGAAAGTCCGCCGTAAACCGTGAAGTACAGATAATCCATCGCGCCGAAGGAAGTGCCTGCATCGCGCTGTCCGACAAACGCGCCGAGCGCGATAACGGTGAAGACAAAGCTCAGAATGATAGAGCCGGAGGATATGAGCACTGCAAGCGCGGGCTTCTTATCGGTCGGAGCGATCTTGACCTTGAACTTAGGCAAAAGCTTGATAACTGCGAGGAATGCAACCGCAAGTGCGGCAACGGTAGCAACTGCAAGGCAGATAACCGAAGCAATCCAGGATGCGGAAATACCGCCGCTGGTTGTCATAAGCAGCTCGGCATTTGCCCAGAGGTCGGGATTGGACTTATCGCCCGACTCGTAGAGATTCTTGAAGTAAGGATATGTGCCTGTTGCCCAGCCGATTCTGCCGACAAGAGCGAAGATGTTGCTTAATGCAGCAGCCGTACCGAAAGCAGAGAAGAAGAACAGTGCCCAGTCAGCGTCCTTGATGTAAACAATTGCCGCAATAAGCGCAACTGCGAGCAAGCCTGTGATAACAAGACCCTGTGTAAAGGCAGTGGATTTCTCCTGCCAATTAAGGAAAAGCGACTTGTTCTTACCCAGCGCGGACATGGAATACTTCTCAAAGAAAGCGTAAAGCAGCATTCCGCCGTAAAGTATGAATCCGGTCTTCATGCGCTTATTCATTGCTGCGATCTGTTCATCGGTGAACAGCATATCATCCGCATACTCATCATTCGTGAGCGTTACGAAATAGATGCAAACAGCAACGGACAGCAACGCGTCAACAATTCCGAAATACATAGTGCTTCTGCGCATATTTGCCATAGGAACAAGCACAGCCATCATACCGATAATGTGCTTAGCACCGAAGAAAGCAACAAAATACGTCTTCGCAAAGGACATACCCTTATATATGCAGAACGCAAGCAGAATTCCTGCGACAGTTATCAAAAGATAGATGAGGATAATATTCGAGATAGTATCCCACAAAGAAAGAATAACCTGATTATTGGAAACCTCGGAGGGAGAAGCAAGCGTCTTTCCGAAGAGCTTAACAAGACAGGTTATGCCGTCCGCATTGTACTCGTCGCACTTTAAGTATACGGGATCGATGTACAATGGCTTGAAGAAAAATAAATATGCAAAAATTGCTTCAACCAGCGAATAAACGGCAAGCGCAATACCGATAACCTTGGTATCAAGTCCGCGCAGACCGGATTTCTGCATATCCGATGTGTTTGTCATTGAGCAGTCCTCCTAAATAAACGGTGATTAGATATAAAGATGTTTACACAAATCGCCACAATATAGTTCATATCAAATTATAACACAAGTAATCGTTTTTTTCAATACGAAACCTCAATTTTCCGCATGAGGTTTTGTACAAAAATCCTAAGCAATATTTGTGCAATTAGCACCTTGACAGTAAACGTCAACGGTCATTTTTCGTCCGCCCTGCCAAGAGTGCAGGTATAAAACAGCGTGACCGAGTCGCCCTCTGTCAGCTCATATCCGGACAAGGAGCGGTCCGGTACTTGCCCGTTTACCTCATACATCCAGCCGCTTTCACTCCCGAAATCGAACTCATACAGTCCGCCTATGCCCCTGACATACACGCCCGACCATGAGTTGATATAGTCCAGCGTCAGCTTGTTCAGCCGCGCCGCCTCCGCCAAAGCGTCAAACGCCGTAGCGCCAGGAGAAAGCGTGACCTCGCAGCGCTCGATCAATTCTGCGCTCTCGGGCAGGCTTATCCCGTCTGCCGCCTTATCACGATTGTCAAAAACCGAGCCGCACTCCACCGCCACCGTTACCGTGACGCCGCCGGATACCGCATTCTCAGCATAGTATTCATCGGGTGTGCTGAAATCCGCTGCCGCTGCCGCGATTCCTGCCACAGCAAAAGCCGCCGCCGCAAGCAAACAGCGCTTTTTTCTTCCGCAAAAAAACCACACCGCCGCAAGAGCCGCTGCGGCAGTGCCGCATACGGCAACCACCGCGATTTTTATGCGGCTTCCGGTAACGGACGTGCTTTGCGCGGCGGACTGTTTTTCTTCATGCACGTTGGATACGTCAACCGAAGAATTATCCTGCGGCTCTGACGGCTGCCCCTCATCCGTCAGACCGCAGTATGCCGTAAGCGCCATGCACGCCTGCGATGTCGCAAGAGGATTCATCTCTCCGCCGGGCAGGTGGGAAAAGCCGCCCTCGCACCGATAACTCAGCAGCGCTTCAAGCGCTCCGCTATGCTCGATCCAGTCTTTTTTTCCCAGCACCGCCGCTGCAATTATCGCCTGCGCGGTGCTTTCGCAGTTTTCCACTCCCATGCTTGAAAAGCCGCCGCTCTCAAGCTGAATAGCTTCCAACGCCGAAAAAGCAGCCTTTACAGCACACGATACCGCGTCCTCATCGCTCAACGGCGCAAGCGCGTAAATCGCCGCAGCGGTAATGTCGCAGTCCGCCGCATCTCCCACAAGGGCAAAGCCGCCGTCCGCAAGCTGCCTTGAGAGCAGGTATTCCGCAATCGACGCCTGCGTATTTACCGCATTATCCGGCGCATCATATCCGCTGCGCACAGCCGCCAGCAAGCCCCATATGTATGCATTCAGCCCTTGCTTTACGAAATCCTCGTTCATGTACACTGCCGCGTTGATAAGCTCCTCGGAGCACTCGCCGTAATGCGACAGCGCTATCGCGCATTTCTGCAGGTCCGTCGGCTTGACAAATCTGTCCGAGCTTATCAGCTTCTGCGCTTCCTCCTTTGCAGAGGAAATGTAATTATCCGCTCCGTCAGCGCCGTAAAGCTCTGTATAGCAGTACACTATGCGGTCGGCTTCGCCGTAGCTTACGCTTTCATACAGACTTTTGCCGTCCTTTGCCGCCGCAAGGAATATCTCATCCGCCACAGCCGAAGCCTCTGTCTGCTGCGCCTTAACGGGAAGAGCGGTCTGCACCGCAAGCACAAGCGCAGCACAGACCGCAAAAATCGCCCTTTTTATCATTCTCATCTCTTTTTGGAAGCAGCCAGCACACCGCACGCAAGCAGTGCAGCGCCAAAAGCGGCTGCAATTCCGCTTACGCCTGTATCGGGGCTGCCGCCCTCCTCAACGGAAGCTTCACTTTCGCTCTGCGCGGAGAATGCGGCGCAAGCCTCGTCAATCTCCGCCTGAGTAATGCCGAATGTGCCGAGAACTTCAACCGCCTGCGCATATTCTGCGGATGACTTATCAGCCGCCGCAGCGAGCCTTGCAAGCTCCGCAGTGCTAACCATATCCACCAGCGCAGGACTTCCTCCCCATGATGTATTGTCAACTCCAAGGTCGCAGCCGTATCCGTATACCGTAAAGCGGAACTGCATAACGTCGCCGTTTTCGGGCACATAATCCGCGATGCCTACCGACGCGTATTCATCATTCAGAAACCAGCTCCAGCCGGATTCTGCGGTATAGTCGAACGAGCTGAGATAGCCGGGTGTGTTTCTTCCGCCGATATCGGGGCATACCTCAGCTATCTTTGCAGGAAGCTCAGCGCCGTTGTCCGTATCGGCGAATCCCTCGATATAGCTTCCCCAATCTCCGTCAACGACTACGACCTCAGCCGCTCTCTGTACGATATCAATGCCGTTGTCGCCCTCGTAAAACGGTACGTTTACCGGCTCTGTCACCAAGCCCTGACCAAGCACCGCCTTATCGGCGCAGAATGTGACATAGCCAAGCGGCGTCTCCTCCGCCGATACAGCTGCCGCAATAGATACGGACGCCGCAGCAGCCAGCATGGCTGCCATAATTCTTCTTGTTTTCATGTTTTACTCCTCCGGTAAATTATATTTTTCGCTTAACAACAGTGGCAGGTCTTCCGGCTCGGAATCTTATGCGCTTAACACATACGCGTTCTGTCCGCCTTCCCATGAGCAATGCTCCCAGTGACGCGGCGAGAGCCTGTGACAGAAACGCAGCTTCCTTACGGCAGCGGGGACTGCTGCGGATTTGCACCGCATTCCGTTTTGCCGCCTGCTGATTAAGCCGATACTATTATAGCGCATATGCACGTTGATGTCAATACGACGATCTGCCGAAATTCATCGAAAACGCTGTCGATACTCCGAAAACAAAACAGCCCGGAAAATCATTCCGAGCTGTGAATTATGCGATTTTACGCGCTGCGAAAACACTACTAGAGATCAAGCGTCTTGTTGTTCGCGAAGTCTGCGGAAATTCCACGCGTCGCGGCACATTTCCTCAAGGCTCTTTTCTGCTTTCCACGAAAGCTCCTTTTCAGCAAGCGACGGGTCGGCGTATGTAGCTGCGGCATCACCGGGACGGCGTTCGCCGATAGTATAGCCGAGGTCGATGCCGTTTACCCTCTGGAATGTGTCAAGTATCTGAAGCACGGAGTAGCCCTTGCCCGTACCGAGATTGTACGCCAGCGCTCCCGTGGAGTTTCTCGCCTTTTTGATAGCCGCAACGTGTCCCTTTGCAAGGTCAACAACATGAATGTAGTCGCGCACGCAGGTGCCGTCGGGGGTGGGATAATCGTTTCCTGCCACGCTGAGCACATCGCGCTTGCCCGTTGCCTTATCCAGCACAATCGGCATAAGGTTATTCGGGATACCGTTTGGATCCTCGCCTATTTTTCCGCTTTCATGCGCACCAACGGGATTGAAGTAGCGCAGGAGTATCATGCTCCACTTTTCGTTGGCAGCCGCCATCTCGCGACAGAGATTTTCGATAATAAGCTTTGTGCTGCCGTAAGGATTTATCGCGCAAAGCGGAAAATCCTCCTTTATCGGCACCGTTTCCGGGATACCGTAAACGGTAGCAGAGGAGCTGAATACAAATCTTGTACAGCCGTACTTTTTCATACACTCAAGAATATTGAAAGTACCGCGCAGATTGTTGGAGTAATACATCAGCGGCTTTTTCACACTCTCGGGCACGCACTTGTATCCGGCGAAGTGAATAACAGACTCAATCTCGTTTTCGGAGAATATCTGGTCTACCGCCGCCATATCAAGCATATCTGCCTCGTAGAACCTGAAGTCCTTTCCCGTTATCTCACGGATACCATCAAGCGCTCTTGAGTTTGAGTTATAGAAATTATCCATTACAACAATCTCTTCACCTGCATTAAGCAGCTCAACGCAGGTGTGAGAGCCGATAAAGCCGGCACCGCCCGTTACTAAAATAGCCATAACTTATGACCTCCGATTTTAAAGATGCATATTAATTATACTCCTATCCCCGGTGCTTGTCAATATAATTTTGTCAAAAATCATCAAATACGAATTGCCGTCTCACAGATGCCGAAAACCATCACACCGCAGATAACAACAGCCTAACAAAAGGCAAAAGGCGGACCTGACGTCCGCCCCGGATAAACAACAGCCTTTACAACATCAGAAGTCGATGTCATTGACCGCAGAGTTTGCAAGCTGAAGCTCCTTTTTGGGTATTCTCTTTAACGGAGAATATACAAACTTCTTGCAGGAGTCGTATGTTTTAACAGGTCCGAACTTAGAACACATGATCTTGTCGCCCTCGCCTGCCGTTCCAAGCTCACAATATTTGCAGGACGGCTTGATATTATTTCCGAACAGCTTTTTCTTAGCCATGATCATTACCTCCATAAAGCGCACTGTGTGCACGATGATATTTTCCCTTTATTCAATTATATCACAATGCCGGAAAAAAGTCTACTTTTTTTTAAAACAATTTTTATTCAGCGTTTTGTGGAATTTGACGAAACGCCCCACCGCAGCCGCCAAGAGAAGCACCGCAGGAATAACGGCGCATTATAGGAGCTATTCGGCAGAAATAATCCGCCGATTTAATGCAGATTTTTCTTTTTCGTGCTATTTTGCAGAAAATGATAAAAAAGCTATTGAAAAAAATCCGACTATGTGGTATAATAAACGCATAGCGCTTATTATACGATTTCAATGCCTTGCACATTCGTTCGCCTTTGGCGAACTCCGTGCAAATCGGCAAATTATACCATATCCTTGCGGATATGATATAATAATATAGCAATATGCCTCTTTAGTTAAATGGATATAACAGCCCCCTCCTAAGGGGCAGTTGTAGGTTCGATTCCTACAAGGGGTGCCATTGAAAGCCGCAGATTTCTGCGGCTTTCAGCTTGTCGAAAAAGACGATTTTGCAGTCTGTTGAGAAGCCCTCAGATGCTAGGAACGCGGCAAACGACTAGGCTTTGTGCCTGTCGTTTGCCGCAGTGACAACGCAGATGAGGGTTTATCGACAGACTGAAAGCCGCAGATTTCTGCGGCTTTTTTATTTTTGCCGGAAAAACAAATTCTTCGTTAATAAAACAAACAGAGGAGAGCCGAAGCTCTCCCCAAGATATGATAAACAATCATAATTCTATATTATTATATATAGTATATCAATCTTTATAATACATTTCCGCGAAGTTCTTAATCAGGTCGACAGTGCCGTCAATGCCAAGAACAGAGCTGTCAACGCAAAGCTGATAATTCTGCGGCTGACCCCATCGCTTGTCGGTATAATAATTATAGTATGAGATGCGCTGCTTATCAATGCGCTTGACATAGTTTTCGGCGTGCTTCTGTTCAATGCCATACACCTCTACCGCACGCTTTACACGCTGCTCCAGCGGTGCACAAACAAAAATATTCAGTACCCCGGCGAAATCACGAAGCGCATAGTCCGCGCATCTTCCCATGATAAGGCAAGCCTGCTCGGATGCAATTTTTCGGATAGTATTGTGCTGTGCGAAAAAAAGAGTATCGTCAAACGGGACTCCGCCGCTGCCATATGTCGTCGACAGCAGATACAAAAAGCTGTTTGTGCGCTTCTCGTCATTCTCCTCGAAATGGTTCCTGTGAATTCCGCTGCTTTCAGCGGCAATGTCCAGAAGCTTGTTATCAAAGAACTCTATACCGAGTTCTTTCGCAAGACGTTCGCCTATCTCACGTCCGCCGCTGCCGTATTGCCTTGTGATAGTGATTACCTTTTTTGACATATCAAACACCTCCGCCGCAGCATTAACCGCGCTTATTCTTAATGATATTATATCATATTCGCTTGATTTTGTCACCATATTTCACAATATTTTTCACTTAATACATGAATTTTTGGCTATTATCACAAACAGAAATCTTCCTTATTGGGCATTTTGCGGATTAAGCCTGCGGCATCAGCCGCAGATCACACTGCGCAGTTCCGCCGCGTCACTTACAAGGTACTTAGGACAGCAGGCGGAAAGCTCTTCTCTTCCGCGAAAGCCCCACAGCACTCCGCACGCGTCAATTCCTGCGGCGGCGCCTGTATGCATATCAACATCGCTGTCACCTACATACAGCGCCTTGTCCGTCGGGACGGCATACCGTCTGCACAGCTCCAGAGCCGCTTCCGGAGAAGGCTTAAGCGCAAAGCCTGCGCCCTGCCCGATGATATCCTTAATGCTGCTGCCGTAAAAGCTTCGCACAAGCTGCTGCGCAAAGCCGTGCGCCTTGTTGGTGTTGACGCAGCATATCACTCCGCTCTCGGCAAGCTCGGCTGTCAGCTCGACAAGCCCCTCATACGGCACGGTCAGATCGGATTTGTGAACAGAATAATACTCGTTGAAAATACCGAAGCACTGCTCGTGCTGCTCGTCCGTGTGTCCATCGGGCAGCATACGGTGAATAAGCATCGGTATTCCATTGCCGACAAAATGCTTGTATTTCTCGGTTTCGTGAACGGGCAGTCCCATACGGGACAGGGCATAATTACCCGCTGCCGCAAGATCTCCGATAGTATCCAGCAGCGTTCCGTCAAGGTCAAAAATCACTAATCTGTACATAGTCTCAGCCTTTCACACTCGAATCAATATTATAAAACATTATGACAGCGTATGTAATTATCCATGCCGCACCGGTAACAAACGTAAGCGCCGCAAGGATAGGATTTCCGCTGACCGTTTCACGCGTGGAGTGATCCTTTCGCTGCGTCGACATATTTGTCATAATGCATCCCGCGACAGCCAGAACAAATCCCACCAGAGTGGACCATCCGGGCAGTACTCCCACTATCCTCAGAACATTGAGCACCGTTGCAATAATCAGCAGCAAATTGAACACCAGTTGTATTCTGTCAAACTTTGTAAGCTTCATCATATCCTCCTTATCCTGACGCAGGCTCCGAAATGCTAAAGCTGCACAATCAATGCCTGCAAATACTATATAAATTTATTATACTCCCGAAAAAACGGTCTGTCAACCTTGCAATATAGAAAAAACTGTGATATAATATTAAGGTATATAGTTTTTTAGAAAGGAACATATTATCTATGTTGACCAGAGAAGAGTTTGACCGGCAGCTTGCCGCACTTAACAACAGCTATGAACAGCTTATCAGACAGCCCAACAAAAAGACCTCGGACTACAACGGCATTTATGACCGCTACGAGAATCCGGTGCTTACTGCGGCACACGCACCTATCATATGGAGGTACGACCTCAGCTACAACGACAACCCTAATCTTATGGAGCGTCTGGGTGTTAACGCAGTGATGAACAGCGGCGCGATATACCTCGACGGCAAATACTGCCTTGTTGCAAGAGTAGAGGGCAGCGACCGCAAGAGCTTTTTTGCGGTTGCCAAGAGCGATAAACCCACCGAGGGCTTCCGCTTCTGCGATTATCCGGTAATTCTCCCCGATACCTGCCCCGAGGAAACCAATGTTTACGATATGCGCCTTACCCAGCACGAGGACGGATGGATATACGGCGTTTTCTGCTCCGAAAGCAAGGACACCGAAAGCAACGACCTCTCCGCCGCTGTTGCGCAGGCAGGAATAGTGCGCACAAAAGACCTTGTAACATGGGAACGTCTGCCTAACCTTATCTCAAAGTCGCCCCAGCAGAGGAATGTTGTGCTTCATCCCGAGTTCGTGGACGGCAAATACGCATTCTACACAAGACCTCAGGACGATTTCATCTCCACAGGCAGCGGCGGTGGCGTCTGCTTTGCGCTGTGTGAGGATATCACTCACCCCGTTCTGTGCACCGAGGAGGTAGTGATAAGTCCCAGAATCTACCACACCATCACCGAGGTAAAGAACGGCGCCGGCGCAGTTCCGATAAAGACGCCCAAGGGCTGGATACATATCGCGCACGGCGTAAGAAACACCGCGGCAGGTCTGCGTTATGTTATTTATGTTTTCGCAACCGACCTTAACGACCCCTCAAAGCTTATTGCAAGCCCCTCCGGTCTGTTTATCTCTCCCCACGGCGAAGAAAGGGTCGGCGATGTATCCAACGTTACCTTCACAAACGGCGCTATCGTCAGGGATAACGGGGATATCTATATCTACTATGCGTCATCCGACACGAGGCTTCACGTCGCCTCCACAACCGTTGAAAAGCTCATGGACTACACATTCAACACCCCCTCGGACGCGCTGCGCTCGGCTGACTGCGTAAAGCAGAGATGTGAGCTTATCGCCAAAAACCTCAGCGCTGAGAGGAAGGTATAATGGAATATTTTGATTTATACACCGCCGACAGAAAAGCACTGGGCAAAAAGATACAGCGCGGTGCGCCTATCCCAAAGGGTGAATATCACATCGTTGTTCAGATAATGACCATCAACAGCAGCGGCGAGATACTTCTGACCCAGCGCGTGCCGCAGAAGACCAGCGGAGGAAAATGGGAATGCTCGGGCGGCTGCGCGATAAGCGGCGAGACGAGCCGCACCGCCGCCGTAAGAGAACTGTTTGAGGAAACGGGAATCAGCGCTTCCCCGGATGAAATTTCGCTTGAATGGAGCATAACCACCGACAGTATGCTGCGCGACTTCTACATTGTCAACAAAAATGTTCCTCTTCAGAACATAAGATTACAGTCTGCCGAGGTATGCGCTGCAAAATGGGTCAGCCTAAGCCGTCTTGAAGAGATGGTGCGCAGCGGACAGACAACCAGAACCGTGGCACGCTGGCTTGATACGCGCCGTGACAGCATACACGACAGCATTGAAAAAATCAGGACAAGCAGATAAACAAATCAACAGGAGATAGCCTTGGATAAAAAAACACTTATTCCGAAAATAAAGGAGCTTGCCGCGGCAGAATGCACCACGGGCAGCACAATTGAACAGGTATTCGCACGCTGCTACCGCGCCGCAGAGAAAACTCTGGGTATAACGCCGTTTGACGAGCAGCTTTCTGCTGCGTTATCGCTGAGCGACGGCAGGATGGTACAGATGCAGACCGGCGAGGGCAAAACCCTTTGTGCGGTTTTCGCTGCCTGCAACGAAGCGATAAACGGCGGAGCCGTGCATATCCTGACCTTCAACGATTATCTGGCTAAGCGCGATTATGAGTGGATGAAGCCGATTTACGACGAAATGGGCGTCTCGGTCGGATATGTAACCGAAAACACATCAAAAGCCGAGCGAAAGGAAGCCTACCGCAAGCAGGTGGTCTACCTCACCGCAAAGGAGGCAGGCTTTGATTACCTGCGCGACTTTGTGTGCTTCGAGCCGGATGAAATGGTATTCCCCGAGAAGCTGAATTTCGCAATAGTTGACGAAGCGGACAGCATCCTTATCGACGAAGCGCGTATCCCTCTGGTAATCGCAGGCGACCTTGCCGCAGAGGACAGCAGCTCGGTCGCACAGGTGTACGCAAAGCTCGGGGACTTTATTCAGGACGAGCACTTTGAAACGGACGCCGAAAGCCGCAATGTCTATCTGACAAACGAGGGCGCGGATTTAGCCGAGGATATTTTCGGCTGCGATTTATACAGCGAAGAGGGCGCACCGCTGCTTGCGAAAATATGCGCCTGCCTTAAAGCGCGCGTTATGCTTAAGGAGAATAAGGACTATATCGTCAAAGACAATAAAATCATCCTTGTTGACGAGTTTACCGGCAGGGCTGCTATCGGCAGAGTATTCCCCGGCGAGCTTCAGCCTGCGGTCGAAGCAAAGCACGGGCTTAAGATAACGTCGCGCGGCAGAATAATGGGAAATATCGCGCTGCAATATTTCGCGCGCCTTTATCCGAAAATAGCCGGAATGACCGGCACGGCAGAGCTTGCGCGTGAGGAATTTGACGCTCTTTACGGACTTCCTACCGAGGTGATTTCCACAAGACTTCCCTGCGCCAGAACGGATCATCCGCTGGAGCTATACTATGACCGTCAGGAAAAACAGGCAGCCATAATTCAGGCGATATCCGAAGCCGCTGCGGCGCAAAGACCCGTACTGGTGGGCACCGAAAACATCGGCGAATCGGAGGAGATATCCGCTCTGCTGCGCAGCAAGGGCATTGAGTGCAGCGTGCTTAACGCCAAAAACGACACCGAAGAGGCTGCGATAATCTCCCGTGCAGGAGAAAAGGGCGCCGTGACTATATCTACAAATATGGCAGGACGCGGAGTTGATATAAAACTCGGCGGAGAGGACTGCCGCGACAAGGATTTCGTCACCGACGCAGGCGGACTGCTGGTGCTCGCTACCTCCATGAGAGAGAGCTCGCGTATAACAAAGCAGCTTCGCGGCCGCGCAGGAAGACAGGGCGATATCGGAGAAAGCCGATATTTCGCCGCGCTTGACGATGATATCATGACGCGCTTTGAGCTCAAAAAGCTTGCCGGCAGGCACTATCCCGATAAAAAGGTAAGCGGCGCGATAAACGATAAAGCCCTGCTTAAGGAAGCAGAGCGTATACAGCGCATCTCGGAGGGCGACGCATTCGATGAGCGCACCAATCTGATGAAATACACCATGATAGGCGAAAAGCACCGCGAGCAGACGTTCCGCCGCAGAAAATCGCTGCTTGACGGAAGCTACAACGCAGAGCTGTGGCAGACCTCAGCCCCCGAGCTTTATGAAAAAGCCGCCGCAAAATTCGGCAAGCAGCCGCTGCAAAAAAAGCAGAACCTGATTCTCGCTTCGCTGCTTAATGAGTTCTGGTGCGATTATCTCGACTATACCGCATATCTCAGAGAGGGCATTCATCTTACGCAGGTTGCAGGACGAAACCCTGCCGAGGAATACAATATCGCCTGCGAGGAGTACTACGAAAGCGCGGCGGACAGCATCCCCGAGCGCATGGCAGAAAAGCTTGAGGAGCTTATGGACTGCACTAACCTTGACGACTACAAGGTCGCAATGCCTACAAGAACCTACACCTATCTGCTTGACGATATGGCGGAGGAATTCAAAACAAAGCCGCTTCTTCTCAACGTATTCGACGAGGAAGAGCCAAAACAGTCCGCAAAGCAGGAATCGGGCGGCAGCACCGAGAAAAAGAAAGGCTTTTTCGCCTCGCTTTTCGGAAGAAAATAAATGTCAGGAGCAACCACAATGTCTACTGTCTGCGCCATCGCAACCCCTCCGGCGGTCGGAGGAATATCGGTTATCAGAATTTCGGGCGAGCATGCCGCTGAAATCGCCGCAAAGGTGTTCAAGCCTGCGTCGGGTTTATCGGCAGAGCAGCTTTCCGGCTACCGCGCCGCCTACGGCAAAATATACGACGGCGAAGAGCGTATCGACGACGGCGTGCTGCTTATGTTCCGCGCACCTCACAGCTATACGGGCGAGGATGTCGCCGAGATATCCTGCCACGGCGGACTGTATGTTACGCGAAGAGTACTTGCCGCCTGCATCAAGGCAGGAGCCGAGCCTGCCGCTGCTGGCGAGTTCACAAAACGTGCGCTGCTTAACGGAAAACTGTCGCTTACTCAGGCAGAGGCTGTCACCGACATTATTTCGGCGCAGAGCAGTCAGCTTCTCAGCTGCTCGAATTCGCAGCGCGAGGGCGCGCTTTACCGCCGCACAGAGGCAATAGCCGATATGATAATGGAGGTTTCCGCGCAGATTTCCGCGTGGATAGACTATCCGGATGACGACACTCCCGTCGTGACAAGCGAATGGCTTTCCGAAAAGCTATCCGCGATAAACAAAGAGTTCTCCGACCTGCTGGCGGGATATGATACAGGACGGCTTATCCGAAACGGAATTTCCTGTGCGATTGTTGGAAAGCCCAACGTCGGCAAATCCACGCTTATGAACCTGCTGTCCGGAGAACAGCGAAGCATCGTTTCCGATATTGCCGGCACAACGCGCGATATCGTAGAGGAAACCATCTCTCTCGGCGATGTTGTGCTTAAAATCGCCGACTGCGCAGGTATCCGCGATACCGACGACGTTGTGGAGAAAATCGGTGTTGATATCATGCTGAAAAAGCTGGACAGCGCCGATCTTGTGCTGGCGGTATTCGACAGCTCGCGTCCGCTGGATGCCGACGATATGTCGCTTATCGAGCAGCTTTCCGATAAACGCGTCATACCGATAGTAAATAAATGCGACCTGCAGCTCACCCTTGATACCGTAACGCTGGAAAGCAAGCTGGGCAGCGCTGTGTATATCTCGGCAAAGTCGGATAAAAATGCCGACGCTATCGCCCACGCCGTTAAGGAAAGGCTGCAATTGGATAAGCTGGATACGCACTCGGGCGTGCTCGCAAATGAAAGGCAGCGAGGCTGCATCATTCGGGCAGCGAATGCGGCACAGCAGGCTATGTCGGCAGTGCAGCTCGGCATAACTCCCGACGCTGTCGGCGTAATGCTGGAGCAGGCTCTTGACGCAGTGTATGAGCTTTCCGGCAAAAAAGCAAGCGAGGAGGTCATCGCAGAGGTATTCCAACGCTTCTGCGTCGGCAAGTAAGCTTATACAAATCCGCTCAAAACGGCTTAAGCCGTTTTATAAATCTTCCCAATGCAGCGCAATCTGTATAAATTCAATTAAGGAAAGAGATGGATCATCATGAATATACTTATCATCGGCTGCGGCATGGTAGGCTGCGAGCTTGCCGCTACCCTCGATATGCGCGGCTGCGATGTTTCTGTCGTTGACCGCGACGCAAGCAGCTTCGACAAGCTGCCCGAAAGCTTCAGCGGCTTTACGACCACCGGCATACCGATAGACCGCGAGGTGCTTAAGCGTGCAGGAATCGAGTCCTGCGACGCATTCTGCGCAGTCACCGGCAGCGACAATGTTAATATTATGGCAGCCGAGATAGCAAACAAGGTCTTCGGCGTTTCAAAGGTATTTGCAAGAATACGCGATATCAGCAAGGCAGATATCTATGAAAGCCTCGGCATACATACCGTATGCACAACAAGCCTTATTGTTAACGCCGCCTGTGCCGCACTGGAAGAGGATTCCCGAAAGACCTCGCAGCTTTCCTTTGAAAACCACAGCGTCTGCTTTACGACAATGGACGTGCCCGAGGAATACATCGGAAACACCGCAGCGGATATCATCTACGAGCCGGGGGAAGTTCTCTTCGCCGTTATGCGCAAAAGCGAGATGATAATGTACAACTCGGAAACCAACATCGAATTCATTGAGGGCGACAAGCTTATTTTCGCCAAAAAGTCATAGGAGGCAGCCATGAGAACAATAATCGTAGGCGGCGGCAAGGTGGGCTTTTACCTTGCAAAGGCGCTGCTTTCACGCGGCTATTCGGTCACCGTGATAGAGCAGAATAAGGAGCAGTGCCATTTCTGCGCAAACCATCTCGACGCGGAGATAAGCTGCGGCGACGGTACCTCCGGAGATACTCTCGGGGCGTGCGGCGCAAAGGACGCTGACGCTGTTATCGCAGTAATGGGACAGGATGAAAATAACCTTGTCTGCTGCCAGATGGCGAAAAAGCTTTTCGGCGTCAAAAAGACCATTGCAAAGGTCAACAATCCCAACAATGCAGATGCACTCAAGCAGCTTGGCATAGATATCGTCATCTCCGCAACGGACAACATAATCCAGCTGCTGGAGCACGAGGTCGACCTCAGCTCTATAAAGGAGCTTATTCCGATTAACGACGGCGAGGCCACTCTGCTGGAGATAACGCTTCCCCCGGATTATAAGCTGGACGGCATTTCGCTTATGGAGCTGACTCTCCCCTCCGACTGCAACATCGTGTGCATAAAGCGCGGAAACAAAACGATCATTCCGCGAGGCAAAACAACGCTGAGCAGCAACGATGTAATGCTGGTGGTTGCACTTAACAACAACGTAAAAGAACTCAGAAAGGCCCTGAAGCTGAAGGGCTGATGAAAAGAGGCATAATAATGGAAACACAGGACGCAAAAAAAAGCAGCCGGCGCACACGCACCTCAGCCAAATCAGGCACCGCCAAACCCGTAAGACGTACCAAAAAGCATCAGGGCGACACCGTGTTTGCGCTTGATATAGGTACGCGTACCGTTGTAGGCATCCTTGCCGTCAGAAACGACGGGGGCTACAAAATACTGGACATGGAAACCGCAGAGCACGACAAGCGCTCCATGACAGACGGACAGATCGAGGATATCGAAGCGGTATCGCAGGTGATAAAGTCGGTAAAGTCAGCACTGGAGAAACGCAATAATATCAAGCTTTCGAATGTATGCATTGCAGCGGCAGGCCGCGCGCTTAAGACAATGCGCAGCAGCTCTGTGTATGACGTATCGGCTTTGCGCTCAATTTCAGACAGCGACCTTAAAGCAGCAGAGCTTGAAGCGGTGCGCGAAGCAGAGGAGAAATTCTCCGAAGGACAGCAGCGCAGCGCATTCTATTGCGTCGGACACAGTGTTACCGGTCTTTCGCTCGACGGCTACAAGGTGCAAAAGCCCGAGGGACATCGCGGCGAAAAGCTGGAAACCGAGATAATCGCCTGCTTTTTGCCTGCATATGTCGTAGAAAGCCTTTGCGCCGCCGTAGATAATGCCGGTCTGGAGGTATCCGGTCTTACGCTTGAGCCTATCGCAGCGATGAATGCAGTAGTGCCGCCTGAGCTGAGATTGATAAACATTGCACTGTGCGATATCGGTGCAGGTACCTCCGACGTTGCCGCCTCGCGCGATGGAAGTATCGTAGCCTACGGCATGGCGACCGTCGCAGGTGACGAGATAACCGAATCGCTTATGAAAACACTGCTGGTGGACTTCAACACCGCCGAAAGGATAAAAACAAGCAATCTTCCCGAAACGGAATACACCGATATTCTTCTTCAGACCCACAAGATATCCGCAGAAGCCGTTGCAGAGCTGCTTAAGCCCTCCGCAGAGAATCTTGCCGATACAATATGCCGTGAGATAATCAACGCAAACGCAAGCGCGCCTCAGGTGGTTTTCCTGGTCGGCGGCGGAAGCAAGCTGAGCGGTCTGCCTCAGCTTGTCGCAAAGGGTCTTGACATGGATGAGTCGCGCGTAATGGTAGGCAGAAAAGAGCTTATGCGCGGAGTTTCCTATCCCAAAAGCATCCATATAGGCACAGAGCACGCTACTCCGCTGGGTATCGCGGTAACCGCCTCCGAGGGCGTAAAGTATGACTTTACTACAATCTCCCTCAACGGCAAAAAGGTGCGTACCCTCGATACCAACCGTCTTACCGTTTTCGAGCTTACAAACATAGGCGGCATAAAGCCCGAAGAGCTTATGGGCGTATCGGGAAAATCACTTTCGTTCACCCTTAACGGCGAGCGCATAACCCTGCGCGGCACCTCTATGACCCCTGCCGAAATAACCGTAAACGGCAAGCCTGCCGCTCTCAACACCGCAGTGCGCAAGGGCGATGAGGTAACGATCACTCCCGCACAGCACGGCGAGGACGCAGCCGCTTACCTCTCCGATTACCTTGATACTTCCGAGCTGTTCACTGCGGATATCACGTTCTGCGGCGACAACAGAACCGTGGGCAGATACATACTTGTCAACAACGAGCCGATAACCGCCGACCGCGAGATAGAAAACGGCAGCATTATCACACAGGTGGACAGCTCCACTCTTGGCAGACTGTGCGAAAAAGAAAAGCTGCTGCCGAAGCTTGTGCTGCTTAACGGGGAGCAAGCCGCCCCCGATACTCTGCTTTGCGACGGCGACGTAATTACCACGGCGGAAAGCACACAGCCATCCGCCGAGCCCTCGCCCGAAAAGGACGAAAGGGATGTCATCCATGTGATATTCAACGGAGAACCTGCAAAGTTCCCGATACCGGGAAAAGATCGCGAGCCTATCTTCCTTGACCTGCTGGCTGCGTTTTCCGACAATCCGACCGCGCTTTTGCAGCACGCAACCACTACTACAATCAACGGAAGGATAGCACGTCTTGGCGAGGTCATCCATGACGGAGATGAGATAGTTATTGAATGATATGATGCAATATATGAAAAAACCGCTGCTGTGCGCCGCTGTTATTATCCTTGCAGCAGGCTGCGCAGATATTCCGGACAGGACATCATCCCCGGCAGAGCAGATTACCGCGGAAGCTTCCAATACTCTTGAAGCCGACAGCGACAAACCCGAAAAGGTGGATGAGCTCCCTCCCGAGGAGTATGAAATTGAATCCAAGGATACGCTGATAAAGCTCAACGCAGAGGGCGGTGTGTTTGAGGGAAACGCACGCACAGACGGCACCTACGACGGCAACGGATATATCATTCTCGAAGAGGGCAAGACCCTTGTGCATATAGCAGAAGCGCCTGCCTCGCAGCATTATCGGTTAGTGATAGCTGCATACTCCTACGCAGGGGCTGCCATCAGCCTTTCAACCGGCTCTGAGGGAACGGTCGGGGTCTATTACATCCCCAAAACGGACGAACCCGAATTCACCCAGTTTTCCATCGACAGCGTGTATATGCCGGAAGGACCGATGCTGCTGACGTTCGAGGTGCTCAGCGGTACTGCCTCCATCGACTATGTGCTGGTCGAGGACAGCACAGCCGCGCCGTCCTCCTGCTATCGCACCCCCGTTTCGGTGGTTGGAAAAAACACCGGAATACATACCATCGGTACGATGAAATACTTCACCGATGTCTACGGCTCGCGCATTATCACTGCACAAAATGTCACACCCGGCACAAACGCCGAAATAGACGCAGTTTATGCCGAAACACAGCGCTACCCCGCAATGCGCTGCGGCGATATGATGTACGTTTCCTCAATCGCGGACGAAAGCACCTGCGATATTCCCGAAAAGGAAACCGAGCTTGCTCTTGAATGGGCAAGAAACGGCGGAATATCATCGCTCGGCTGGCACTGGTACTCACCGCAGAAATACAGCTCCGACTGCTATGCCAACGGCACGACCTTTTCATTAAGCGAGGCTGTCACCGACCGCGACATCGCAAACGCAAGCCCCGAGGAGCTTCAGGCTCTGCTTGACAGCTCCATAATAACCGAGGAATGTATGCTGCTGATAAAGGATATCGACCTTGCCGCAGAGCAGCTGAAAAAATTCCGCGATGAATACCTCACCGTAGTATGGCAGCCTATCCCCAACGGAGATTCCGAGCTGTACTGGTGGAGCAAAAACGCCGAAAACTACAAATGGCTCTGGAGATTGATGTTCAAACGCATGAATGAGTATCATCGGCTGAATAATCTTGTCTGGGTATGGAACGGCAGCAATCCCGAGTTTTATCCGGGAGATGATTACTGCGATATCATCGGTCAGGGCATATTTATGAACAGCTCTGCTTCAAACGCAGGTCGCTTTGCCGCGTTGTCATACATATCGGGAACCTGCATAAAGCCTGCGGCGATAACCTCCTGCGACACTATTCCCGACCCCGATTACTGCAGGCGTGATAACGCATTGTGGCTATGGGCAGCGCCTGCAAGCGGTACATACACGATATATCCCGACGGAAGCTATTCCGAAAAATACACCAGCTGGCAGCGCCTCAACGATATATATAAATCAAAGCTATGCGTAACTCTCGATGAGCTCCCGGATTTTTCGACCTACGCGCTGGACGCGTCTGTTGATACCCACGAAGAAAACACAACAGCTGACAATAATACTTAAGGAGAACAAACACTATGAAAAAATTCTTATCCACCCTTATCGCAGTTTCTTTGCTTGCCGCAATGACTGCCTGTGCAGCAGACAACTCCGAAAGCAGCACATCCTCACCCGCATCCGAAGCAGCAGGCTCGGACACCGCATCATCCGATACTACATCGGACAGCACCTCCTCCGACGCCGGCTCAAGCAGCACAGCCTCCGATACCGCCTCGGACAGTGAGACTTCCACAGTGGAAGACATCCCCGAGGTTGCATACACCCTCGGCGGTGAGCTTACTCCCACAATGAAAGCGAATTCCGTGCTCAACAAGGGAAATCAGGCGCGCCTTGCCAGGGTGCTCAACAAGCTGCGCTCGGGCGATGAGGTTACCGTCGCATACCTCGGCGGTTCCATTACTCAGGGAAGCTCCGCAGGAAATGAGCTCTGCTACGCAAGACTGACGACCGACTGGCTTCAGGCTCAGTTCCCCGATGCGAAGATAAACTACGTCAACGCAGGCATCGGCGCGACAGGCTCCTACATAGGCATCCACAGAGCCGACAGGGACGTGCTGGCATATAACCCCGATCTTGTGTTCGTGGATTTTTCCGTCAACGATACAAGCGACCGCATGACAACAAACAAGGCAACCTACGAGGGGCTTATCAGAAAGCTCTGGAGCTTTGAAACCGCCCCTGCAATAATCTGTCTTGCCATGACTCAGGAGGACGGTACCAGCGTGCAGGACGCTCACAGTGAGATTGCCGTGCGCTATGATATCCCGATGATATCCTATCGCAATGCCATACTGGATGTAATTAACAAGGGCTATATAATCTGGGATGATATTTCGGACGACAACATCCATCCCAATGTGCAGGGTCACGCAGTGCTTACACAGATGATCACAAACTACCTGCAAGACGTAATTGACAATCTCGACAGCATAGATACCGCCGAGCCCGAACTTGCCGCCGCAGCTGACAACGGCACAAAATACCAGAATGCAGGCATCATTCTTCCGGATGACGAACGCTGCACCGCAACAGGTATATTCGGCAAGCACAACAGCAACTTCGGAAACTTCGGAACCCCATGGGTCGCAAAGGTTCCCTCGGGCACCGAGATTTCGGGCGGTCTTGAGTTCACCGTCACGGCACAGAATATCGGCGTGCTGTACGGAAAAATGATCGCAAACGGCGGTTTGCTTGATGTGTATGTCGATGACGAGCTTAAGGTGACGATCAATTGTGCATTCCCCAACGGCTGGGGCAACTACGTTGAGTATGCGGAAGTGGCAAGCTTCACCGAACCGGGCGAGCACACAGTAAAGATCATCCCTCAGTCGTCGGATACCGCTGCGGCATTCTATGTATCGGCGCTTGCTGTAAGCTGAGCCCTTGCACTAATGTGCCGTATGATATAACGGAACCAGCTCAATAACAAAATCCCACCAAAGCATACAGCTTTGATGGGATTTTTTGCAACGTTTTCGTACTTTTGCTGGTGCGCAGCCTTATTGTGTTGAAAAAGTGTCTTTCCCAGAGTGACGAGAAAGGTACAGATGCTAGGAAGCATTGCTACGACTAGCCTTTGTGGCTGTCGTTGCAATGTTGACGACGCAGATGTGCCTTTATCGACAGTCTGAAGTTGCGTCCCTTTTGCAGGTACGCAGCCCTTGTAATCAATTGTAATCTGCTATATCTATCCATGTAAGAAGCAGCTCGCGCTCCTCGGGGCGCTTGAATTTCAGCTGTGCCGCCGCAACTATTGGCAGCCAGTCATGCACATACTTCGGCGATGTTCCGGTCTTTGCGCAATAGATCTTAAGATACTTCTCCGCATACTCCGTGCGGTGGCTCAGGCACAGACGAAGATATGTTTTAGCAACATCGGCGGATGCATTTCCCTGCTTTGCTTTAAGCCAGTCTACCACAAAAATACCGTCGTCGTTTACAATGATATTCTCGGGGGTAAAATCACCATGGCAAAGCTTAACGTGCTTCGGCATAGCCTCAAGCTTTGTGATAAGCTCATACTTCTTCACGTCGTCTATGATGTCAAGGCTGTCGATAGAGCGCCTGAGATAGTCCTTAAGCCGGCTTATCTTGGCAGAGCGGTAGGAGTGTATCTCAATATGCAGATCAGCCATAAGCGACAGATACTCATCCGCCTTGTCGGGGTTTTCCCTCATAAGCTCTGCAAGCGTCCTGCCCTTGATGAATTTGTACATAACCGCCCACTTGCCGTCAACCTTTACAGTCCCCTCAAACGGTGGGATACGCGGATATCCGGTTTCCTCAACGCGCGCATGGGTCAGCGACTCATACAGTATCACGCTCTTCGGCTCGCTCGGGTCCTTGAACACCTTTACTGCAATGCCGTCGCACTCATATACCTGCACCTTGTCTCCATCAGAGATGAGTTTTTTCAGTTCCATTTGATCAAGCCCTTTCAGATGAAATAAAATCTGCCTTGCACAACGAGATGCTTTTGATATGATAATATTATAGCACCAACCCTTTGGCTTGTCCAGTAGTTTTTATGATTTTTGCATCAACGGATTTCGCGGAATTTGTCGTCTGCCGCAAAAAGAAGTTTCTTGGGCGGCGCAATAAAAAATAAATGCGGCATTATAATGCCGCATTCATAGCTTTTTGATTACTTGATTTCTGTGGGCTTATCCTTGTTTTTCTTCTTCTTTGCAACAGGAGCTACCTCCGCAGGAGTTTCGTGAACCGTGTTGTTCTTCGCGATAGCCTGCTTTAGAACGCGGATCTTGGTTCTGTCGCTGCCTGTTTCGATAAGCACAGTGTCCTCCTTTACAGAAACAACACGACCGATAATACCGCCGTTTGTTACCACCTCATCCGCAACCTGAATGCTGTTCAGCATATTCTGTGTTTCCTGAGTACGCTTCTTCTCAGGGCGGATAATAAGGAAGTAGAATAAAAGCACCATAATGCCGAGGGGCAGCAGTAAGCTTGCCCAGCTTGCCGCAGTAGCAGCGCCGTTCTGACCGCCGGCGGCAAATGTAATGAGTTCTGAAATGTTCATAGTTGTCCTCCGAATTTTTTTAATGTTATTATTATATACTTTTTCTGCCGATAAATCAAGAGCTATGCTTCATTTTTCATGAATTATTCATAAACACCGTGATTTTCGCCTCGTCAAAAGCCTTGACAATACTCTGCCTTTCCTCGTCGGTAAGCGAATAATCGTTGATGCTGACGCTGTACTCCTGTCCGCTGTAAAGCGCTGACATTTTTCCGGCAAAGCTCTTTGCAGAGGGATAATGATTGCCTTCAATGCTCAGATCTATCATCAGCTTTACCGACTTAAGCTTTTCCTTATCCGAAGCAAACTCAGCAGTAGTCGCCGTTTTGTCAGCCGCGTCCAGATCGTTCGCGTCAAGCTCTAAGATTATCTCTGCGCCGTTGCTCTCGGCTGCCCTGCCGCACGCGGAGATAACGCTCCACAGCGCATTCTGCCTTGTTTTGGGATCGTCAAGCCCGGTCATATGACTGAGATATACCGCATAATCGGTATACTGGAAATTCGGGTAAATCGTATCCGCGAGCACTATGCCCTTAAAGCCTGCCGACGAAAGCTCTGCAACGATAGACGATACAAAGCCGGCAGTATTCTTCGCAAACGGAGATACCCATGATTTTCCGCCGTTCGCCGGAGCGTTGTCCAGCCATGTCCAGCCGTCGCTTGTCGTATATCGTACATCCGCGATATAGTCGCTGGCAAGCGGATCCTTAAGCGTGCTTATCCTTGCATATGGAACAAGCCCTGCGGCGGTTATGGTATCGGATATCTGCTTTGCCGTCAGCGTTCCCACCACGGAATCCATGCCCTTTACCCCGTCTATCTCGGATGCGTAAAGGAATCTGCCCGTGCTGTTCTTTAGGGTCACCATAACTATGGAATGTCCAGCTTCCTTTGCTTGCGCCACTGCCTTGTTAAGCGCAGTCATGTTCTTAAGCGCAGCAGACGGCAGGATGTATGCCGTTTCGTTCGCAGCGACTTCGGGAGCTGCCTCCTCGGTTTCGGGCTCGGAGGTTGCCGTATCGGAGGAGGCTTCAGCCGTCACTCCTGCCTGTGACGCCTCGGATGTCTGTACGATATCCGCAGGCTGCCGTTTGCCCTGAAGATACTCCGTTATCGGTTTTCCAAGTCCATACCCCACAACGCACAGCAGCGCTGCGGCAAATATGGTGATAAATATAGCCAAAGCCTGCTTTGCCTTGCTCTTTTTTCGGTTGTACAGGCTGTAACTTCGATGTTTGATTTTTATGGGTTTCTTTTTCATGTCCTCCCCTTTACTTCATAGCTGTCATAATGTGCCTGTAATATTTTAATCAGAAATCTACGGTATATCCCACCAATGCATAAAATGCAAGAGAAATAATCCCGATGTAGATAAGCATTATGGGATATCCTCGGAAAGCCTTGGGAATTTTGTCGGAATCCAGCTTCTCATGCGCAATGTTAAGCAGCAGAGAGGCAAGGAAAAAACCGATGCCCGTACCGAAGCCGTAGCCGATATATGTCCATATATCGTCGCCATAGTTGGAGTTCAAGAACAGTGCTCCGATTACGGTGCAGTTGAAGATAGTCAGATGCGCATACTTCCTTACCCTTGCAAAAAGCTTCGGAAACACTCGCCACAAGAACATTAGCGCGCCAAGATACAGTACGCTGATTATCGCAACATAAATAAGCGGCATAAACAGCCATCCGTATCTGTGCGGCAGAATAAGTCTGTCAAGGAAATATGTGATAACGCTTGCCACGGTAGTCATGGATGTAATACCAATCGTAAAGCCGATGACGTTTGTTTCCTTTCGTGAAGCATAAATAGCGACATTGGAGCCGAAGGCACGCTCAAAAATCGCATTCTGCACAAAGATAGAAACCATCGCAGCAGAAATTATCGCGGACAGTATGCCCATCAGGAGTCTGCCCCCTTTCGCTCGATATCGGGAAGCTTGTCCCGCTCACGGCGGCAGTTGTAATAGTAACGGCACAGTGCGGCAAGAAATCCGACAATTAAAAAGCCGAAAAACGGAGATTTAGCCGCCGGCATGATAGGATTGCAAACGTGCGCCCCAAAGAAAGTACCAAGCGCCAGAAGCTCGCGGACGGAGCCGACAACAAAAGCAGCAAGCGCAAAGCCCGTAATATACACCAGCGAATCTATCGCCATGGAGCTGTACGGAATGAGATAGAACCTGCTTTCCGTCTTTGCAAGCACCAAAGAGTTTACGACAAGTATCTCGATATACAGCGCAACCGACTGCGCAGTATCGGGAAACAGGAAGCTTACAAGCAGCATCGTCGGGATAAACACCACCGCCGCAATAAGCGCATATATTATAATGCGCACGGTGTAAACTATGCGGCGCGAAACGCTCCTGCCGATAAGTATAGTGAAATACGATATCATGAAAAAGCTCAGCGACAATATCGCCGCACGCTCGGCAGTAGTTGCCGCTACGATTATGGGCGCAGTAACAAGTCCGCTGGTAAGTACTATGTTCTGTCGTAACAGTCCGTCAAAGCATATAGGGTAGGTTTTCTGCTTGCTCATTGGTTTTTGCCTCCCTTTCGCCTTGATTTGCTGTGCTTCTTGACCTTGCCGTCAATAGGCGGAGTGTTATAGCGGTACTTCTCTGGCAGCTGTATCTCCTGTGTATCGGTAAGCTTTATGCCGCCGTGCTGAGCCGCCTGCTTGCTGTGCTCAAACGAGGTGAGGTATGTTTTCTTCCAGTAAAGCAGGTTGTCTACAATAGTGTCAAATCCGCAGCTAAGCGCATTTACAATAAGCAGCGCAAAGAAAAAGCTTCCTTCGGTTGCGCCGAAATACCTGAACATCATCGTGGTATATCCCAGCGTGATACCGTATAAAACTCTTGCAGAACGGCGGCGCGGCATTATATACGGCTCTGCCGCAAGAAACACCGTGCCGAACAGCAGATATCCGCTTGTAAGCTCGTAGAACACAGACTGGATTCCGCTGACATCAATCCTCGGGTACGCAAACGCCAGACAGGAAACCGTGGCAAGGCAGGATACAAATGCGCAAAGGCTTGCGTTGCGGCGGATGATCATACATATTCCGCAAACGAGTATGACCAGTATGCTGACCGCACCGATAGCGCCGGGCACCCTGCCCATGATGATATCAAGCGCCGACTGCGCAGGAACGTTGCCCAGCTTCATAGCATTGTCAAGGTCGCGCACCAGCGTGCCGCTGTATTCACCAAATACAGGAATTATTTCGTCCGGCTTTGGGTAGTATAACATTTCAGACGGATAGCATATAATTAAGAATGCCGCAGATATTGCAGACGGGCAGAACATAACATTATCTCCGCCGCCGAATGCGTGCTTTCCTATCACTATGCATATCACCGAGGCAAGCACGGCATAGGTATACCCGATAGAAGCAGGCAGCACCAACGCCAAGCCAAGACCCCAAAAAGGCACGCTTGCATCCTTTATATCGTACTTTATTCTGCGCAGCATACAACAAATCTTATCGGTAAGCATACAAACGCCTACGCATACCGCGCTTACAACGACCGACCGCGGTCCGCCCAGGAAAACCGCCGGTATAAGCAGCGCAGCCATAAAAATGAATCGTTCGAAATAAGCCTTGCACGCGTCGCGTGCAATAAGAGAAATCATTAATTAAAAATCCTTTCAAAACTGGTTCCGGCATTATCAGGACAAAGGAGGCAGCTTATGACCGCAGTATGTCTGGGAGAAGCAACCTATAAAATCACACTGGATAAATCGGAAACATCCGACCTGCCGCAGGACGGTAACCCACAGGAAATGCACCGCTTTATCCGCGATATACTTGACCGCCTGAGCGTCGAACAGGGAATAGTGCTTCCCAACGGCAGGCTGCTTGTAGAAGCATTCCTGAAGTCGGACGGAAGCTTTGTGTTCTTCGTATCGCCGCTGGGCGCAGAGCCGTGCGAAAAAGGCCACAGTCTGTACGCCTGCGATATTTCCGGCATAGATAATCTTCGCCGCCTGTGCTGTGCGCTTTCCGCACAGTCCGAGAAATGCACCGTATACTGCGGCAACACCTCGGATAAATACCGTCTGGTGTTTAACGACCCATCCGACGCAGTCGGAAGGATCTGCTCGGAATACGGAGATTACGGCGAAATTTCATCCCTGTTTGCCGCCCAGACAGAGGAGTATCTTACCGCCATCGCACGCGGTGACGGCGCCAATGTGCTGTCCGAAATACTCAGCTGATTTATTCCGCCCTTTTAAGCTCCTCGCAGGTTGACTTCATGTTGTCGGACTTGAACAGGGTGGTTCCGACAGCAAGCACGTTTGCGCCCGCTTTCTTCACGGTCTTGGCAGTGGTTTCGTTTATTCCGCCGTCAACCTGAATGTCGAAGTCATTCATTCCAAGGCCGTCAGTGACCTTGCGAAGCTCTTCAATCTTGCTGACGGTATCGGGCATGAACGCCTGTCCGCCATAGCCGGGCTCTACCGTCATGACAAGCACCATATCGCACAGATGCAGATAGGGATATACCGCCTCGATAGGAGTCTGGGGCTTAAGCGCCAGCGCAGCCTTTTTGCCGCGCTTTCTGATATCCTTAAGCACCTCCGAAACATTGCAGAAGCTCTCTACATGGATGGTGATGAGATCTGCCCCGGCATCAGCAAAAAGCTTTATCTGATCGGTGGGATCCTCCACCATAAGATGCACGTCAAGGAACATATCCGTAGAAGCTCTGACGGTTTTCAGCACGGGGCTGCCATAAGTGATCTGATCCACGAAAACGCCGTCCATAACATCGAAATGAACCCAGTCTACGCCTGATTTTTTGCATTTGCTTATCTCAAGAGCAAGCTGAGCGAGATTGCACGCCAATAAAGAAGCTGATACTTTTGTAGTCATATATTCTTTCCTCTTCCGGTTCTTGGATTATATCGGGCAATTCGTAATGAATGAGAAATAAGCCCATATAGTATTATTCTATAATAAATATCTTTTCAAGTCAATAGGTGAGGCGAATTTTTTCTCAAAAAATCACATAAGCGTGAAAAGTTCTGAAATACCGCCTTTTTTGACTGCGATATTTGGTTATTTTTATTTGAGTTTTTAAAAAAATCGGCTTGAAAAAAAACGTGCAAAGTGGTATAATGAATAATAATAAATTTCTCAAGCAGAAGCACTGCTGTAATAATATCAGGCTGTCGATAAACCGCCATCTGCGTTGTCAGCGCCGCAACGACAGCCACAAAGGCTAGTCGTAGCAACGCTTCAGAGTAACACGAAGTGTTATTCGTGCATCTGTCGATTTCTCGCCACCCTGAGAAGTAGTTTTTTCGACAAGCTCAAAATATATCTTTTTATGAAAGCCAATAAACGCACAACGTTTTAGGCTTTTTTCCATAAACAAAAGAGGTTATCTAAAACTGCTTGAACATTGTTATCATCAGCATCGGACAAAGAAAGTGAGGAGAATGAAAAACATGCTTAACTGCAACTACAACGAAAAGTTCGTCAAGGAAGGACTTACATTTGACGACGTCCTGCTTATCCCCGCAAAGAGCGACGTAACGCCCAACATGATAAATCTCAGGACAAACCTTACAAAAAGTATCGTACTGAATACCCCTATCATGACCTCCGCCATGGATACAGTAACAGAATCCAGAATGGCTATCGCAATCGCGCGTGAGGGCGGTATCGGCATAATCCACAAGAATATGCCCATCGAAATGCAGGTAGACGAGGTAGATAAGGTAAAGCGTTCCGAAAACGGCGTTATTGTAAACCCGTTCTTCCTTTCTCCCGAGGACAGCGTTTCTGACGCCGATGCTCTTATGGGCAAATACAAGATCTCCGGCGTTCCGATAGTAGAGGGCACAAAGCTTGTCGGTATCTTCACAAACCGCGACCTCCGCTTTATCGCAGACCCTGCGCAGAAAGTCGGAGAGGTCATGACAAAGGAGAACCTTGTCACTGCCCCCGTAGGCACAACACTCGATCAGGCTCAGGAAATACTCAGAAAGCACAAGATCGAAAAGCTCCCTATCGTTGACAACGACTACAACCTCAAGGGACTTATCACCATTAAGGATATCGAAAAGAGCGTTCAGTATCCCAACACCGCGCGCGACAAGGGCGGCAGACTTCTCTGCGGCGCCGCTATCGGTATAACCCCCGACGTTCTGGACAGAGCAGGTGCGCTTCTCAAAGCACAGGTTGACGTGCTGGTGCTTGACTCCGCGCATGGTCACAGCGCGAATATCATCAAGGCTCTTGACAGCATAAAGAATGCATTCCCCGATGCAGTTGTCATCGCAGGAAACGTCGCAACAGGCGCAGCAACAGAGGACCTTATCAAGGCAGGTGCAGACGCGGTTAAGGTCGGCATAGGCCCCGGCTCTATCTGCACGACCCGAGTTGTTGCAGGTATCGGCGTTCCTCAGATAACGGCAGTGTATGACTGCGCGTGCGCTGCGGCAAAATACGGCATCCCCGTTATCGCAGACGGCGGCATAAAGTACTCCGGCGATATCGTAAAGGCTCTTGCGGCAGGCGCGAATGTCGTTATGCTCGGCTCTCTGCTCGCAGGCTGCGAGGAGGCTCCCGGCGACGTAGAAATCTATCAGGGCAGAAGCT
>JBJESD010000054.1:0-14399 GCA_051882595.1 Oscillospiraceae bacterium | reverse complement strand
CGTTAAGGCTCATGCCGAGATTGCCGCCTATTCCCCTTACTCTGAACACAAATCTCTCCTCGCTGTACTCCACCGCTATCGCAGCGCTTCGCAGCCCGAGCGCTTGGCGAAGCTGTTCGCCCGTCAGCACGGCATCGCCGAATCGTATTGAGCGAAGCGTTCCGCCCGAGGTATACTCAGCCTGCGAAAACCATTCCGAACGCTCCGCCGGCAGCTCTGCTGCGCCCGATATCTCCACCAGTGTACGCTGCAGCTGCCCCTGCGAAAATACAGATGAGGATAACGCCTCGTCACTGTCCCTGTCCGCCTCAAGCTCCCTCGACGGAAGCCACGGGCAGTCGCTTTGCTCTGTTTTGCCTGTGGATATGGTGCAGAATGGCGCATATACCGGATCATCCTCATACAGCAGGATGTGCGCCATTCCGTATTCCGCCGCGCCCGAAAATCTGCCGAGATACACGCTGTACTTGTCCGGATACTGCGCCATAGCCTGCTCGGGCGTCATATACTGCGGCTGAGAATCAATAAAGTCCGCGCCGAGGTGCTTTTCTCCCGAATCATACAGATACAGCACGTTACCCGAAATTACCGCTGCCGCAGCATTGACCGCCTCCTCCGCGTATGCCGGAGAAACCGATGCGAAAAGGCAGCCGATGATATAATCGGTTGTATCAAGCGTTATTATCTCGCCTGCCTGCTCCATATACAGGGTCACCTTTTCGGGGAATTCGCGGTCGCTGGCGCAGTTTCTGCCTGCCGCCGAACATCCGCAAAGCATAGCCGCAACAATAAGTAATAGTAGTGCTCTCATGATTTTGCTCCTAACTAAATTGCGTTTTTTCACCGTTCTGCTGCCGAATCAAAAATTCTTCTTGACTTTATCTTAATAGTATAGTATAATATATAAGTATATTTGTGAATAGGACCACTAATAGGAGGCAATATTATATATGAAAAAGATGGAAGAGCTGAAATCCTCCGCTGCACTGCAGCATATGTGCGAGGATTTCGTGACAAATACTGTAATAGACAACAATCTTTACAGCAAATTCGGAGTAAAGCGCGGTCTGCGCAACTCCGACGGTTCGGGCGTTGTTGCAGGTATCACGAATGTATGCTGCGTACACGGCTATGTATTAAGCGAGGGCGACAAGCAGCCCATCGAGGGCGAGCTTATCTACCGCGGATACAGCATAAAGGACCTTGTAAAGGGCGTTCTTGATGATAACAGATACGGCTTTGAGGAGGTCGCACATCTGCTGCTTTTCGGAGTGCTTCCGAATGAGGAGCAGCTTACCGCATTCTCACGCATGATCGCAGATTACCGCGAGCTGCCCATGTATTTCAGCGAGGATGTCATTATGCGCAACCCCTCGCCCAACATCATGAACAAGATGGCTCAGTCCGTGCTGACGCTTTACAGCTACGACTCCTCTCCCGAGGACAAATCCATCGAGAGCGAAATGCTTAAGGCGATTTCCGTTATCTCAAAGCTGCCGGCAATAATGGTTACTTCCTACCAGACAATGCGCCGCTTCTACCACAACGACAGCATGGTAATGCACCAGATAAACAAGGACGAAAGCCTTGCGGAAAGCATACTCTCCACGCTGCGCGACGACCGCTCGTACACTCCCGAGGAGGCAAAGCTGCTTGACCTTTGCCTTATGCTCCATGCGGAGCACGGCGGCGGAAACAACTCTACCTTCACCTGCCGCACAGTGTCCTCCTCCGGTACGGACGCATACTCCGCTTATGCAGCCGCCATCGGCTCGCTTAAGGGTCACCGCCACGGCGGCGCCAACATCAAGGTCATGGAGATGCTTGACTACATAAAGACCGGCGTAAGCAACTGGGACGACGAGCACGAGGTCAAGGAGTACCTCAGAAAGCTTCTCAGAAAGCAGGAGGGCGACCGCTCGGGTCTTATCTACGGCATGGGTCATGCGGTTTATACCCTCTCCGACCCACGTGCGGTCATCCTTAAGGAGAACGCAATGAAGCTTGCCAAGGGCACAGAGTTTGAGGCAGAGTTCATGCTTCTTGACACGGTTGAGCGCCTTACGCCGGAAGTATTCGCCGAGGAGCGCGGCGCTATTAAAGATATATGTGCAAATGTTGATATGTATTCCGGTCTTGTGTACAAGATGCTGAGAATTCCCGTTGAGATGTACACCGGTCTGTTTGCCTGCGCGAGAATGGCAGGCTGGTGCGCACACCGTATGGAGGAAATGATAAACGGCAAGCGTATCATCCGTCCGGCATACAAAGCAATAAACCTCAACAAGACATATATTCCTCTCGACAAGCGCAATTAATGAAAGTGTGACGAAATGACAAAAAACAGCAAATTATCTCTTTTCGCAGCTATCCCTGCGTTTATTGCACTGTTTGTTATCCGGCTTCTGCTTGTTACAGGCGGAACGGATATGGAAACCGGCTTTCTGTATGACGAAAACGGATTTCTGATAAATTTCAGCTATTACGGTCTTTTGATAATCACATTCGTCGCGATGACAGCGTTAGGAATACTGGACAGAAAAAACAAAAGCTATTACCATACCGCGGATATCTCGCAGGTCGTGGATATCAAGGCGGTAATGCTTGGCTTTCCGCTGCTTATCGCTGGCGCGCTTACGATATACGAGGGATATATGCAGACGCAGGCGCTGACTCCGTCGGCATACCTGATGTTCGTCAGCTTCATTCTCGGCACTGCGATGACGATAATCGCCTTTATCATACTCTATAAGAAGGAGTTTTCGCCTGCGCTGGGCTTCTCGCTGGTTGTTCCTGCGTTGTACTACACGCTGCGCGGCATCGGAGTGTTCCTTGATCGCATGGCGATAACAACAATTCCCGAGTATCTCATCGAAAGCCTTTCCTACATCGGAACAGCACTGTTTTTCATGCAGCTTGCAAAGCTTCTGTCCGGGAACGAGAGCAAAACCACAAGAACCGCGGTTTCGGTTTTCGGTCTTACGACAGGACTTATGATACTGTCCTCTGCCTTTGCGGTTATCGGCGCGGATATCTTTTCCGAAGCCGGAGAAAGAATATGCGCCAATGCAGTTATCGCAGAAATCGAACAGCAGAAGCTTCTCTCCCGATACACTCTGGGATATCACATGGCTTACACCTCTTGGGTGGATGTTGCGATGGCACTGGCAATGATACTGACCGTTATCGCAATGAACATCCCTGCAAAGCCGGCAGGTAATGACGATACCGATACAGATACTCCCGAGACCCCCGAAGCGAACGATACTCCGGAAGCTCCCGAGAACGAAAACGCATAACAAAACAAAAGAGCCTGAGTTATTCTCAGGCTCTTACTTGTCGAAAAAGTCGATTTTGCAGGGTGGCGAGAAGCCCTTAGATGCACGAATAACACTTCGTGTTACTCTAAACGCGCTCAACGGCTAGGCTTTGTGCCAGTTGCCCCTCTGTCGCCCGACGTCCTGTCGGGCTTTGGGGGCAACAGTGCAGACGTCGTGTCTGCACTGTCGTAGCGGCGCTGACGACGCAGATGCGCCTTTATCGACAGCCTGAAAAGAGCCTGAGTTTTTTCTCAGGCTCTTATCTTTATTGGATTATCCCAGTCTGCTTCCGCATTTATCGCAGAACATCGAACCTGCTTCGTTCCTTGCTCCGCATTCGGAACAGAAAACCGCTTTTGCCGTTGTATCAGCCGAAGAAGTCTGAGCAGACGGAGTTTGCGCTGCCGTGGTATCAGCCAACAGAGTTTCGTCCGAAGAATCAGCCGACGGAGCTTTCATCACGGGAATATCCGCACTTGGTGCGGCTGTATTCCTCTGCTTTTTCGGGGTCTTTTGCTTCTTGGGCTTACTTGGCTTGGGCGGCTCTGCTGCACGCTTTTTCAGAATGCTCGATGCGATAAGCGCTGCTGCAAACAACAGAGCAAGTCCTGCCGTAGCAAACAGACTTATCTTCATTGCCGAAGCGGCATTATTGTAATTCACGATAACATCATATGCTTGTGTTAGTGATTTATCTGCGGTCTCAAAAATCTTTTCACTGTTCACATCTCCTGCGCTTATCAAGGTCATAAACACCAGCGCGCCCGACACGACAGCCGAAACAGCAAGCATTATTGCCGCAACATTTCGTATTTCAGCCATGATAGCATACATTTTCGATACTGCGATATATCCGGAATATGCCTTTGTCAGCGCAAATGCCGATATCAGCACAATTATTCCTGCGACAGCGGTCAGAGCCAGCGGCAGATACTTTTTCCAGAATGGAACAGTATTGGTGTTGTCCTCGATATTCGCCGTGCCTGCTGCAACTCCGTTTATCAGAAACAGCTGACTGGAGGTGTTTCCTGCCTCGTCCGTCGCCTTGACGATAAACTCATTCTCGCCGATGTTTATTGAAGCGGTATAGACGAATATGCCGTCTGCCATCACCTCGACCGGCGTGCCGTTTATCGTCACCGTTGAGCCTATCTCCGCGCTTCCTGCTATCTCAAATGTTTTATCGCTTGTGTACAAGGTCACATCGTTTTCCGGCAGGCTCAGCATCGGCGCAGTTGTATCAACTGTAATCTGCTTATTATAGCTGTACACCACATGGTCGTCATCCAGCGAGTAGAAAACCGCGATATCGTTGCCAAACTCCTGCAAGCTTACAGAGAAGCTTCCGCTGCCGCTTAAATTAAGCTGCTGAGGCATATCGCTGCCATTAAGCCGTACCTTTGCTGCAACGGGCTGCCCCGCATCATACCCAACGCTTATCTGCTGAGAGGATGTCAGAGCTTCTGTCGGCATAGTAATCCGCACGCTGCTGACGGGTATCGTCTTTGACAGGGTCTTTGACGCGGTGTTGTTGTTGATATAGCATATCTCCGCGATAAGCGCGTCTGCATCGGACGGATACGCCAAAGACGCAGTGTTAACGCTGCTTGCAAGCGACATATTGTATATCGGCGAGGATGTATCATCCGCGTTGTATACGGTAACTATATATTCATCGCACCGCTTGCTGTAATCCTGCCAGTTAAGCTCCAATGCAGCGGCACTCATGTCAACGCTGACCCTGAAATTCTGCATAGGCTCCGGCATATTATCCCCGTCGATTTTAAAGGTGTTGTCCGAAAGTCTGCTGTCGCTGACCTCTATGCCGTTATCCTCGCGCCATACCTCGAGATAGATATAGTAGCTGTGATATGGCTGCAAATCACGCAGTCCGACATTTTTGGT
The DNA here is from genome assembly GCA_051882595.1 of Oscillospiraceae bacterium. GTDB lineage: Bacteria > Bacillota > Clostridia > Oscillospirales > Ruminococcaceae > CAG-115. Next base: position 9,174 of record JBJESD010000054.1, on the reverse strand, counting down.
GAACTCCTCGCCGGGTCTTGCGCTGCCGTCTGCCAGCCTTTTCTTTCCGGTGACATTACCGTTTTCATCAATTAGTGCGGCATAGATGATATAGTCGTATCTGTCGTTGTTGCTGCTTTTTACCGAAAATGTAACATCAGTATCGCTGTCGGATGACGTTATTCTGTCATATTTGAGTGATACTATCTCCAGCGAATCCGCATAGGGCGCCCAGCTTATGTTGATTTTTTCGCTGCCCTTTTTATCATAGCGTATCTGCCACTGACCTCTTGCACAGTCGGGTATGAAGTAAGTTACCGACTTGCTCGCATTTTGTATCGAAAAATCGCCTGCCTCAAGCTCACGTCCGTTAGGACGTATGATCTTTATCAGAGGCAGCGAGCCTTCATACTCGACAACCAGCGCCATATTGGCAGAAGAATCCAGATTGAATATATCCGCAGTGATCTCAACCGCATAAGCGGTACACGGAATAAACAGGCTTAACAGCATCACCGCCAGCAGGACGATAAGCCGAATATTATATCTGCGTCGAGCCATAGTAATCACCTCCAAGACCGCCCCATCTGATATAGAATGTATTGTTTGCATCCTGTGCCTTTGTAACAAAATACAGCTCGCCGTCGTGACTCTTCTGCACTCCGATAGCAAAGGTGCCGTTGCCGCTGAATGTCTTAGCAGCCGTCCACCAATCCACATCGATTGAAACAGTGCCGTCTGCGGTGATACCGATAAAGCTGTCGGTTATGTGCGCCTCGACTGCTCCGTCAACATCGATGCTGCTGCTGTCGTTATGAATGCCGACTACTGCATCGGTCAAGCCTCTGAAACCGTATACGCTGTTGCTGTCCAGTCCGAGAAGCTTATTGTCATTATCCGATTTACCAAGCTCCATAAGTACATTATCCAGCTTGATATGCTTCATCATCGTAATATCTGCCTTTGCTGTTATATAGTTTTCGCCCAGCGCAAGCACAAGCTCGGATTTATCGCAGCTTACAAGGCTCTCATCCGCCATATCGCCGAGGTAAGTGTCAATGCCTGGGAACAGCTCGGACAGCGTCTGTGAATTCATATCAAAGCCGCCGACCAGTATATACTTGTCGGTGTTCTTCTTTAAGCCAAGCTTGAAGCTGCCGACAGTGACGCCCGCAGGCACTCCCTTAAGCGGTACATCATATGCAGAGCGAAGCTGCACATCATCAAGGCGCACATCGCCGCTCCAGCTGCCGCAAATACTGAGGTCGAACGCGCTTTCATCCGAGATGAACGGCAGAGCCGCAACATATTGCAGGCTTACTCCCCTGCTGTCGATATTGAAGCGAGTATAGCTGTCATTTATGAATACAGGCGTATTTCCGAGATAAGCAGGAGTATCCGACCTTGGTCTGTCCCTGTCGCTGAGGCTGTCGTATGCTGCATTGATTTCGATGAAGTCAACGGCAATGCTGCCCGAAACATCGGTTTTGTAGCTGTACAGATTTCTGCTTCTGAGCACATCATTAAGATACGGCATCCTGAGGCTTATTTCATACGCTGTGAACCGCAGCCTGTCGGGACATATCAGCATGCGTACATCGCCCAGCACCGCAAGCCTGTCAAGCGGCAGCTGCGACAAGCCGGTCGTGCGGCTGTCATCATCGGGTGTGCGGTAAAGCAGGAACTCTCCGTTAAGCGGAATAACCAGGTCCTTTCCGGAATATGCCGCAGCTATTCCACCGGCGGTATCACCGTAATGAATATACGCGCCGTCGCTTGTATACAGGCTTATCTGACCGGAGCTGAAATCTCCTGCAAGCCTTACATCGCCCTTGAAGCTGAGCCAGCCGTTCATCGTGACATACTGCGACAGATTGACGCCGTCGCTTGTGACCTCCTTGAAATAGGAGGTGAACACATAATCACCGAATACCGTCTGCTTTTCACTGCCCTGAACCACTACGGCAAGTCCGTTTTTAAGCGTGGTCTTTCTTCCGTTGAGCGTAAGCTTTACATCATAGCAATCGCAGGCGATGCCGGCAGGAATCGTTACACGCAGGGTTGTGTCGTTGACATACTCATAGCCAAGGCTGTTGTAGTCAATGCAGCCCGAAAGTCCGATGGTAAACCTGTCGTCCTGCGCAAAGCCCGAGCCGAGGAAATCTACGGTTCTGCTGCGCTCGCTCTTGAAGATAAGCTTTTCATCAAAGCCGTAAATCGTCTTATTCTCAAAGAATACAATATTCTCTTCCGTCATGCTCTCGTCTACGGGACTTCCGTCGAGAGTATACCACTTTTCGTCGTAAGTGTAGCTTTCGCCGTTTAAGGACACACGCAGATTTCTGGTGTTCTGGATAGTATCGGGAGCGGTGAATTTAAGGCGATAGCCGTTGAGCGTCTGCGCGCGCAGGCTGTCGAAAAAGGACGAAATCTGGGAAGAATCCGAAGCATAAACATAGCTTCCGCCGGTTATCGCAGCGAATTTTGTCAGCAGCTCACTGTTTACATTATGGGTCAGTCCCACCGAATAGATGGTAATGCCCTTGTCCTCACACGGAGCGATGATATTAGCGTTAAGCTCGTCATCGCCCGGTATGTATGCGTCGCCGTCCGACAGCAGTATTATTGTCTTTATCGTGTCAATATCATTGTCAAAGCACTGAATCGACTCGCACAGCGCATTGTAGATATCGGTTCCTCCTCCGGATCTGATACCCGAAATAACATCAAGGAGCGTTTCATCCTCTGTTCCGAAAAGGCACTTTTCTTCTACCGAGCCCGAGAAGGTGATAAGCGCAACGCTTTCTATCTCATCCGTTGTGTTGACAAAGGTTGTCAGCGCCTGCTTAAGGTCGTTGATTGCCTGATTTGTCATACTGCCCGATACATCGCAGCACATAAGTATATTGGAAGCCTTGTACTCGATTTTTTCAATGGTAAAGTCACTGACATCAAGTCCGCAGTCCGACACCACAAGCAGCTTTCTTATCTCGTCAACGGAGTAGTCAAGATCGCCGCTGATGTTGATATTTGCTCTGACCACACCGTCGGACGCCTCGATACCGGAAATGTTTATCGCCATTCTCTTCTGGCTGACATAGGTCTTGAAACGGGTGGAGAAATCAAGCGACTGAACGTCCTCTGTGTCCGGTTCATCCTCAACAACTTCGTCCTCGGTGCCGGCTGCCGGAGCATGAAGCTCCTCGCTCATGCGCACCGTCATGGTGTTGGAAAGAATCCTGTCGGTATATACCGCGACGTCCTTAAGGCGCTCGGGGTCATCCTTGTCTGCAATGATGCCGATTATCTCGTACATCGGTGCGGTGTATTCCTCGTCCGCGCAGTCGCCGACCGTATTAAGCGACCTGTCAACGTACTCGTTGGATTTGGTGACGTTGCCCATGTAGTTTTCGGTCTTAGCCAGCTGAAGATATACCTTTGATTTATCATACGAGAAGTCGCTCTCGGCATACCTAAGCAGACCGTTCTGAACCTTTACCAGAGCGGTGTTCTTCATAAGTGCCTTGAGGGCGGAAATCTGCTCGCCGGCAGCCCTGCGCTCCGAACGCGATTTATCGGCATAGCAGCTGCTGTATACCTCCTTAAGCTTGTCGGCAACTATCTGGTAGTTCTCCTGCTCGCCCTTGCGGTAATCCTCCGAAAAATCCTTTGCTTTAATGTAGCCGTTCATATACAGCTCCGAAACGATAAGCAGCTCGTTATAATCGGAGTAGTCATCCACGCACTCGGCAATTCCGGCATAATCCTCCGACATAAGCTGAAGCTTAAGTCTAGCGATACGCAGCACGGGAATGCGAAGCAGCTCGGGTTTATCCTTGCTGAGACTGATGATCTTTTTGCATTCTTTCTTTACCTCTTCCGTATCCACGGTTTCGCCGTTAAGGAACAGCTCATAGCTTGAGTCAGCGAATGCCGCCGCCTTTGCGGCTCTCTCGTACTCTTTGGTCTGCTCCTCGCTGTACTCGGAGAGAAATTCATCTATTTCCTCGGAAATAAGCTTTTTAAGCTCCTCTGCCGAATTTTCATCTCCCGAGGATAACGCCAGCGCCAGAGTGCGCTCGGTGGAATCCTCCAGCTTGCTGTACAGCGCTGCGGCAGAATTTACCTTATCCGTCATTACGGCAATTCTTGCAAGGGCAAGCGTGTTATCGTCATTATACACCTGTGTGCCGCGGTTAGACTTGACCATCTCACCGGCAAGCTCATAACACTCCTGATCCATAAGCTCGTATGCGAAAAGAAGCTCGTCCGCCGGCGGAACCTGCGTCCTTACTTCATCTCCGCCGGAACCGGCAAGCAAAATTCCGCCGCAGCCAATAACAGCGACCAATGCTGTAAGGCATATATTCCTTATTCGGTGTTGCTTTGAGAAAATACTCAGACAAAGAAAAAGAAGCAGGAACGGAGAAGCTCCAATTACTACTTGTAACACATTTCCGCTAAGCATAAATACCTCCAAAAGACAAATCAATATAATTACCAACTAAAAAAGTATGCGCGAGGATTTGTTATCGAAACGCTTTGCGTTTATTATACCATAACATTCACTAAATTGCAACCCGATAAGTAAATACATTGCGCAGCAATCGGGCGCGCCAAAAGCAAAATAAAAATGCCCGCTGTGCGGGCAAAAATCCAAGTGTTAAGACAGAATCCGGCGCACCGGAAGGTAACTATTCTGAAACCAAACTCAAAGGACCTGCAAAAAGCAAGCCCTCTGAGAAATAATATTACTGATTTTCTTCGATATACTTAACAATGTCGCCGACAGTCTTAATGTTCTCAACCTGATCCTCGGGAATTTCAACATCAAACTCGTCCTCGATGCTCATAACGAGGTCTACTACATCGAGAGAATCTGCACCCAGGTCATCTGTGATAGAAGAAGTCTCCTGAATGGAAGCCTCCTCAACATCAAGCTGCTCTGCAATAAGCTTTTTAACTTTTTCAAATATCATGGTTAATACCCTCCAAATTATTTGCCACGAAATCCATGCGGCATTATCATCATATATTATAAATCATTAGTAAGAAATAATCAATATTAAAATCACAAAAAACACAAGTTATTTTCAACAAATTTATTCAGCAAACATACCAATTTTTCTAAATTTGTGATAACGCTGTTCAAGAAGTGTATCAATATCGACTTTATTAAGGCGATAAACCGCGTCAACAAGGTATTCGTAGATGTTGTCTGCCATAATGTCCTTGTTGGTATGCGCTCCGCCGTCCGGCTCGGGAATGATCTTGTCGCATACCCCGAACTCGGAAAGATCCTCGGCTGTGATTTTAAGCACCTCGCACGCTTCCTTTTCCTTTGTGCCGTCCTTCCAGAGTATGGAGGCAGCGCCCCTCGGAGAGATAACGGAATAAAGCGCGTTCTCCAGCATGGCAAGCTCGTCGCATACCGCAAGGGCAAGCGCGCCGCCGCTTCCTCCCTCGCCCAGAACCACCGATATCACGGGAGTCTTAAGCGTCATGAACTCGGCAAGGTTCTTTGCGATAGCCTCGCCCTGACCGCGCTTTTCCGCCTCGATACCGCAGAAAGCGCCGGGAGTGTCAACAAGACATATGACGGGTCTGTGGAACTTCTCTGCCTGCTTCGCCAGACGAAGCGCCTTGCGATATCCCTCGGGATGAGGCATGGAAAAGTTGGACTTTTTGTTTTCATCAAGGCTTCTGCCCTTTACCTGTGCAATAACGGTAACAGGAGTATCGCTGAGATAACCGATACCGCCGATGATCGCTGCGTCATCGCCGTACAGACGGTCACCGTGGAACTCCATAAAGCGAGTGAACATCGCCGGAATATAGTCGTTGACCGTAGGGCGGTTCTTATGGCGGATTATTTCAAGCCTTTCGCAGGCTGTAAGCTTACTCATCTGCCTGTGCCCTCCTTCGGAAAACCGTGTAATTTCAGGATATTGGATACCCTTTTGCGCATCATGCCGCGCTCGACTATCATATCAACAAAGCCGCATTCCTGCAAGAACTCAGCCGACTGGAAGTCGTCGGGCAGCCTCTGACGGATCGTATCCTGGATAACGCGCCTGCCGGCAAAGCCGATAAGCACCTTGGGCTCGGCGATGATAATGTCGCCAAGACTTGCAAACGAAGCCGTAACTCCGCCCGTGGTGGGGTCGGTCATTACGGTGATGTAAAGTCCGCCTGCGTCGCTGTGGCGTTTTACCGCTCCGCTGGTCTTTGCCATCTGCATGAGGGAGATGATGCCCTCCTGCATTCTGGCGCCGCCGGAGGCTGTAAACATAACAACCGGAAGCTTTTTCTCCGTGGCATACTCGAATGCACGCGCGATTTTCTCTCCAACAACGCTGCCCATGCTTGCCATCATAAAGTGGCTGTCCATAATTCCGATAACGCAGCGGTAGCCGCGGATAGTACATTCGCCTGTCTTTATCGCGTCATTCATGCCTACGGTTTCGGAAAGCTTCTCCACCTTTTCCTCGTACTTCGGGAAGCCGATGGGGTTAAGGGAGTGCATCTCCTCGTCAAACGCGCGGAAGCTGCCCTTGTCCGCCGTCATCTCAAGGCGCTCCTGCCATGTAAGACGTGAATGGTAGCCGCACTTCGGGCAGACCTTAAGCGAGCGCACGAAATCGTCATTGTAGATAACATTGCCGCAGCGCGGACATTTAAACAGCAGGTCCTCGGGGATCTCGACATTCTTTTCCTCAGCCTCGGGCTGCTGCGAGTCGTCGCCGAAACGCGCTTTTACAACCTTAAATAAATCTTCAAGAGCCATTCAGCTTAATCCCCCATTACATTTTTTCTGTTAAGAAATCCGATGTCGAAATTGCCCTTTTCAAAATCCTCATCCTTAAGCAGGCACAGCTGGAAATCAATATTGGTGTCAACGCCCTCGATAATGAACTCGGAAAGGGCTACGCGCATTTTCATGATAGCTTCCTCGCGTGTGGGAGCGGTTACGATAAGCTTGCCGATCATGCTGTCGTAGAACGGAGTTATCTCGTATCCCGAGTAGACAGCGCTGTCGATACGCACGCCAAAGCCGCCCGGAACGTGCAGCGACTTGATTTTTCCCGGACACGGACGGAAGCCGTGGCGCGGATCCTCGGCGTTGATACGGCACTCGATAGCGTGCCCCGACAGCTTTACATCGTCCTGCGTCAGCCAGAGCTTCTCGCCTGCTGCAACCCTTATCTGCGCCTTTACAAGGTCAACACCCGTTACCAGCTCCGTTACGGGATGCTCGACCTGTATTCTGGTGTTCATCTCCATGAAATAGAAGTTTCTGTCTGCGTCCACAAGGAACTCGATAGTGCCTGCATTGCTGTAACCGCTTACCTTTGCGGCAGCAACTGCGGCGCTGCCCATTCTCTCACGCAGCTCGGGCGTCATGATGGGACTGGGGCTTTCCTCCAGCACCTTCTGATTTTTCCTCTGCAAAGAGCACTCGCGCTCTCCGAGATGAACGACATTTCCATGCTCGTCGGCAAGCAGCTGTATCTCCACGTGGCGCGGATTGATGATAAACTTCTCGATATACACCTCGTCGTTGCCGAAGAAGCGCAGCGCCTCCTGCTGAGCCGCCGTGTACTGAGCCTCGAGATCCTCCTCGCGCTCTACAAGGCGGATGCCTCTGCCGCCGCCGCCTGCGGAAGCCTTTACCATAACGGGATAGCCTATCTCGGAGCAAATTCTCTTTGCCTCATTGATATCGGTGACAACGCCGTCAGAGCCGGGCACCACGGGAACTCCGGCGGAAACCATCGTCTTTTTCGCGTTAGCCTTGTCGCCCATAGCGTCCATTACCTCGGGAGAGGGACCGATGAACTTAATTCCGCACTTTGCACAAAGCCGCGCAAAGTTGGCGTTTTCGGACAAAAAGCCAAATCCCGGGTGAATTGCCTGCGCATGGGTAAGCTCGCACGCTGCAAGCAGCGCCTGTGTATTAAGATAGCTGTCCGTCGTGGCAGCAGGACCTATGCACACCGCTTCATCCGCGATCTGAGCGTGAAGCGCCGACCTGTCTGCGGTAGAATACACCGCAACCGTCTTTATGCCAAGCTCGCGGCAGGCGCGCATTATTCTTATTGCGATCTCGCCGCGGTTTGCGATAAGTATTTTGTTAAACATTCGTTCTGTCAACTCCAATTAATTAAGTGCACCGATATCATGCCTCGGGAGCAGGGTCTGCGACCGCAAAGGAAATCTCGGCGGTTACTACCTTTTTGCCGTTAACGCTGGCAACTGCCTTTCCGAAGCCGATAGGTCCCTTTTTGCCCGTCATGTCAACATGAAGCTCCAGCGTGTCGCCGGGCTTTACAGTGCCACGGAAGCGAGCCTTGTCGATACCTGCAAAGAAAGCGATCTTACCCTTGTTCTCGGGCAGCACCAGTGCGCATACTGCGCCTGCCTGCGCAAGCATCTCTATCATGAGAACGCCGGGCTGTACGGGCTGACCGGGGAAATGTCCCTTGAACCAATACTCGTCGGGCTTAAGGTACTTCTTTGCCGTAACACTTACGCCGGGCTCCAGCTCTGTAACCTCGTCGATAAGCAGGAACGGGTCGCGGTGGGGGATTATCTCTTTTATCTGTTCAAGATCAAGCGTCATTTTTATACCTCTGTCAGTAATAATATTTTCCTGCTTTCGGGCAGGCTGCTGAGAAAGCGCCTCAGCGCAAACCGGACTGCTGTTATTCGATACGCATTATCTTCTGTCCGTATTCGACAGCGTCGCCGTTGTTTACATAGATTTCGGCAACCCTGCCGCTGAATTCGCTGTTTATCTCGTTCATAAGCTTCATGCTCTCGATGATGCAGACAACATCGCCTGCATTTACCGTATCGCCGACCTTTACAAAGGGAGGCTTTTCGGGAGAGGGCGCAGCGTAGAATGTACCGATGATAGGCGAGGTAACGATATTACCGCTTACCGCTTGGGCAGCAGGTTCTGCCGCCTGAACGGGCGCAGGCGCTGCCGGCTGAGCTGCGGCAGGCATTGCGGCAGCCATCTGTACAGGCTGGCACTTTTTGCCCTCGATGACGATATCAAGCTCGTCCGTGCTGATCTTTATTTTGCCGAGGTCGTTTTCCTTTACGATTTTTGCGAGAGCACGAACGCATTCGATGGTGTCTTCAATTCTTGTTTCCGTCTCTTTTTCCTTGAAATTCATAATGTATATT
>JBJESD010000053.1:0-14729 GCA_051882595.1 Oscillospiraceae bacterium | reverse complement strand
AAAATGAACGGCGGCGGTGTCGAGCAGGTTGTAATGAATTACTACAACGCGATCGACCGCGAGCAGGTACAGTTTGATTTCTTTATATTCAAAGGCTCAAAGCACGTCCCGACAGAGGAGATAAAAGCGCTGGGCGGACGGATATTTGTGCTTGCGCCGCTTAAAAGACCGCTGAGGTATATGAAAACGCTTCAGCGGCTGCTTAAGGAGAACGGCTACGACATTGTGCATTGTCATCTGGGAACCTTGGCTGCGCCTGCGCTCAGGGCGGCTAAAAAGGCAGGCGTGCGCGTGCGGATACTGCATAATCACACCACCTCGGGCGGTGCAAGGGAGCTTGTACGAAATGCAGCGAAGCAGCTATTCAAGCCTTTCGCCAAGCTGTATGCCACGCATTGGCTTGCGTGCTCCGAGCTTGCGGCGCGCTGGATGTTCGGTGCTGTACCGGTGCTTGATATGAGCGAGCAGGCGCCGCCGGTAAAGCACGTCAGAGTTCTGCCCAACGCGATAGATACTGCACGTTTCAGCTTTGACAGCCATAAGCGCAGCGAGATGCGCGGAGAGTTCAGGATACCGTCCAAAACGCTGGTTTTCGGTCACATCGGACGGTTTTGTCCTCAGAAAAATCAGGGCTTTCTTATAGATGTGTTCAAGCATATTCTGACAAAGCACAAAAACTCTGCCCTTGTGCTGGTTGGCATAGGCAAAGACATCGACCTGATACGCGCGCGTGTTGCGGCGGCAGGTCTTGACGGCAAGGTCATCTTCGCAGGGCAGCGCAGCGATATCGACAAGTTTTACAGCGGCTTTGACTGCTTCTTGCTTCCGTCCAATTACGAGGGACTGCCCGTGGTGGGTGTGGAGGCGCAGTGCGCAGGTCTGTACTGTATCTTTTCCGACAGGGTGACAAAAGAGGCGAAGCTTTCAGACAGCGCGCAGTATCTCAGCCTTAAAAGCGGCGCGGAGGACTGGGCGTGCGCGGCGCTTTGCTGTGCAAAGCTTCGCAGCGACAAGGGCGCACAGCAGATAGCAGCGTCGGGATATGATATAAACAGCTCTGCAAAGGAGCTTGAAAGGTACTATCTTTCGCTATAAATCGCAGCGCTTAAGACTTACCGGACTGCTTTGCGGTATTGACTTAATCTGACAACACGGAGGCATGACATGACAAACATTCTTATAAGATTATTCATCAGAAACCGCACAGAGGTGCATGATACCGCTGTGCGCAACTCATACGGAAAGCTCTCGGGGTGGGTTGGCATAGTGTGCAATATATTTCTGTGCATCGGAAAGTTTGTAACGGGCTTTATCTCGGGCAGCGTATCGGTAACTGCTGACGCGGCAAACAACCTGTCCGACGCCTCCTCGAGTATTATCAACCTGTTTGGCTTCAAGCTTTCGGAGCAGGCGGCGGATGAAGAGCATCCATTTGGACACGCGAGATATGAGTATATTTCGGGCTTTGTTATCGCGGTACTGGTGCTGGTTATCGGTTTCGAGCTGCTTAAGGGCAGTATTGACAAGATAATCCATCCCTCTGCGGTGGAGTTTTCGTGGGTGACTATCGGAGTGCTGGGCGCCTCTATACTGGTGAAGCTCTGGATGATGCTGTTCAACCTTAAAATAGGCAAACTGATAAGCTCTCAGTCGCTTGAGGCGACTGCGGCAGACAGTAGGAATGACTGCATCTCCACATCTGCGGTGCTTGCGGCGGCGCTGATATCCCACTTTGCAGGCGTGGAGCTTGACGGCTGGATGGGCGTACTGGTAGCGACATTCATTCTGTACAGCGGCATAAATCTGGTTCGCGAGGCTATGAGCCCTCTTCTCGGAAAAGCGCCCGACCCCGAGATGGTGGAGAGCGTCCGTCGGCGCATAATGTCCTACGACGGAGTGCTTGGCACCCATGACCTTATGGTGCATGATTACGGTCCGGGAAGAGTGTTCGCAAGCGTGCACGTTGAAATGGCGGCAGAGAAGAACGTACTTGAGAGCCATGACATAATAGACAATATCGAACGCGACTTCCTTGAGAGCGGCTTAAACCTTGTGATACATTATGACCCGATAGTGACCGCAGACTCGGCGGTGGGAAAAACAAGGCAGGAGATATCCTGCATCGCACGTAATATCGACGAACGCCTGACGATACACGACCTGCGAATGGTACCCGGAACAACTCACACAAACGTAATTTTCGATTGTGTTGTTCCGGCGGGCTTCAAAATGGATGACGGGGAGCTGAAAGAAGAGATATCGCGCTTTGTAAGGCAGGCGCATCCGGACTTTTATTGTGTTATTACCGTCGAGCAGAGCTTTGCGCCGATACCCAAAAAGGCGCAGGATTCTGCGCCGCTCGGCTGATGTGTGTCGCGGATGATATCGCGTGGCGACCTGTCGGCATAGCAAGCGGCGATAAATGTATACTTCCTCTCTTTTGTGGTATTCTAACAAAAACCGCAAAAGGGAGGATTTTTTTATGTCAGTATACGGAAAACTGGTCGGCGCGCTTATGTCGGTCGCAATAATCGGCGGCGGAGCCGCCTATGTGATGACGGCAGGACGGGAGGTAATGGCGGAGGCAAACAGCCTGAGCGAGGAGCTTGGGTGCTATATCCTGCGTGAATATGAGGGAAACATAGCGCTGTTCAGGGAAAATGAAGAAACCCCTGTCGCGGTCTACCGTATCCCGGTCGGTGGGATAAATGCAGCGGATCACGAGCTGCTTCGCGAGGGAATACGGCTTAGGTCGCTGAGCGAGGTGCTTCGTCTGCTGGAGGACCTTGATATCGAGCAGGCGGAATAAATTTCGCGGATACTTCCGGTGCGCTTTTGGCGAAATGCACATTTTGATGGGATTATTTCAAATTATTCCGGTGTATTTTCACAGAATTTCTATAAACAAAATATTAAAAATGGACATTTATCGGACATACTGTTGCTTTTGGGTCGTATAGTTGCATAATGTCCATTGAAATGCTTTCGCATAGTGATGTATAATTATGCTGTGAAAAGAAAATATTGGCGAATAATCACTTCAAAGGTGTGAAAATCAATGGAAAAAGGCGAAAATGTTCTCGCCCAGTCGCTGTGGGGCAGGTTTTTTCAGCGCATGATAACTCTCGCTGTATATATACTGTTCCGTCCGAAGGTGATATGGGAGGACAAGGCTCTTAAAAAGCAGCTGAAAGGTATGCCGGCGATATTTGTTGCAAACCACACGCACCATTTCGACGGCGCATTTATGGGCGCGGTACTCGATAGGTACAGACCGTATGTGCTGGTAAGCAGAAGCTGGTATGATAAAAAGAAGATAGGCACTATGCTGAAATGGTGCAGGTGTCTGCCGATAGACCTCGGCGCGGAGGACGCAGGGTGGTATCTCGCGGCGGAGAAGTATCTTCACAGCAAAGGCTCGATGATCATTTTCCCCGAGGGCGGAATAGCGCGCGGCGGCAGGATAGATACCTTCAAGCCGGGCGCGGCGCTGCTGTCCGCGACATCGGACGTGCCTGTCATTCCGGCTGCGATATACGGCGGCTACGACATGGTTTTCGGGAAAAGGCAGCGCATACTCATCGGCAGACCGATAGAGAGCAAATGCCCGGAGGATATGCGACATTCAAAATACGCAAGGCTTCTTGCAGGCAGCTGCGAGCAGGAAGTAAAGCGGCTGTACGGAGTGCTCGAGGCGCAGCACGGCAGGCTTCCCGTTTACGAGGAGAGCTATATACAACAGTAAAACTGCGGCAATGCCGCTATAAATATTATCACGGGAGCATCATCCCGAAGAAAGAGGTACATATTATGAATACAGAAATCGCAGAAAAGATCAAGGCAATGCTGGTAGAAAACCTCAGAATCCCTGCTGACGAGCTGGAATATGACTCCGAGCTGTTCGGCGATGACATCGGACTGGACTCTATCGACTCCATCGAGATAATCGCAGGAATAGACAGCCTTTTCGGCGTTCAGATGACGGGCGCGGCAAGGGAGAACTTCCAGACGATAGAAACCCTGACAAAGTTTGTCGAGGAGAATATGGAGTAACGAATGAGCAGCAGAAGATGTGTTGTAACGGGACTTGGTCTTGTCTGCGCGCTGGGCGATAACACGCAGCAGTGCTGGAATGCAGCCATCGGCGGCGTTTCGGGCATCCGCGAGGTGAGATCGGTAGATACTACCGGGTGCTATGCGAATGTGGGCGCGGAGGTCAGACTGACTAATGCGGAGCTTTCCGGAGAGGATTATGACCGCTCCTCTCTTCTTTGCATAAAGGCTGCCGGCGAGGCGCTTGCGGACGCAGGCTTCACCGCAGAGAGCTTTGACAGCCGCCGTATCGGCGTTATCGTAGGAAACTGCGTAGGCGGCGCGGCGAGCATAGACAAGTACTACACCGGTGTAAAGAACGGCGCAGCGGATAGCGGCGACATAATCAAGATGCCTGCGGCGGCTATCGCGAACAACGTTGCCCGTCATTTCGGGCTTAACGGCATTACCGCGAATATCGTAAACGCATGCGCTGCGGGAACTATGAGCCTTTCCTATGCGTGCGACCTCATTCGCTCGGGCAAGGCGGACGCGTTTGTTGCAGGCGGCTCTGACAGCTTTTCGTCGCTTGCTTTCAGCGGCTTCCATGCGCTGCACGCGCTTGCCGAGGGCGCCTGCTCTCCGTTTAATCACAGCAGCGGCATTACGCTCGGCGAGGGAGCAGGCGTGCTTATCATCGAGAGCTATGAGCACGCAGTAAAGCGCGGCGCGAGGATATACTGCGAGGTACTCGGCAGCGGCGTAAGCTCGGACGCTCATCACATCACCGCGCCCCGTCCCGACGGACAGGGACAGATGTCCGCGATAAAGAAAGCGATATCAAACTCGGGTCTTGAGTTTACCGATATCGACTACATAAACGCCCACGGCACAGGCACGGCTAAGAATGACGAGGCGGAGTTCCTTTCTCTGCATACGCTTTTCGACTGCAGCGACCATGTTTCGGTAAGCTCCACCAAGTCTATGACGGGTCACTGCCTCGGCGCGGCAGGCTCTATCGAGGCTGTGCTTACCGTAAAAGCTGTGTGTGAGGACGAGATACCTCCCACAGTGGGCTATTGCGAAGAGGATATCGAAGCGCTTAAGGAAAAGGCAGGCGGTATTGATTTTGTGCCGAACCAAAAGCGCGAAAAAACCGTGAATTACGCGGTTTCTAACTCCTTTGCATTCGGCGGCAACAATGCAAGCATCGTGTTTGCGAAGCAGCCGCATGATATTCCCGACAACACAAACGCCGACCGCGTATTCATCACGGGAGTGGGAGAGCTTTGCGCGACGCAAAGAACCGAGGATAAGGGCTACCGTGCAGAGATTACCTCCGATGATTATAAAGAGCACGGAATCAAGATGGCATTCTACCGCAAGCTTGACCGTTTCAGCCAGCTTCAGCTTATTTCCGGTATGAGGGCATTGTCAGACGCCGGGGTTACTGTCGATGAAAGCAACGAGAATGACATCGGAATCATCATCGGCACGGCGGACGGTCCGATGACCGAGATAGCAGGCTTCCAGAAGAACGTTGTCCTGAACGGAACAGCTAACGGCAGCGCGTTCAGCTTCCCCAACACCGTGTATAACGCAGCAGGCGGATATCTCAGCATTTTTGCAGGGATAAAGGGCTATAACGTGACCGTTGCGAACGGCATACAGGCAGGTATACAGAGTATCTGCTATGCCTGTGATGTGCTGCACAGCGGCGAAGCGAGGATAATGCTCGCCACAGGCACGGATGAAAACACCGACACGACCGCAGAGCTTTATATGCAGTCGGGATGCTCATACGACAATACTCCGTACAGCTTCGGGGACGCTTCTGCCGTATACGGCGAGGGCTCTGTTTCGCTTATTATCGAAACAGAGGAGAGCTGCAAACAGCGCGGAGCGGAAAAATATGCCGAGGTTGCAGGCTGTGCCATGACGCATCATGCGGTGGAATTCGGCACGATAAGCGGCTCGGAGGAGGCGCTGGAGCGCGCTGTGCGCGAGGCTTGCTTACAGGCAGGAATCACTGTGGACGACATCGGCGCAATAAGCGGCTTTGCCAATGGCAGCAAGGCTGTTGACGAGCTCGAGGCTGCGGCATACCGCAGGGTATTCAACAGAGAGCTTGCTGTTTTCTGCGTGAGGGAGCGCATCGGAGAAGCGCGCGCCGCAGCCGGCGCAGCACAGGCTGCCTATGCCGCTAAGGTGCTTGCAGGCAGGACAGCGCCCCGGCAGGAGGCGTATATCCTCGGCGCGGAAAAGGTCGAAAAAGCAACGGTAGATGTCAGCGGCATGGAGTACATACTTGCTGTGGCTGCCGGTGCAGGCGGCTGTTATTCCGCCGTTGTATTGAAGAAAGCATGATCATCGGGCGGTGGTTCACTCCGCCCGAAAAAACAGGAGGAATATTTTGAGCAAGGTTGCAATAGTAACGGGCGCGTCGCGCGGTATCGGCAGGGCGTGCGCCATAAGGCTTGCGGAGTGCGGCTATGATGTGGCGGTAAACTACCTTTCCAGCGAGGAAAAGGCGGACGAGGTCGCAGCTGCGATAGAGGCTGTCGGACAGAGAGCCGTAAAGGTAAAGGCTGATACCTCTGACCTTAAGCAGGTGCAGGCTATGTTCCGCGAGGTTCACAGCGCTTTCGGCAGGCTTGATGTGCTTGTAAATAATGCCGGCGTTGTGGATGACGCATATCTGCTTATGGTGAATGAGGCTTCGCTTTCAAGAAGTCTTGATATCAATATAAAGGGCTATTTCCACTGTGCCCAGCAGGCGGCTCTCAAGATGATGAAAATCGGCGGACGAATTATCAACGTATCATCCGTAAGCTCTATACTTGCGGTAGAGGGTCAGGCGGTGTATTCCGCCACAAAGGGCGCTGTTAACTCAATGACGGCGACGCTTGCCAAGGAGCTGGCTCCGCGCGGTATTATGGTCAATGCGGTCGCACCGGGATTTATCGAAACCGAAATGATGGACGCCATTCCACAGGAAAAGAAGGACGAGTATCTCAGCGCTATCCCGATGAAAAGATACGGCACAGTGCAGGAGGTCGCAGACGTTGTGGCGCAGCTGTGCTCGGACAGCTTCGGATACATGACCGGACAGGTCATCGTGCTTGACGGAGGACTGAGCCTATGATGAATTTATTGGAGATCAATCGGCGCATAAAGCAGCGTCCGCCCTTTCAGATGATAGAGCGCGTGCTTGAGCTGGAGCCTAACGTTTCGGCAAAGGGAATAAAGAATGTGTCGATAAACGAGCCGTATTTTGTCGGCCATTTTCCCGATATGCCGATAATGCCGGGTGTGCTTGCTATCGAGTGCGCTGCGCAGCTTTGCAGCCTTGTTATCGCGCCCGAGGGCGCGGCAGAGGATGATAAGCTGTATGTATTGCTTAAGGTCAAGGATTTCAAGTTTCTTAAGCCTATTATCCCGGGTGATACGCTGACTGTTGATGTTAAGGCAGTAATGGCGGCAAGCGGCGCATATGAGTTTTCTGCCGTGATATCGGTGGACGGAGCGGTCAAGGCAAAGGGCAATATGCTGTTTACTTCCATAGAAAAGGGCGCTGTATATGGATAAGTCGATAGAGATAACCGCCTGTATCGCTGCCGGCGGAGATGGGCTGAGACCGCGGCTGGAGCAGGCTCGCGAGCAGTATTCGGAAATGAGCGAGGAGTACTTCGGGCGCATCCTTGCCAAAACAGGCAGGAGCTTTAACGAGAGCGCGTGCGGATTTCTGCTGGCGGACAGCCTTATGACAAAGCACGGCATAGACAGGAAAAACGTGGTGATATCGCGCAATGCGGACGGCAGACCCTGCATCATCAACAGGACGGATATAGATTTCAGCATTTCCCATTCCGATGGGGCGGTGCTATGCGGCTTATGTATCGGCGGCAACGCAAGGATAGGCTGCGATGTACAGCGCGTGCGCAGCTATACCGACGAGAAGATGATAAAGCTTGCCGAGGTATTCATGGGTGCACACGACTATACGGAATTTCTGAAAACATATGACAGGGAACTGTTTTATACTTTGTGGACGCGCCGTGAAGCGTACATAAAGCACCGCGGCGGCGATGTGTTTGAGGACATCCGCAATGTTAACCTCCACACAGACGAATACCGCACGGGTATCATCACATCGTGCGGCATAAAGTACTATTACAGCGTTTACTGCGAAAACTGAGGAGAATATATGAAGATACTGGTTTTAAACGGAAGTCCGAAAGCCGGGCGCAGCAACACGCTTAATATAACAAAGGCGTTTGTCAGCGGCTTCCCCGAGGGCACAGAGGTATCGTATACCGATATCTATATGCTTGACATAAAGCCGTGCGTAGGCTGCTTTTCATGCTGGAGCAAAACCCCCGGGCATTGCGTAATACGCGACGATATGCAACAGCTGTACGAAAAAATTCAGGCTGCGGATATAGTGATAGAAAGCTTTCCGCTGTACTTTTTCGGAATGCCCTCGCAGCTTAAGTGCATGACAGACCGCTGCCTGCCGTTTATGCTTCCGTATATGGGCAATCTGGTGGAGGACAAGAATGCTTCGTTCCATGAGCTGAGGGACGAGGCAATGCACAGGAAAAAGCTCGTTGTAATCACAACCTGCGGTTATGTGGACGCTGCTCCGATGTATCCGGCACTGTTAAGGCAGTACGACCTTATCGCAGGCGACGGTAATTATACTGCCATACTCTGCCCCGAGGGAGAGCTTTTCATCGCGGAAAAGGCGAAGCGTCAGCGCGAGGGCTACCTTGCGGAGATAAAAAAGGCAGGCGAGGAGTTTGCAAACAACCTATGCCTGTCCGAGGAAACAAAGCGGCGTATCGCAAAGCCGATATTGTCGCCGCAGGGCTTTGAAGCGATAACGCTTGCGCATTGGCAGCAAGGCGTCTAGTAGTCAAGGCAAGTCAATTGATTGCCGCGTCTATATCATCATCGGCTGATACTATTCTTATTTCAAGCCTGTGCGGCAGACAGATGATCGGCACTGCGCCGGATGATATTGCGCCAGTATGTATACATACCTTGTCGGGGCAGTCCGAGTTTGCCACTGAGATACTGCCGTCTGCGACAACTATGGTGTTGAAGCCGCGGTCGGTCTGCACAGTGAATTCACAGCTTTCGGACAAGGGAACGGTGCGCACAACCTCTCCATCGGAATAAATCACTGCTTCGGGCGAATTGTATGGGATTGCTTTTAGCAGCAAAAACACTGCTATTCCTGCAATACAAGCAGCGGCAAGAATCAGCCACGCTGCAATGATTTTTCTGTTCATGATTATCACCTTTTCTGACAAAATTCCTCCCACGGTTTAATGTGGGAGGAATTCTTTTATTTACTCTATTTACCGATGATGCAATCCAGCTTCCATACGCCGTTTTCGCGGACGAAGGAAATGTTTACCGAGCGATATGCGGTCTTTCCGCCGAAGCTGCCTGCCTTGATGAACAGCGTTCCGGAGGCGGTATTCTCGCCGACAGAACTTATAACTATCTCAATCGAATCGGCACGCAGTGATCTTAATCCGCCCGAGGTGTAGCTGAGAGCGCCGAACTGTGGGATCTCGCAAAGCTTTCTGAGCTGTGCGACAGCGTTTTCGGAGTAGTATACCGGCAACGCCTGATTAAGCTCGTCAAGGCGGTCCATTCCGCTTTCTGCGCACTTGTTGAGTGCCAGCGCGTTGTTAAGACCTATTGCACCGACAACAACATCTCTGAAATCCGCGTCGTTGCTGGAGGTGATATGACCGAAATCCAGTACAGACGATCTATTGATATCGCTGTAAACGCTCTTGGTTATCCTGATGTATCCGTTATCTGCAACGGCTGCGTACTGCGAAGACATACTCTTTTTGTAGTCTACCGCGGCAATTGCGTTAAGACCTCCTGCCGGTACAAGCTGACCGCCCGAAACGGTGTAGAATGCGCCGTCAATGCTGAGGTTGTGCTTGCTTGCGCCAAAGGTTACAGAGATGTCAAGGCTGCCAGTGCTGATAAAGCTCTCTGTGGACGGGTCGAAAATCTCAATGCTGCCTGTCTTTGCGGAGTCTGACGGGGTAATCACGCCGTGCGTAAAGGCAAGGTTTTTGGTGAATTTGGGATTGCCCGTATAAGTCTTAAGAATACGGGATTCGTTGGTGGTTATATCAACGGCATAAACCTGAGAAAGCGAGCCGTCGGTAACAGCGAGGTAAACTGTCGATTTTGAATAGCCAAGCAGTTTTGTATCGGCTTCGGTTTCGAACACATAGCCGATATAATCAAGCTCGTTATCGGAGTTGAGCTTAAGGATGAATGTGTAATAAATGTCATATTCCTTAACTACAAGCGATACGATGCCGCTTTCTGCGTGATAGCCTGCGTCTACAAGGGCGCCGTCCATAACGGTATCCTCGGCTTGCAGGTCGTATATCGCCTGAGCGTGCGCGTTGACGAGCCACATCTTGTTTCTGGTGCCGTCCTCGTTTTTGCCCGAAACTATCATCCTGCCGCCGTTTTCGGCTATCCAGTGTACCTTTACGCTGCTGCAGCTGATGCTTTCGACAAGGCTTTCCTTACCGTTGAAGTAGTCGTATAATGCGAAGCCATCCGCAGTCTTGACGAAAATGGTGTTGCTGCTGATGAAATATGCCGACTCTGCATTAAGGTATTGTGTTTCGTACACGAATCTCTCGGGATTTATCGGCAGTGTTATACCGTTCGGAAGCTCGGGCAGGTCTACGGGTACCACAGGCTCGGTGGATTCTCCGGTTTCTTCGGTAACGTCAGCGTCACCGGTCTCGTCGGAAGCAGAGCCGGTCTCCTCGTTTGTTTCGGGGACGTCAACGGTTTCGGCTGACTCAGAGGACTCAGCGGAGTCGGTGCTCTCTTCTGTCGGTACGTCGATAATGTCTTCGGGCTCCTTGGTGTCGGGGTCAACTGCCGAGCTGCCGCCGTTGTCATCGGGCGTGGGATCGGTTGTTTCGTTGTGGATGAATCCGGGAATATCCACATCAATGGTTTCGACATCCTCGGGAGCTATCGGGGCAATCACATCGAAATCGTCCTCGGTGACCAGCTCGACAAGGAATATATCTGCGTCATTCTGGAGCAGGGTCATAACAGAGCCCTTGCATTCGATGCAAACGCCTGCGATCTTGCTTTCGCCGCGGAATACTGCTGCGACCTGCTCGCTGCCGGATATTCTGCTTCCGTCTGCGAGATATACTGTCTTGACAGGGACATTTGCGTCGGTATGAGAAGCG
Organism: Oscillospiraceae bacterium; assembly: GCA_051882595.1. Classification (GTDB taxonomy): domain Bacteria; phylum Bacillota; class Clostridia; order Oscillospirales; family Ruminococcaceae; genus CAG-115. Next base: position 3,432 of record JBJESD010000053.1, on the reverse strand, counting down.
ATGACGGAACGGGCGGTATCCGGTGAAAGCGGATAGTTAAATGTTACCATAACATCGATCAGCTCTTCGCTGTTGCGCACCTTGTTCTGCTGTTCTATTGCATTCTTGACGCGCTCGGAGGAGGAAAGCGCGGACAGCGACTGGTTTTCACCGATAAGGTCGATGCCGTTTTTGCTGTTGACGGATGTCATGGCGAGAGTACCGCACGCAACTGTACACACAGCAACAGCGGCGGTTATGCCAAGCGTAAGCGGGGAGATCTTCTGCTTTGCATATCTGCCTTTTTTGGCATTGGATTTTATCTTTTCAGCGTCGAATGAGTATTCGCTCATAAGCTGCTTGTAAAAATCCTGTTTATTCACAAAGCACGACCTCCTTCCGAATTGATGTTGATTATGTTATAGTATATGCGTCAGATTCCGAACTTCTTTTTCTGGCGCTCCAATGTTCTGTAAAGCTTTGTTTTTACGGTAGAAAGCTTAAGATCAAGCCGATTGGCTATTTCGTCAAGCTTCATATCGCAGACAAAGTGCATATAGAATATCTTGCCGACGGTATCGTCCTCGGACATGATATCATCGAATATCTGTCTGGCGAGGATCTTATCGGACATCACATCCTCGAGCCTTTTCTGATCGCGTGAAAGCTCTGCCTCCAGCGCGGCGGACTGCTCTTCGTCGAAATCCGACATATTAAGCACCTTGTCCTTGCGCTTGATAAAGCCGGAGAAAAAGCTTCTGCACTCGAATTTTGCGATGTTTATTACAAAAGCCTCGGCGTTTTCGATGTCGTCATAGCCTTTGTCCTTCAGACGTTTGTAAAAACGGGTATATACATTCTGCACGATATCCTCGGCATCCTGGAAGCGCGCTGCGTGGCTTACAACAAAGCGCGAAACGGAATTGAACGTTTCGGCGTACACTGTGTCAAAATAGCTATCAATGTCAATATTTCCCACGCGGAGCTCACCTCGCTTATCCGCCTACATTACAGAAGTCAGCGGTTATTTTGAAAAAGTTTCAGAATTTTTTAAGAAATTTATACATAATGTTTTTAACTATTTGTATAAATAAGGATGTTGGTGGAAATGCAACCAAATATCAGTGCTTTTTACTGCATTCCGTGCGGCTGAGCTGCCGAAAAAATAGGGTAAATATGGGCTGAAATCAGCAAGAAATCTGCCCGAAAGCCGCAGAAAAACATACATTTCCATTATACACATTATGCGTCTGTTTGTCAAATGCAATACAGGGGGGCAATTGGAAAAATCCACCCTTTATATAAAACGATATTTCTGCGCAAAAAGTGGCATATTATAGCATGTTTTTTTGTTGGCTGCGAAAAAACTGTTGTATTGCGGTATTATCCGGCAAGCGGAGGGGATATCCGGATATAGCGAAGCCCCGGTTCATGAGAAATCGGGGCTTAGGATTATATATTATTTTTTGTAGAATGTTGCGGAGTCAACTATTATGCCATCGCCACTGTGGCTATGTATACGAACAAGTCTTGCGCCAGTTATATCAACATCAATTTCAAAGGGTTTGGTATCCTTATATATAGCTTCACTTTCATATACAAGCATATCATCTACATATATTTCAAGATAGCAATCTATACCACCACCATATTCTGACGCACACGCTAAAGTAGCCTTAAAATTTGTAAATTTTCCATCAACAATAAATGTAGTATCTGCGTTAGGTCTATTGCTACCATGCGCAGTAATATAGCTTGCTTTACTAAATTGATTTCCATAATTATCACTAAAAACTTTTTCGCACCAACCATCCCCTGCCCATTTCTTAGCATTTAATAATCGAACGGGAATATAACCCTGATAGAAATCGTATCTGTTTGTTACATCTGTTTTATCGGAGAGGTAGGTCTTTGCTGCGCTGAGCACGGAGCAAGCACGGGTGTAGTCACCGTTGTCGGCATACTGGTCTGCCCAATCGATAACCGCAGAGGAATATGCCTTTTGCAGGGTTGTCTTCTTATCCGGATAGTTTTTGATAGCACTTTCAAGCAAAGAGCAAGCCTTGGAGTAATTCTTCTTTTCGAGGTAGGTGTTTATCTTGTTGATGTCAGAGTTGTACTGCGATTTTGCAGAGAGGTTGATCTCTGCCGTGCCGCTGCCCGAAACAGTTCCTGTGGAGCTTACAGTGTAGCTGCCGTTGAGCTTTATTTTGGCAGACGCGCCGTATGTGAACTTGCCCGATATCTTCACGCAAGAGCTTTCGGCGGCGTTAAGAGTACCGTTTACTTTCAGCGTGCCGCCCTTTGCGACTGAGAGAGTGCCGTTCACGGTGACGGTCACGCCCTTTGAAACGGTCAGAGAACCGCCGTTTGAGATAGTCAGCGTCGCCTTTGCCGGAATAGTGAACTTGCTGTCCATTGTCACCGCAGAGGTGATGACGTAGCTTTTCCCGGCTTTGAGGGTCGATGTGCCGTTCCACCTTGTCGCTGCCGCGGCTGATACTGTCAGCATAGGCAGAAGCAGCGCCATAATCAGCAGCATTACCGCTGACAGCCTGAGTACTTTTTTCATAATAAATACCTCCAATGTATTATTTAAGGCAGGATAAAGTCTTGCTGCCTTTGAGAACAATTCCGCGAATACAAAATATGTTTTGTATCATATTATAGTATACAACACATGCTTTGTAAAGTCAATACAATAAATCCTTTGTAAGATATAATTGTATATATTGTTTATGGCTCTATTGTAAAGGAGGTATATCTTTTATGCAAATTCACGAAAGAATGAAAGACCTTCGTGAGGACAGGGACATGAATCAAACTCAGGTCGCCGAGTATCTCGGAATGAAACAGCAGCAGTACAGCGAATACGAAAGAGGGTTCCGGGAAATGCCGATGCGCACATATATTCAGCTGGCGCGGCTATATGATGTGTCGCTGGATTATCTTGCCGGTATTACTAATGATAAACGAAAATTCTGGTAAATACTGAACAATCCCCGGCAGAAACCGGGGATTTCAGTCTGTCGATAAACCGCCATCTGCGGTGTCAGCGCCGCTGCGACAGCCACAAAGGCTAGTCGCAGCAACGCTTCCTAGCATCTGACGATTTCTCGCCAGTCTGGTATTCGACTTATTGGACAAACTGTAATCCCCGGCAGAATCCGAGGGTAGATTAGGGATATAAATTCCCGCCAAAGTCCGAAATGACCGTTTAATCGGTTGTTTCGGGCTTTTTTTCTGCGTCAGGCAAGATTTGCCCGACACCATTGAAATAAACCTCAATATCCTGTCGGCGTTTACCGTCAACCTTGATAGCTTGATGAACGGTCACTTTGTCGATGAACTCGTTGAGGATTTGGGGCGTAAGCTCGGTGATTTGTGAGTATTTCCTCACCAAGTCGATAAACTTTGTAGTATCGGTTTTCTTCGCTTCAAGAGCCGCCAGCT
>JBJESD010000052.1:0-14825 GCA_051882595.1 Oscillospiraceae bacterium | reverse complement strand
AGAGGGAGTCGCCGCAGGCTCGACCGAGGACTACATCGCAGAGCTTCCCGTGTTTCTGACAGAGCATTCGCAGACCGACCTGCTTTTGCTCGGCACCGCAGAGAGCTTTCTGGATATCGCGGTGCTGCTTGAAAATACAGTGTTCGCAAAGGCGCTGCGCCCTCTTCTTATTGACGCGGCTGAAAGCGGCAGCATAAACATTCACGAATGTGAAAGAAGAGTATATATGCTGTATTATATGTCCGCACTTAAGACCGCGGACAAAATATACAAGGGAAAAAAGCGGGACGAGCTCCGCCGCGCGCTGCTGAAAAGCATTGATATGGTAAACATCGTAACCTGCTTTCGCATGAAAGCCTTCAACTGCGGCAAGGATGAAATAAAAGCACAGCTTCTGCCGTTCAGATACCGCCTTAACGGGGAAAGTCTGGACAGGCTGATGCAGCTTGACGATGTTGGCAGGATAGCCGCAGAGCTTTCAAGTATGGGATATCACACTGCATCCCACGCCGAATTCAGCTGCATAGAAAATCTGACGGAAAGAATCAGCGCAGAATACCTGCGGCGAATCATCCGTATGTCACAGAACTCTGCTGCGGTGTACTATTCGCTTATAGAATGTCTGAGGACAGAACAAAGAAACATTAAAACTATCATCGAGGGAATACGCTACGGCATAAGCAGCAGCGAGATCCTCAATATGTTGGTAATATAGAAAGGCGGTGCAAATATGGGTATAGTGAAAATGTCACAGCTCACCGTCGAGGGCTCGGCAGACAGGCTTGACGCCGCAATGATGATATGCTGCGAAAGCGGAGCGTTCCATATAACGGATATGAACGACGGCTCGCTGCGCGGTATAGGAGAGCTTAACCCTTACGAAAGCACTTACAAGGGGATGTGCGACCTCGCCCATTCTCTGGGAATAACGCTGAAGGAGCTTGATTACAGCAGCGTAACTCAGCAGACGCCGGAGGATTTCGAGGAGTATTTCAACAGCTTCAGCCAAACCGTGACAAAGATGAAAAAGGATTGCGACGATCTTCTCTCCGTGCTTGAGGAGCATAAGCAGACCGACAACTATCTTAACCATCTCACGGGATTGAACGTATCCTTTAACGACCTGTTCAATATGCGGTATATAAAGGCGAAAATCGGAAAGCTGCCCTCTGAAAACCTCAAAAAGCTGAGCTACTACAACAACAAATGTATGCATTTCATCCCATTCGACGACAACGGAGAATATGTCTGGGGCTTGTACCTGACCGCCCGAAAAACCGCAGAATTCTGCGACAGAGTGATGAATTCGCTGTTCTTTGAGCATATCCGTCTCCCCGACTATCTGGTGGATAATGTAGAGAGCTCCGATAAGCTGCTGAAAAAAATCATTCTGGATGAGGAAGAGCTTACCAGGGAGCTTAAAGTTAAGCTAAACGAGTTCATAAAGGAAAACGAAGCCGAGTTCCTCGGCGTACTAAGCAAGCTCAGCAAGCTTAACGGCAGCTTTGAGCTAAGGAAAAAAGCGTTTATATCAAACGACAGCTTCACCTTCTCAGGCTACTGCCCAACAAAGAAGTGCGCAGAGCTCACCGATAAGCTTTCCGCCGCAGGCGCCAGCGTGAACGCCATCCCGATAAAGGGCGGCAGCGACGCGGCGGATGTTCCGGTAAAGCTTAAGAATAACTTCCTGTTCCGCCCGTTTGAAATGTTTGTAAAAATGTACGGTCTGCCCGAATACGGAACGTTTGACCCAACGCCCTACGTTGCAGTGACTTATATGCTGATGTTCGGAATAATGTTCGGCGATGTCGGTCAGGGACTTGCAATATCCGCTATCGGTCTGCTGCTGACAAAGCTGACCTCAAACGGACTTGCTCCCATCATGACAAGGATAGGACTTTTCTCCGCCGCTTTCGGTGTGCTTTACGGCTCGGTGTTCGGAATAGAAACGATAATCGAACCGTTCTTCCATCGGGAAAATATATGGAGGCTGCTTGGCTATACCGAACGTCCGGAGAATATCTTCCAGGTCGCGACCGTTCTGCTTATCGCGGCACTTTGCATAGGTATCCTGCTTATAGTGATATCTATGACCTTCAACACCGTGCTTAACTTCCGCAAGAAAAAATGGGGTGACGCCCTGTTCAGCGTAAACGGCGTAAGCGGACTTGTGTTCTATATATCGCTTGTTGCGGCAGCCGCTTGTATGTTCACACTTAAGATAAACCTCTTTACCCCCGTTTATATCATCTGCCTTATCGTTGTTCCGCTGCTGCTGATATTCTTTAAGCATCCGCTGTCCGACCTTATTTCCGGCGTTAAAAGCAGCGAAAAGCTTTCTGTGGGCAATTTCATCATAGAGAACTTCATCGACCTGTTTGAAGCCGCTCTCAGCTTTTTGTCAAACACGATGTCGTTCCTGCGTATCGGAGGCTTCGTGCTCAGCCATGCCGGCATGATGCTGGTTGTAGCGCAGCTTGCCGGAACAAATGTACCGGACGCAAAGCTCACTGTCGGAACCATAATCACCTACATCATCGGCAACCTCATCGTCATGGGCGTAGAGGGTCTGTTGGTAGGCATTCAGATACTCCGTCTGGAGTTCTACGAGATATTCAACCGCTTCTACAGCGGCAGCGGACAGAGATTTCAGCCCGTTGAGATAACATTTAGTACCGACATCTGAGCAGCCGAACCTTAACAATCATGCGGTATCGTCATATGAATACCGCATCAAATATCACAAATTAAATCATCCGGAGGAAAACAAAATGGAAATCGCAATGCTTTTTACACTGCCGCTTATCGCAGCCGCAGCAATCGTCCTGCCCCTTATCATAAATGTCAAAAGAGTAAAGGCTGAAAAGCCGTTCAACAGAAAGCGTGCAATGCTTACAAACATCATCTCCTTTATCGGAATTATGATAGTGATGACCGTTATGCCGCTGACCGGCGCATTCGCAGAGGGTGCAGAAGCAGCCGCTGCCGCAGCAAGCGACGGCTTCACGGATGGCATGAGATATCTTGCCGCAGCCCTTTCGACAGGTATGGCAACGATAGGCACGGGTATCGCAGTAGGAAGCGCAGCGCCCGCCGCTATCGGCGCAGTAAGCGAAAACGACAAGGCATTTACAAAAGCGCTTATCTTCGTTGCACTCGGCGAGGGTGTTGCTATCTACGGTCTTCTTATCTCTATCCTTATCCTGTTCGGATAATCGGAGGCAAATATGAAGTTTTACCTTATCAGCGATAACATAGATACTCAAATGGGTATGCGGCTTGCCGGCATCGAGGGCGAAACGGCACATACGCCCGAGGAGATAAACTCCGCTATCGACCGTGCCTTTGCAGATGAAAACGTTGCGGTGGTACTGATTACCGAAAAGCTTGTGGAGCTTAACCGCGAACGTATTTACAACCTAAAGCTGTCCTGCCGCAGACCTCTTATCGTTGAGATACCCGACCGCCACGGAAACTCCCGTGTTACGGAGGCTATTGCACAATATGTGTCCGAAGCAATAGGACTTAAGCTGTAACGCAGAGTCAACCGTTGGAATTCGCGCCTGAGGATAAGATTAAGAAAGGTTTAACAATGGATAATAACGCAAAAATAGAGCTTTTCAGACAGGCTGTACAGGAGCAGGCTGACGCCGAAGCAAAGTCCGCGATTGCCACATTGCGCTCCAACAAGGCAGCCGCAGGCAGAACAAAAGAGGAGCTTGAAGCAAAGGCTATCCTGAACGACATCAAAAACGATTTTTCGCGCAGCGAAGCCAACTTCCGCCGTGAGATGGCAAAGTGTGACTATGACCTGAAAAAAGCGGTGCTGACATACAGAAACAAGCTGATAACGGATTTCTTCGACAATATCGAAGCAAGGCTGATATCCTTTTCGGTTTCGGATGAATATGACGGCTTTCTTGCACGCTCGCTTGAAAAAATCCGCACTTCGATTTCCATAGACAGCGCAACGGTCATCTATGCCAGACCCTGCGATGTGGATAAGCTTCGCACCATGACAAGCTGCGAGATAAGCACCGACAGCAGCATAAGGCTGGGCGGACTGAGAGCGCTTTGCCGCAATAAGAATATTCTGTGCGATGTTACGCTTGATATGGCTTTACAGGACGAAAAGCGCGCATTCGCAGATAAAACCGAGCTTATACTATAATTCTCTCTGAAAGGAATGAACCCGATTGAATACTATTCACGCAATAAACGGCCCCGTTGTCAAGGTCGCCCAAGCAAAGGATTTCTCCATGCTGGAAATGGTGTATGTCGGTGAAAAGCGCCTTATCGGAGAGGTTATCGGCGTAAACGACAAATTCACTACCATTCAGGTTTATGAGAATACCGCAGGTCTTAAAATCGGCGAGCCGATAATCCCGACAGGCGCACCGGTATGCGCCTCCCTCGGCCCGGGCATAATCTCCAATATCTTCGACGGAATAGAGCGTCCCCTGCGCGATATGACAAAGCTTAACGGAATCTTTGTCGCAGAGGGAAGCAGCATTCCCTCCCTCGACGAGGAGCGCGAGTTTGACGTCACCGTTACCGTAAAGCCCGGCGACAGACTTAACGGCGGCGCAGTATACTGCACCTGCCCCGAAACCGCGCTGATAACGCACAGATGCATGGTTCCCCCGAATATCAGCGGCACCGTTACCTTTGCCGCGGAAAACGGAAAGTACCGCGTAAACGATGTTATCATCAGGCTGACCACCGACAGCGGCGACGAGATACCGCTGACAATGGTTCAGAAGTGGGCTATCAAGAAAAGCAGACCCGTTGCAAGGCGTATGCCGGTAAGCAGACCCCTTATCACAGGTCAGCGTGTAATAGATACCATCTGCCCCATCGCAAAGGGCGGCACAGCGGCTATCCCAGGCGGCTTCGGCACGGGAAAGACCATGACCCAGCACCAGCTTGCAAAGTGGTGCGACGCCGACATCATCGTATACATCGGCTGCGGCGAGCGCGGAAACGAGATGACCCAGGTGCTTGAGGAATTCTCCGAGCTTATCGACCCCAAATCCGGCAGACCGCTGACCGACAGAACCGTGCTTATCGCAAACACGTCCAATATGCCGGTTGCGGCGCGTGAGGCATCAATATACACCGGAATAACCCTCGCCGAGTATTACCGCGACATGGGCTATCATATCGCCATTATGGCAGACTCCACCTCGCGCTGGGCAGAGGCGCTGCGCGAGATATCCGGCAGACTTGAGGAGATGCCTGCCGAAGAGGGCTTCCCTGCATATCTCCCATCCCGCCTTTCCGACTTCTACGAGCGTGCCGGCTATGTCGAAACGCTGTGCGGAAAAGAGGGCAGCGTTACTATCATCGGTGCGGTTTCACCGCAGGGCAGCGACTTCTCGGAGCCGGTAACTCAGAACACAAAGCGCTTTGTGCGCTGCTTCTGGGCACTTGACAAATCGCTTGCATATGCAAGACACTATCCTGCAATTGACTGGAACAACAGCTACAGCGAATATATTGATGAACTAAGCGACTTCTATACCGATAATGTGGGCAGCGAGTTTATGATGCTGCGCCGCGCCATCGCAAATATTCTTCAGGAAGAAAACAAGCTTATGGAGATAGTAAAGCTTATCGGTGCTGATGTTCTTCCCGACGACCAGAAGCTTACTATCGAAATCGCCAGAGTGGTAAGAGTCGGATTTTTGCAGCAGAATGCCTATCACAAGGACGATACCTATGTTCCGCTTGAAAAGCAGCTGCTGATGATGAAAGCCATCTCGAAGCTGTACGGCTGCGCACTTGTCGCAATCAGGGGCGGAGTTCCTATCTCCGATATCAGCGCCCTGGGCTTCTTCGATAAGCTTATCAAGATGAAATATGATATCCCCAATGACAGACCCGAGATGTTTGACGAGTACTTTGCCGAAATGGACGAGGCATTCGCAAAGCTTTGCGTCTGACGATAAAGGAGTAGAATTATGAGCTTACAATATATGGGGCTTAAGGATATAAACGGCCCTCTTGTAGCGCTTGAGGGAGTATCCGGCGCATCCTTCGACGAGATAGCCACTATCCGCCTTGACGACGGCACAGAGCGCATCGGCAGAGTCGTTGAAATGCAGGGCGACAAAGTAATTCTTCAGGTTTTCGAGGGAACAAACGGCATCTCCCTTAGCAACACAAGAACATCCTTTTCGGGAAAGCCCCTTGAAATCCCGCTGGCAACCGAAATACTCGGCAGAGTGTTCAACGGCGCAGGCAGACCTATCGACGGGCTTGGCGCTGTTTTCCCCGAAAAGATGGGCGATGTCAACGGTCAGGCGCTTAACCCCGTTGCAAGACAATATCCGCGCAACTATATCCATACGGGCATTTCCTCAATAGACGCGCTTATGACGCTTATCCGCGGACAAAAGCTGCCCATCTTCTCAGGTTCGGGTCTTTCGCACAACAAGCTCGCCGTTCAGATAGTAAAACAGGCGAGAATTGCCGACGAAAGCGGAGCGGACTTCGCGATAGTATTTGCCGCTATGGGCGTACAGAACGATGTCGCAGACTACTTCCGCCGCTCTTTTGAAGAAACCGGCGCGATAGAGCGCGTTGCGATGTTCCTTAACCTCTCAAACGACCCGATAATCGAGCGAATTCTTACGCCGATGTGCGCCCTTACCGCCGCAGAATACCTTGCATACGAGAAGAATATGCATATCCTAGTTATCATGACAGACATGACATCATACGCCGAGGCGCTGCGCGAGTTCTCCTCCTCAAAGGGTGAGATCCCCGGAAGAAAAGGCTATCCCGGCTATCTGTACTCAAACCTTGCCGCGCTGTACGAGCGTGCAGGCGTTGTTCAGGGCAGTACAGGCTCTGTAACTCAGATACCTATCCTCACCATGCCGAATGATGATATAACTCATCCTATCCCCGACCTTACCGCATACATCACCGAGGGACAGATAGTATTCGACCGTGAGCTTGACCAGCGCGGCATATACCCGGGTCTGTCCGTACTGCTGTCGCTGTCACGTCTTATGAAGGACGGCATCGGCGACGGCTATACAAGAGCCGACCACGCCGCAGTTGCAAACCAGCTTTTCGCTGCCTATGCAAAGGTTCAGGACGCGCGCTCTCTCGCTTCGGTAATCGGAGAGGAAGAGCTTTCCGAAAACGACCGCTCATACATGGAGTTCGGCAGGCTGTTCGAGGACAACTTCCTTAATCAGGGCTTTGACGAAAACCGCAGCATGAATGAAACTCTGGAGCTGGGCTGGGATCTTCTGTGCACCCTCCCAAAGAGCGAGCTTGACCGTATCGACGACAAGCTTTTGAATGAGAAGTACAACCCACAGCGCGCGGCAAGATTTTACGGCACTAACGCATAATACAGCACCGCTGAATTTCACCGAAAGGAGCGGATAAAACTGGCAGAACAGATATTCCCCACCAAAGGAAACCTAATCAAAGCAAAGCGTTCGTTAAGACAGGCGCGCATGGGCTATGAGCTTATGGACAGAAAACGAAATATCCTGATCCGCGAAATGGTGAACCTCACCGACGAGGCTAAGGCACTGCGCGGAAGCATTGACGATACCTACTCCGCTGCATACAAGGCTTTGCAGCGCGCCAATATTTCAACGGGTGTTGTAAGCGGACTTGCAAAATCGTTTCCTGTTGACAATACGCTGTCGCTCAGTATGCGCAGCGTAATGGGCGTAGAGCTTCCAAAGCTGTCGGCGCCGCCGCAGGAGGGCGCTCTGTGCTATGGGATGTACCGGACAAACTCCAGCTTTGACGAAGCATACATCAGCTTCAACAAAGCAAAGGAGATAACAATTAAGCTTGCAGAGATAGAAAACAGCATTTTCCGCCTTGCAATAGCTATCAAAAAGACCCAGAAGCGCGCCAATGCTCTTAAAAACATCATGATACCCCGATTTGAGGGAATGGTGCGCTACATCACCAACGCCCTTGAGGAAAAAGAGCGTGAGGAGTTCTCAAGGCAAAAGGTAATCAAGAAGGCGAAACTCAAAAAGCAATAAAAAAAGGCGCTGTACAGTTTTCACTGTACAGCGCTTTTTCATTATATTCTATTATTATTCTGAAAGCAGCTTCTCTGCGCTTGCCAGCTTTACGCATACGCAGAATATCTCCATAGCCTGACGAAGCTCGTCAACTGTCGGGAATGTGGGAGCAATTCTGATGTTGCTGTCCTTGGGGTCCTTGCCGTAGGGATAGGTAGCGCCTGCACCCGTCATGACAACGCCTGCCTCCTTGGCAAGGGAAACAATGCGCTTCGCACAGCCCTCCATAGCATTGAACGAGATGAAATAGCCGCCCTTGGGAGATACCCATTCGCCTATTCCGAGAGGAGCGATCTCCTTGTTGAGCATATACAGCACAACGCTGAACTTCGGCTGGATTATCGCTGCGTGCTTCTTCATGTGCGCCTTTATGCCGTCGAAGTTCTTGAAGTACTTGCAGTGACGCAGCTGGTTGAGCTTATCAAAGCCGATAGTCTGAACCGTCATCTGCTCCTTGATGAAGTCGATGTTGTTCTTGCTTGCGGCAATTACAGCAAGACCGCCGCCCGGGAACGAAATCTTTGATGTGGATGTGAACTGGAACACCATATCGGGGTTGCCGGCTTTTTTGCACTCCGTGATAATGTTAAGCAGAGTGTCGTGGTCGTCGGACAGATGATGAACGCAGTAAGCGTTGTCCCAGAAAATGCGGAAATCCTTAGCCTTTGGCTTGAGGTTGGCAAAGCGTCTTACCACCTCGTCCGAATATGTGATGCCGGTGGGGTTGGAGTACATGGGAACGCACCAGATACCCTTGATCTCCTCGTCCTCTGAAACCAGCTTCTCAACAGCGTCCATATCGGGACCGTCAGTCTTGTAATCAACAGGTATCATCTCAATACCCAGAGATTCGCAGATAGCAAAATGTCTGTCATAGCCGGGAACAGGACACAGGAACTTTACCCTTTCGCACTTTCCCCATGGCTTGTCGCCGCCGTATACTCCGAAGTGAAGCGCACGGATGATAGTATCATACATAAGCTGAAGTGAAGAGTTGCCGCCGACGATAACTTCATCTCCGCCGACATCCAGCATCTCCTCAAAAAGCTTCTTTGCCTCGGGGATGCCGTCAAGTATACCATAGTTGCGGCAGTCGATTCCGTTAGAGGACTTGTAGTCGCCGTCAAGGCAGTGCAGCAGCATATCAATAGACAGGTCAAGCTGCTCGGGAGCAGGCTTTCCTCTGGACATATCCAGCTTAAGTCCCTTTGCCTTGAAATCGGCGTACTGCTTTTCAAGAGAGCTTTTCTCAGCCATAAGCTGTTCTTTTGTCATTTCTGTGTACAACATAATTATTACCCCTTTGATATATTTACGCGGTATATACCGGCTTTTGTCATAGAAAACTAAGACGGGCAAAATATGAAATTATTATATGCAGAAAATTCATATTTATCATATTCATGACGGGCTTTTGATGAACCTGCGCCCGATGATTATTATAGCATAGCACGACATATTTTGCAAGCGTTTTTAAAAAATCCTGCAAAAAAGCAAAACCACAGCGTAAATCACTGTGGTTTTTGGGTAATTTTGCATAATTACTTCTTGCCTGTATGCTCAAGAATCTTGTTCTGGGCGTCAACTACAGAGCGAAGATATCTGCGCTGGTTATACAGCTCGATGATATTATTTATACGGCGGCGTACAAATCTTATGTTAAAGGGCTTGGCAATAACATCTGCCGCACCCAGGTCATACGCTCTCGAAAGGGATTTGTCGGATGTATCCGCACTGATGATAAATACAGGGATATCGTCTATGTACTTGTTCTCAACAAAATACTCCAGCACGCCGAAGCCATCCATTACAGGCATCATTATATCAAGCAAAACCGCACAAAGCTCGTTCTTGTGCTTTTCAAACTCCTCTATCGCTTTCTGCCCGTTTTCCGCCTCTATAACATTGCGGTCGCTGAAAGTATCGCTGAGCATCAGACGGTTGAATTCAAAATCGTCCACAATCAGCAGTGTGTTACGCTCATCCATGGCAGTTCCCCCTCTATCAATACCGATATTTTTATTAATTATAAAGCATTATTCAGAAAAAGTCAATACTCGACACCAATCTATTTATCACTATATTCACTTTTTTGTAAGAACTGCCACCGAAATGTCATCACGACTGCCTGCTTTTGAGCGTTCCGTCAAATGTTCGGCAAGCTGATTTGTCTTTTTTGAGGAAACCGCAGCCGTTATCCTCTCCCCGAAGCGCAGGAAATCCTCGCTGCTTTTAAAGGAATTGATAAGCCCGTCGCTCGACAGAATGATATCCGAAAATGCTCCGGTGCGGTAAAACCAGCGGAAGCTGCCGATAGCGTCGTTGTCGCACAGCGAGGTCGTAAGATTTCCGACAAGCCTTTCATCCTCAGGCATGGGGAAGTACATTTTGCCGCGCTCGGATACCGCAAAGCTGCCGTCGCCTATCTGAAGCCCGAACAGTCCCTTGTCCGTTGCGGCGGCAAGGATGAGCGTCGCACCATAGACCGACTCGATGGGAATACCGCCGTGGCGATTGCTGAGAGCCTGCTCCTGCTCGCTTAGCGGCGCAAAGCGTATGTGCGCTTCTATCTCCTCGTTCCAGCCGCAGATGATATTTCCTGCAATACGGCGCGCAGCATTGTCCGGGTCATCGCCGAATATCCTGTCAAGACCGCCGTTGCGCTCGGAAAAATCCATGATAGAGCGTATAGCGATTCGGGTCGCCATCTCGCTGCCTGCATCGCTGCGAAAGTGCTTTTCGCTGCCGTGGCCGTCTGAAACCGCAGCGATGGAAACCTGTTTTGAGGTATATACCCTCGCAGAGTCCTGACAGGGAGTGCCCGACGCCTCGTGCGAAGCGCCTCTGACCGTTACGGCATAGCCGATAAAGGACATTACCAGCCTGCCTCGATATCTGCGGTTATCTCACTGCTCTCGGCAAACTCGCGTATCTGCTCTGCGGCAGACTGCTGCTTTGTGCGCTGCTCGTCCGCAGTTTCGGCAAGACGGACGCTGCGGCTGCCTATCTGCGAGGATGTAACGGCTACGAACTTGATAAGCTTCGCGAGAGCCTCTCCGTTGTGCGCTGTAACAACGCTGTCGGGACTTCCCGTAAAGCGTGCGAGTATGTCAAGGTCTGCGTCCTCTCCGATAGCGACGGCAGCCTTGATGCCTGCGGCATACCACTTGTTCTGCTGAAGCTCCGCCAGACCCTTTTCAAAGTTGTCGGTTGGATAGCCGTCCGACATAAGTATCATAACCGGTGCAAAGGACAGCGACGGCGACTTCATAAACTCGTTTCTCGAGAGCTTTCCCGTGAGTGCGGAGAAAGCGCTGCCGAGGTCAGTCACGTTTTCTGCGTCAAGCGGCTTCCACTCGAATTCGTCAATCGAAATCGGCTCGTCGTACATCCACTCGCTTCCGCCCGAGAATTTAAGCACGGCAAGCTTGATATCGGCGTCTGCGCCGCCAATGCCGCGTATTTCGGGGATAAGCTCCTCCATAACCGAGTTTACAGTACCGATCTTGCTGCCGCCCATACTGCCCGAGCAGTCGATAAGAAAGAACAGCACCATGGACTTCTTGGCGATTTCTTCTGCGTCATCAAACGGATTAACGGGGACAAAAGACATAAATTCAACCTCCTGTCGGAAATATATAATACCATTTTAATTATACCACCGTATTCGTCAAAAGTCAATGTTTATCCCATAATTATAACAAGAACATCCCCACAGTCACCTGTGGGGATCAGCTTATCGAAAAAGTCAAATACCAGACTGGCGAGAAATCGTCAGATGCTAGGAAGCGTTGCTGCGACTAGCCTTTGTGGCTGTCGCAGCGGCGCTGACGCCGCAGATGGCGGTTTATCGACAGTCTGATCCCCACAGTTGTCTGTGGGGATATCATCTTATGCAATTTACATATTACATCTCGATCTTCAGACCCTCTGCCGAGCGAACCTTGAAGTTCTTTGCAGAACCTGTTGTGGTAACCTTGATAGTATCGCCGCTTCTTGTTGCGGATACCGTCAGCACAACATTGCTCTCGCTGTCGTAGATGGTAGTCTCGGCTGTCTTGCCGTCCTCAAGCTGATAGATAACGATGTCCGCATTCTCTGCATAGTCATATGTGAATGCGCGCTTGAAGTCGCCGTAGGCAACAATGCTGTTGGGCTTAGTAAGCACCGGCATGGAGAAGTAATCGTGCTTTGTTTCGTACCACTTGCCGCCCTCGAATACCTCGCCTGTCTGGATGTCGGTCCACTTGCCGGCAGGAACGTAGTACTGTGCGATGCCCTCCTCGTTGAATACGGGAGCAACCAGCAGGTTATCACCGAACATATACTGTCTGTCCAGTGCAAGCGTTGCAGGGTCATCGGAGTACTCCATAACCATCGCTCTCATCATCGGAACACCGGTGGTATGGGTCTTGTTAGCCTGTGCGAAAATGTACGGCATCAGTCTGCCCTTAAGCACTGTCCAGTGACGCAGAACATCGCAGCTCTCCTCGTCGAAGTTCCACGGAACTCTGTAAGAGCTGTTGCCGTGCAGTCTGGAGTGAGAGGACATAAGTCCGAATGCGCACCATCTCTTGTACAGGTCGGGAGTGCCCTGAGCCTCGAAGCCGGAAATGTCGTGGCTGAAATAGCCGAAACCGCTCAGGCACAGCGAAAGACCGCCGCGAAGCGTCTCCCACATGGACTCGTAGTTACTGAAGCAGTCGCCGCCCCAGTGAACGGGGAACTTCTGTCCGCCGACAGTTGCGGAACGTGCGAACAGGCACGCCTTGTCCTTGCCGTAGTATTCCTCAAGCACCTCAAATACAGTCTTGTTGTAGAGGTATGTATAGTAGTTATGCATCTTATAGGGGTCGCTGCCGTCGTAGTAAACAACGTCCTTGGTGGGAATTCTCTCGCCGAAGTCGGTCTTGAACGCATTTACGCCCATCTCGCAGAGAGCGCGCAGCTTGCCCTTATACCACTCGCACGCAGCAGGATTTGTAAAGTCAACGATAGCCATGCCGGGCTGCCACATATCGCCCTGCCATACGCTTCCGTCCTTATTCTTGATGAAATAGCCGCCCTTTACACCCTCGTCAAACATAGAGGAACGCTGTGCGATGTAGGAGTTTATCCATACGCATATCTCAAGACCCTTTGCCTTGAGTCGCTCCAGCATAGCCTTGGGGTCGGGGAACATTCTCTTGTCCCATGTAAGGTCGCACCAGTTGAACTCCTTCATCCAGAAGCAGTCGAAGTGGAACACCTCGAGGGGGATGTTGCGCTCTGCCATTCCGTCAATGAAGCCGGAAACGGTCTTTTCGTCATAATCGGTTGTGAACGAGGTCGTCAGCCACAGACCGAATGTATACGCAGGAGTAAGCGCAGGCTTGCCTGTCAGCGTGGTGTAGTTGGCAATAACATCCGAAATCTTCTCGCCGCCGATTACAAAGTACTCCATATGCTCGCCCTGTACAGAGAAAGCAACCTTGGATACGGTCTCGCTCGCAACCTCAAAGGTAACCTTTTCGGGGTGGTTTACGAATACGCCGTAGCTTCTGGAGGATACATAGAAAGGAATGGACTTGTAGCTCTGCTCGGAGGATGTGCCTCCGTCGTTGTTCCATACCTCGACGGTCTGACCGTTCTTTACAAAGGTAGAGAACTTCTCGCCAAAGCCATAGATGTTCTCGCCGACGCTGATGTTCATCATCTCGCGGATAACGCCCTGCTCTGCTGTTTCCTCGTGAGCGAAGAATGGCTTCATGGCGTCGTTTGCCATGCGCTCGTTGGTCTTCCACTTGTCCTCAAGGATATAGGAGGTGGTTCTCCAGCCGCACTTTGTCAGCAGCTTGTCGCCGTAGTAATACTTGATATCCCATGCGCCGCTTTTTGCAACAACTACCTTTGTCTTGCCGGAGATAAGCTCGTAAGCGCCCTCGGTCTCAACAATGGCAGGCTTGAAGGAAGCGTCCTCATAAAGCTCAAACTCGGGAGCCTTCTTTACAGCGCCCTTGAAATGGTCGATAGAAACCTTTATGGTGTTCTCGAGTGTGGATGTGAATTTTATCTCAAGCACCGGACCGCCGAGGGTCATTCCTCTGTTGCCTATCCACTGGTTGGTGGCGAGAACATTGACAGAGGTTTCATCGGCAGTAACCTCATACATCTGTGTAGCGTAATTAACGCCGTAGCCAGGCTTGTTAAGCCATAATCCGTCTGCGTACTTCATTGGTGTTATCCTCCCTAAAATGTGCCGTTCTGGGGGTGAGGTAATCGTTTACACACCCACTGTTTTAATAGTATCATACTTCTCTGAAAATGTCAAGGGGGTATTCATATTTTTCATGAATTATTTTTCGGGGCTACTGATATTACATGGCGTGACACGAATTGATTGTTGATTATGGTAATAATGACGATTGAATCTTGCTGAATTTCATTTTATAATTAGTGCCGGTAAAAAATCAACAGTTGCTGCGGCACGCTTTGATCAACAAAAAAGCGCCTCGACGCGCGAAAATGCGTGTCGAGGCACTCGACTGGTGCAGGTGAAGGGACTTGAACCCATACGACCTTGCGATCACTAGCACCTGAAGCTAGCGCGTCTGCCGATTCCGCCACACCTGCAAATATAGAAGTCAATATTGACAACGTATATATTTTAACATATGAGTTTGGATTTGTCAAGTGTTTTTTCAAAATATTTTTTCAATATGTTGTAGGTTTGTCAATGATATGTTACAAACGCACACAAAAAGATCAGATGTCAAG
>JBJESD010000051.1:0-52037 GCA_051882595.1 Oscillospiraceae bacterium | reverse complement strand
AGCAGGCTTTTCCTCCGTCTTAGCGGCAGGCTTTTCCTCTGTCTTTGCAGCAGGCTTTTCCTCTGTCTTTGCAGCAGGCTTTTCCTCCGTCTTAGCGGCAGGCTTTTCCTCCGTCTTTGCAGCAGGCTTTTCCTCTGTCTTTGCGGCAGGCTTTTCCTCCGACTTTGCGGCAGGCTTTTCCTCCGACTTTGCGGCAGGCTTTTCCTCTGCCTTAGCGGCAGGCTTTTCCTCTGCCTTAGCAGCAGGCTTTTTCTTAGCTGCCGGCTTTTTCTCCTCCACACCGGGTTTTTCCGTTTTTACCGATGCGGTCTTTTCAAAATAATCATTGAAGTTATTGACCTCATGCTTATTGGAATACTTGGCGAGGATATAGCTGATCTCTTCCGGTGTAAGGGCGGTCTGAGCCTTCTTCGCTGTGCCGCCGAACGCCTTTTCAAGCTGTTCAATTATTTCGGCGCGGTCAACGCCCATATCCTTTGCTATATCCTGTACACGATATTTATTGTTTGTTGGCAATGTAAAAACCCTCCGTTACAAGTTTATATGTTCTTCTTAATAGAGCCGTAGAGTCCTGCATCCAGAACAAGAAAAATCCCGACGCGCTTACCGACAGCGTCCTGCGCTTCATCCATTGTAAAGCCGGCTGAAAGGATCTCGCTGTGGTATTTCTCTGCGGCGAAGCGGATCTCCTTTTCGGTTTTCGGCGAAACATCCGCTGCCAGTATTATGCCTGCCGCCTTTGACTTATCCGAGGCAAGCTCCTGCACGACCGCGTCAAAGCCCATAACAAGCTTTCCGGCACGGCGGCACAGGCAAATCGTCGATAATGCCTTATTTATCCGGACTCAGCTCCTTTGCAATATTTTCATATATCTCATCGGGAACAGCACATTTAAGTGCGCGCTCTAAGCGATGCGCCTTGTGTACAAGCGCGAAACACTCCGGGTCATGACAGATATATGCGCCGCGTCCCGCTTTTTTTCCCGTAAGGTCCAGCGATATCTCGCCCTCCTTACTGCGTACTATTCTCACAGCACCTTTTTTTCCTATCATCTCGCCGCAGCCAAGGCATTTACGCAGCGGCACGTGCTTTTCCTGCATTTCTTCTCTCCTTATTCCTCGGTCTTGGCGGTGATTTCTTCTGCCTCAGGCTCTTCCTCGGGCTCGGGCAGCTCGATAACCTCAAGATCCTCGGGGGTAACCTTGCTCTCTGCCTTGATGTCGATCTTGAAGCCTGTCAGCTTTGCGGCAAGCCATGCGTTCTGTCCCTTGTTGCCGATAGCAAGCGAAAGCTGATTATCGGGGACGATAGCCTTGCAGGCGCGCACAGCAGGATTGTTGATGACTACGCGCGATACCTCCGCAGGCTTGAGCGCCTGCTTGATGAACTCCTCGGGATCCTCGCTGTACAGAACAACGTCTATCTTCTCGCCGTTTATCTCCTTTGTAACTGCGGTGATGCGGCTCTTCTGCGGACCTATGCAGGTTCCCACAGCGTCAACATTGGCGTCGTTGCTGATTACCGCGATTTTGGAGCGCGAGCCGGGCGCACGGCTTATCGCCTTGATCTCCACAGTGCCGTCGTAGATCTCGGGGCACTCAAGCTCGAACAGCCTTCTGATAAGTCCCTTGTCTGTTCTGGTAATTCTCAGGGACTGCTTCTTTGCGCCCTCCTTATATTCTCTTGAAACACCGGTGATATATACCTTAACGACCTGACCTTCTGTGAGAATCTCACCCGGGATCTGGTCGTTTCTCATAAGCAGGGTTTCATTCTTGTTGATTTCGATAGTAGCGTGACCTGTCTTAGGCTCGACCCTTGTTACCAGTGCAGATACTGCCTCGTTCTCATACATACCCCACATCTCGGACAGCTGCTGACGCTCGACATCGCGGAAGCCCTGCTTGATGAGGTCCTTTGCGTTCTTCGCCGCAATTCTCTTGAACTCGTGAGTGTCTATCGGGCAGCGAACCATGTCGCCCACCTGAAGCATGGGGTCGATCTTTCTCGCCTCTTCAAGCACTATCTCGGTTTCGGGATCATAAAGAGTATCAACCACCTCGATGATCTCCTTAAGCACGCTTACATCGAATATCTGCTTTTCAAGGTCGATATTGACCTGAACCGCGTCGCTTTCCTTATCCTCGATGTGAAGATTGGTCCTTAAGCTTCTCTCAATAGCGATCTTGACCTTTGCAACAAATACATTGGGATCAATTCCCTTTTCTGCCGCAAGATCCGCCAGCGCATTGAAGAACTCGCTTATTTCGTTTTCCTTGGGTGCAACCTTTTTCTTAGCCATTTTCCGTTATTCCTCCGTTAATTTATATTGTGTCATCAAAATCGTCGTAATTCATTGCCGATATATCGGCAGCCTCTATAACAAGCGTACCAAAGTCGCCGGTTACCGTAAGCCGTTCTCCGTCAAAAGCATCAAGAACAGCGCTGAAAGCCTTGGACGGTGCGCCCTCCAGAAGCTTGTAGGTCTTGATAACGACCTTCTTCCCGAGAGACATTGCAAGCTGTCCAAGCCGCCGTACAGGGCGCTCAAGCCCAGCCGAACCAATCTCTAGATAATCAACGCGGTCGATGAAATCCTGCTTGTCGATAACCTCGTTGATAAGTCCGTCTATGGACTCACAGTCGTCGATAGAAACGCCCTCGGCGCGGTCAATGAATATCCTGAGATACCACTTTGCGCCCTCTTTCGCGAACCAAACATCCCACAGCGTGAAGCCATGCGACTCCACTATCGGTCTGACAGCCGCCTCCGCGGCAGCCTCAACTGTGCTGAAGCCTTTTGCTAAAGCCATTACAAAACCCCTTTCATCGGTATATCAGCTGCCGTACAGCATATGCGATAAGCCGCAAGCATACGGCAGTAATGTTCCATCTGTATCGCACAGCAGTATACTTTCGGCTTTTTTGCCGATAAAAATACACTATAAAACTTAAAGACCGGGGTTTTTGCCCCAGTCTTTAGCCTAATCTATCGTATATATTATAACACTATTCATTAATAAAATCAAGTAGTTTTGAAAATTTTTTTTGCGGCAGCACCCGAACGGGAGAATCCCCTTTCTGCGGATTTCACTGCATTCATCACGAAATAATCCGAGCGATAAATAATTTACCAAAATCTCTTGACAAGCCGTAAAAACTGTGCTATAATAACGCTTGTTCCGCAAAAGGAAGATTTTGCAATTAAAGCTGTCGGTTACGGCAGAAATGATTTACGAAGGGAGGTTTCAGCTATGTTTAAGTTTTATCGAGTTTTTGTCAGAATAGATTTAGGGGTAGCTGAAATCTGTATCTCAGCTTAGATTTGTCATCGTTACAGTATCACCCCTGTCAGCTGTTCTGACGGGGGTTTTGTTATTTTGGAGGTGTTATATGAAAGCTTATTTATTCGTAGCAAAGACCCGTATGCAGGCTATGCTCGCTTACAGGTTTCAGGTATGGACATATATCATAATGCAATGCCTGATGATGATTGCGGTAGCCTTTTTCTGGAGGGCGGTCTACGGCGGCACAGAAACCGCACATGGCGTCAGCGGCGATACAATGGTGACCTATACGGTGGTATCCACGCTGATGGGGTCGCTGTACTGGATGGGCGTCGAGGACAGAATATGCGACGCGATAAAATCAGGAAGCATAGCCACAGACATGATAAAGCCGATAAACCTGTTCTCGCTGTATCTCGCGGAGGACATAGGCAACATCGCGGTGAATTTCTGCATCTCGACCATACCGCTTTTCGTTGTCGGAGTGCTGTGCTTCGGGCTGCCCGTACCGGCTTCGGCAGGACATCTGGGGCTGTTCTTTATCAGCTATATGCTGGGTTGGGGAATAAACTGGACATTCTCGGCGATATTTGCACTTATTTCGTTCACGGCAATTGATATGGGTCCTGCATTCTCTATTAAGTACCATTTTATCAATATGCTTTCGGGGGCTGTCATCCCACTGTGGTTCTTCCCCGAGTGGCTTCAGAAAGCGCTTTACTGCCTGCCCTTCGTATATATGTTCCAGGAGCCGCTAAGCATCTTCATCGGCAAGTACGAAATCGGTGAATGCCTGATAAAGCTGGGCATTCAGGCAATATGGTTTGCAGCGCTGACGCTGGTATTCCTGTTCGCACAAAAGCGCGCAACAAGCAGAATACTTGTTCAGGGCGGCTGATTATGAAAGGAGAAATCGGTAACATTTATGAAAAAGCTTAAACATTACATATCCCTGACTCTTCTTTCAATCCGACTGTCATTTCAGGCGTGTATGGAGTATCCTTTTGCTTTCGCCGGCTGGCTTATCTCAAACCCAATTCAGTTTCTGGTAGGTTTTGCAACGATAAAATTCGTTGTAGAGGAGTTCACCACGCTTTCGGACTGGAATTTTAAAGAGCTTGCATTCCTTTACGGAATGTCCGTACTAAGCCACGGTCTGTCGGTCATCTTCTTCACCAAAACATGGTACATGGGCTGGACTATCATCCACGGAGAGATGGACAGACTTCGTCTGCGACCGCTTAATACGCTGTATCAGTTCCTTATTGAGGATATGAATTTCTATGGGATAACAGACCTTATCCCCGGAATAATCCTGTTCGTTTACGGCTGCATTTCGGTCAATTTCCACTGGACATTGCAGAATACAGTGTGCATGATAGCCGCAGTAATAGGCGGCACACTTATCCGCGGAGCGATATATCTCGGCTTCGGCTCATCCTGCTTCTGGACGAAAAGTCCGCTTAACGTGTCGGGCTTCTTTCAGGAGCTGTTCAACCGTACCAATATGTATCCGCTTTCGATGTATCCTAAGGCAGTGCAGTTCGTGTTCACCTTCCTGCTTCCGATAAGCTGGATAACATTCTATCCCGCCGCAGAATTCATGGGCAAAAACACGATGTTCTCTCTGCCGTTCGGCATGGCGTTTATAACACTTGGAGCAGGAATAGTCATGTTCTTGATATCATGCAGGATATTCAAGGCAGGATTTGATCAGTATGAGAGCGCAGGCTCGTAATTGGAGGTAATTATGCCGGTTATTGAAGTAAATAATATTGTAAAGAAGTTTAAAACAGTTAAAAAGGAAAAAGGACTTAAAGGCGCTATCAAAGGTCTTTTCAAGCCCGACAGGCGCATAGTAACAGCAGTTGACGGAATCAGCTTCTCGATTGAGCAGGGCGAGATCGTCGGATATATCGGTCCCAACGGCGC
Source organism: Oscillospiraceae bacterium (assembly GCA_051882595.1). Classification (GTDB taxonomy): domain Bacteria; phylum Bacillota; class Clostridia; order Oscillospirales; family Ruminococcaceae; genus CAG-115. Next base: position 46,817 of record JBJESD010000051.1, on the reverse strand, counting down.
AGGAAAGAGCACAACGGTTAAAATGATGTCCGGAATACTGCGCCCCACATCCGGAGAGATACTCATTAACGGCATCTCCCCCGTTACCGACCGAAAAGCCGTTGTCAAGCGGCTGGGCGTAGTATTTGGTCAGCGCACCCAGCTTTACTGGGACCTAAGGCTCGGTGAAAGCTTTGAGCTGCTTAAGAGAGTGTACGACGTGCCGGATGATGTCTACGAAGAGAATATGGAGATGCTGGACAAGATACTCGACCTTAAAAGCATTATTGATACTCCCGTGCGACAGCTTTCGCTCGGTCAGCGAATGAGGGGCGACCTAGCCGCAGCAATGCTGCACTCCCCCGACGTACTTTTCCTCGACGAGCCGACTATCGGTCTTGATGTGGACGCAAAGCACGCTGTGCGCAGCTTCATCAAATACATCAACGAAACCAGAAAAACTACCATTATTCTGACAACGCATGATCTCGGCGATATTCAGGAGCTTTGCAAGAGAATAATCATCATCAACAAGGGCGTTGTTATCGAGGACGGCTCACTTGAAGAGCTTGTGGACCGCATTGCACCGTTCAGACAGCTTATTATCGACTTTTACTCCGAGCAGCACATCGAGCACCCTAACGCAGAGATAGTGAAGTCCGAGGGAGCACGTACCGTCTACCGCTTTATGAAAAACGAGATATCCGCGGCAAAGCTTATTGACGATATCGGTCAGCACGCAAAAATCAAGGACTTCCGCCTTGAAGAGGCAAGTATTGATGACATCATAAGAGCGGCATATGCCGGAAAGTCAGCACCGTAATAAACAAAGAGCCGCTGTGCGTAATTGCACAGCGGCTCGGTTTGTTAAAAAAGCCACTTTTGCAGGCTGGCGAGAAATCGTCAGATGCTAGGAAACCGCATAACGGCTAGGCTTTGTGCCTGCCGTTTATGTGGTTGACAACGCAGATGGCGGTTTATCGACAGTCTGAGCCGCTGTGCGTGCCGCCTATAGACGGCTTTCGCATTGTCCATAAAGTTCCGTAAATCATGATTTTGCCGTTATTGAGATTTTCGTAGATTATATAGGATTATTCTTCGGTCGTTTCCGGCTCTTCTCCGCACTCTTCCTCGCTGTTCTCAGATTTCTTCTTCATCCGCAGCGCTGCAAAAACCACCACAGATGAAACTATCATTATCAGCATCGCGATGCTTGACACAAATTCCTCGCTAAGTTGACCGTTGTTTACAAAAAAATTATCTCTCGTTGCTTTTTCATCCGCGAAATGATTATAGATTATTATGATATATACCAGCATCTCTCCTAAAACCACTCCGGCAGTGAATGCAGTATTGCTATATGTAACGCCGAAAAAGCTGCCGTAATGCAGATTGCGCAGCACCCACCAGAGATAGCATACCGCACCCAAAAAAGCAATCAGCGACACTACGCTCTCACAGTACTGATACCCTGCCTCGTATATTATCAGAGCCACAAAGGAAAGTAACGCATACAGCTTAAATCCCTCTAAGGTAAGCTTTGTGCGCAGATTGCACTGCCGCTCGTCATATACATCTTTTCCGGCTGACGTCTTACCCATAATCATGTTTTCGCACATTTTGTCAAATTTCTTAAAGCTCATATCAATACTACCTCCATCAATCGCCTTCTGTCCAGAACAGCTCATCAAGCGTCTTTCCAAGAACCTTGCATATCGCTATGCAAAGATTTATTGTCGGGTTATAGTCACCGTTCTCAACAGCGCTGATAGTCTGGCGCGTTACGCCAATCTTTCTCGCAAGTTCATCCTGCGACATATCCGCCGCCGCTCGGGCAGCTTTCATCCGTAGATTTTTTGACATAGCCTCACCTCTTGATATGAGTATATCATATATTTTGCATTTTGTCAAGTATATTTTACATATTGACTGATATTTTTAGCAAGCAGAGTATTCACCGCAAAAAATCCGCCGTGCAATTACGCACGGCGGCTCTATCAATAACATATTAAACGTATCCGATAACAGAAGAAACAAATATCACGAACATCAATATCGGGCAGATATACTTTATCATTACACGATAAAGGGGCTTCAGCGTGAATTTACCGTTGAGTGCAACCTCGTCCTCAACTGTTTTTGTCTTAACCACATAGCCGATAAGGATACAAGTAAACAGTGCAACAAGCGGCATGATAACGCTGTTGCTTACGAAGTCGAAGAAGTCGAGGAACTGCTTTCCGAATATCGTTACCTCTGACCAGCTGCTGTAACCGAGAACCGACAGCATACCCAGCGCGAAGGAGAACAGTATCACGCAAAGACAGGATTTTATTCTTCCCAAATGTGTTTTTTCCATGATGATGGACACAATCGTTTCCATAAGTGAAACCGACGAAGTAAGCGCAGCAAGCGCAACAAGCAGGAAGAAAACCGAACCGATTACGTGTCCTCCGGGCATGGTGTCAAACACCTTGGGAAGCGTTATAAACATCAGAGAGGGTCCCGAGTTGAGCGCGCTTTCATCTCCGCCCGAGAAAGCAAATACCGCAGGGATTATCATAAGTCCTGCAAGGAAAGCAACGCCTGTATCAAATATCTCGATATGATGTACCGAGCCCTCGATGCTGTCATCCTTGCGCATATACGAACCGTATGTGACCATGATACCCATAGCGATGGACATTGAGTAGAAAAGCTGTCCCATTGCCGCAATAACCGTCTTTAGAGAGAAGTGCTCGAAATTGGGTGCGATGTAATACTTTACGCCCTCCATAGCGCCGTCAAGCGTGCAGGAATAAACGGCGATTACAATGCTGATAATGATAAGCACGGGCATAAGGAACTTGCTGAACTTTTCAATTCCCTTTTCTACACCCAGCATAACGATGACTGCGGTAAGTCCCATAAATAGTGCAAGGAACAATGTCGGCTGACCGGCGCTTCCGATAAAGCCGCCGAAATATCCGTCCGCTGCCGCCGTGCTGCCGGAGCCGCTGATAAACACCGCAAGATACTTAAGCACCCAGCCGCCTATAACACAGTAATACGGGAATATGATAGTCGGTACAAGAGCCGCAATCCATCCGAGCGGAGCGAATTTCTTGGATAGGTCAGAATAAGCTCCGATAACGCTTTTTCCGGTTTTGCGTCCGATAGCTATCTCGGTGACCATAAGGGAAAACCCGAACGTTACCGTCAGTATCAGATAAACAAGCAGGAATATTCCTCCGCCGTACTGCGCCGCGAGATACGGAAATCTCCATATATTTCCCAGACCTACAGCCGAGCCTGCCGCCGCAAGCACAAATCCTATCTTGGATGAAAAACCGCCTTTTGCGGATTTTTTAAGTTCTGCCATACAATACTCTCCTATTATATAATACAATTATTAATATTATATATGATTTTCGCTTTAAAGTCAAGTTTATCGCATACTTTTTTCAGTAATATTAAAAAAAGAGGGAAGCTTCCGCTTCCCTCGCAGGCTGTCGATAAACCGCCATCTGCGTCGTCAACGCATAACGGCAGGCACAAAGCCTAGCCGTTATGCGGTTTCCTAGCATCTGACGATTTCTCGCCAGTCTTGTATTTGACTTTTTCGACAAGCTAAGAGGGAAGCTTATGCTTCCCTCACTTATATATATGCCTAAGATATCAACCGTTGTTCTGAGCCTTTCTCTTAGCCTCAATGTCCGCAAGAGCGTCCTTGCGTGAGAGGTTGATCCTGCCCTGATTGTCTATCTCCATTACCTTGACAATGATCTCATCGCCGATGGATACAACATCCTCTACCTTTTCAACTCGGTGATTGTCCAGCTTGGAGATATGAACCATGCCGTCCTTGCCGGGAGCTATCTCAACGAAAGCGCCGAAGTTCATTATGCGGACAACCTTGCCCTTGTAGATAGCGCCGATCTCGGGAGGATTAACAATTGTGCCGATAACCTGAATACAAGCCTTTGCCTTTTCCATATCAAGACCGCAGATGAATACATTTCCGTCATCATCAATGTCGATCTTGCACTCGAAGTCTGCACAGAGCTTCTGGATAACCTTGCCGCCCTTGCCGATAACCTCGCTGATCTTATCGGAGGGAACCTTAGTGGTAAGCATCTTGGGTGCGTACTTGCCTACTTCCTTACGCGGCTCGGGAATAGCCTTGAGCATGATTTCGTCAAGGATGTAATTTCTTGCCTTATGAGTGGACTCGATAGCCTGACGGATGATCTCGGGAGTAAGTCCGTCAATCTTGAGGTCCATCTGAATTGCTGTGATACCATCGTGTGTACCTGCAACCTTGAAGTCCATATCGCCGAAGAAGTCCTCGACGCCCTGAATATCGATCATTGTATCCCATCTGTCGCCCTCGGTGATAAGACCGCAGGAGATACCTGCAACGGGCTTCTTAATCGGAACGCCGGCATCCATCAGCGCAAGCGTAGAGCCGCAGATAGAGCCCTGAGATGTAGAGCCGTTGGAGGAAAGCACCTCGGAAACCAGACGGATAGCATAGGGGAACTCCTCAACAGAGGGGATTACGGGAACCAGTGCACGCTCTGCAAGTGCGCCGTGACCAATCTCACGTCTGCCGGGGCCGCGGCTTGCCTTGGTTTCGCCTACGGAATATGCAGGGAAGTTGTAGTGGTGCATATAACGCTTGCCCTCTTCCTCGTCGAGACCCTCAAGCTTCTGAGAGTCGCTTACGGGGCCGAGAGTAGCGATAGTCATAACCTGAGTCTGACCTCTTGTGAACAGACCGGAGCCGTGTACTCTGGGAAGTACGCCGACCTCTGCTGCGAGAGGACGGATCTCGTCCATTTTTCTGCCGTCTACACGCTTGCCCTCGTCCAGCAGCCAGCGGCGTACAACGAATTTCTGGAGCTTGTAGATGCACTCGTCGATCATTGCGGTCTGCTCGGGATACTGCTCGTCAAACTTAGCGTGGATGTCGTCAACGATGGGGGCAAGGCGCTCCTCGCGGATGTTCTTGTCGTCCGTATCAAGCGCAAACTTTACGCGGTCGATAGCGAAATCGGAAATAGCCTCGAACATATCATGGTCAACTTCCTTGGACTCGAAAGCAAACTTGGGCTTGCCGATCTGTGCCTGGATATCCTTGATAAAGGGAATAAGGCTTGTGGTGATCTCCTTGTGACCTGCCATGATAGCTTCGATCATAAGGTCGTCGGGAACCTCGTTTGCGCCTGCCTCGATCATTACAACCTTGTGCTCGGAGGAAGCAACCGTCAGTGTAAGGTCTGTCTTTGCTCTCTGCTCAAGTGTAGGCATCATAACGATCTCGCCGTCAACAAGCGCAACGGAAACACCGCCGATAGGACCGTTCCACGGAATATCGGAAATAGACACAGCGATAGAAGCGCCGATCATGCCGAGAATTTCGGGAGAAGCGTCGGGGTCAACGGCAAGCACTGTCATTGTGATAGCGACATCGTTTCTCATATCCTTGGGGAACAGAGGACGCATAGGACGGTCAACAACGCGGGATGTCAGGATAGCCTTCTCGGAAGGACGACCCTCTCTCTTAAGGAAGCCGCCGGGGATCTTGCCGACAGAATACAGTCTCTCCTCATAATCAACGGCAAGGGGGAAGAAATCCACGCCCTCGCGCGGCTTAGCGGAAGCGGTAACGTTTACCATAACAACGGTCTCACCGTACTTTATCCAGCAGGAGCCGTTTGCAAGTCCGCAGGTCTTGCCGGTTTCAACGGTAAGCTCTCTGCCGGCGAACATAGTCTTGAATATCTTGTGATTCTCAAACATTTCTCTTTATCCTTTCAGTCAATAATTCTGTTTTGCACCGGCGCCGAAATAGTCTGCGCAGTTGCCGTGTTGCGGCGCACAGACGGCAGGCGCGGCGCTACTAAGATTACGCAGCTTTAGCAATAAACTCAGCGTGCGGAGCTCCGCACGTTCAGTTTAATGCTAACCTCTGCGCATCTTGGCGGTTTTTTCTTTGCTGCCACGAGTAATAAAAAGGGCAGAACTGTTCTTTTTCAGCCCAGTGCTGCCCCTTTAATCCGGAATTACTTACGGATACCCAGCTTAGCGATGATTGCTCTGTAACGCTCAATATCCTTCTTCTGGAGGTAGTTGAGGAGGTTTCTTCTCTTACCTACCATCTTAAGAAGACCACGACGGGAGTGGTGATCCTTCTGGTGAACCTTGATGTGTTCTGTAAGGTCGTTGATTCTCTTTGTGAGAATAGCAATCTGAACCTCGGGAGAACCTGTGTCGTTGTCTGCAAGGCGGTTAGCCTCGATAACCTGTGCCTTTTCTTCTTTTCTTAACATAATAACACCTCATAATAAATTTATTCCGAAATCATAGCGGTGGGAACGGTGTTGATCCGCACTCCATGAAAGCGGTATTGCTATGCATTACAGCATAACACAATTATTATATCACAACTAATATATTTTGTAAAGGGGTTTTTGAAAATTTTTTCAATTATTCGTCGGGATGGTTTTTTCTGTATGCGAGGAAGCTTTCAAGGATGATCGCCGCTGCAACCGCGTCCAGAGTTTCCTTGCGCTTTTTGCCGCGCTTGTTGTTCTCGTTCATTATTCCGATAGCCGAAACCGTGGACGAACGCTCGTCCCACATCCTTACCTCGACATCGACAAGCGCGCGCAGCTTCTCGGCAAACAGGCAGCATTTCTCGCTGCGCGGTCCGTAGGTTCCGTTCATGTTGATCGGATTGCCGACAACCACCATCTCGGCTTTGTTCAGCTTAACTTCCTCCGCGACAAGCTCGGCACAGCGGTCGAAGTCCTTCATGGTGATTATCTTGAGCGGCGACGCGAGGAATTCACTCTTATCGCACATCGCAAGTCCCGTGCGTGTGTCGCCGTAGTCAACTGCCATTATCTTCATTTTTTGCCGCTCCTTTTGTCCTTTTGCAAATTGCGCTCAAGCTCGCGTATGAACGCCGAAAGCTCCTCGGAGCAATTCGCCTTTGCTATGATGATTCCGCCTACCGTGTCGATAAGGATATAAAAGTTCCGCTCTGTTTCATATACCCGTTTTATTGAGGAGAACAAATACTCCGTGTGGTTGCTGCCGTGCTCCTGAGTGATACGATCCTCATAAAAGCGCTGATTTACCGTCTTGTCCAGCATAGGAGATTTCATCAGCTGTTTCGGTGTGATGACGCGTGAAACGGTAATGCGGATAAGCACTCCTGCGGCAGAGCCGATAATGATCATCACTCCGATTTCCGGAAGACCGCACAGCATTACGATAACACCCAGCGCCGCCAGCGAAAGTACGGAAACAATAAGCCGCAGATAATAATGCATAATGTGATTAAGCACAAAGCTGTGATACCGCTTTATTTCGCTGTAGGTGTACTGCGTGGTTGTCTCAAACAACGGTTCGAGGTTTATCTCTTCGGATGTCACCATGGCTTTACCTGACCAACTATTTCGGAGAGCGACTTTATTCCATTGTCATCCATATACTTTTCAAGGCCGTCAATAACCTTAAGCGGAGCATACGGGTCGGCGAAAATCGCAGTGCCCATCTGAATAGCAGACGCACCTGCCAGCATCATTTCCACGGCATTCTCCCATGTGGAGATACCGCCCATACCGATTATCGGAATCTTAACGGCATTATAGCACTGCCATACGCAGCGTACAGCCACGGGGAATATTGCAGGACCCGACAGACCGCCGACGTTGTTGTGAAGTATAGGACGGCGGTTTCTGATATCAATGCGCATACCCAGAAGCGTATTGATAACGCTGATGCTGTCCGCGCCCTCTGCCTCAACCGCCTTTGCAATCTCGGCGATGTTTGTAACGTTGGGGGTAAGCTTTACAATAAGCGGCTTGCTTGTCGCATTACGCACTGCCCTTGTTACGGAGGCTGCGCCCTCGCAGGTAACGCCCCATGTTGCGCCGCCTGCCTTGACATTCGGGCAGGAGATATTCAGCTCTATCATATCAATGCTGCTTTTATCAAGAGCCTGTGCAGCGGCAACGTAGTCGTCAAGCGTTGCGCCCGCAACGTTTGCGATGATGACATTGCCCTCCTCCTTTATCATATCAAGGTAGTAGTCAATGAATGCGTGCACGCCGATGTTCTGAAGTCCTACGGAGTTAAGGATACCGCCCGGTGTTTCGGCAATTCTCGGCGGAACATTTCCCATTTTAGGCTCGATGGTCATACCCTTGCAGGAGATACCGCCTATCTTCTTGAGGGGATATAGGTCGGTATAGCACTCGCCGTTTCCATATGCGCCCGAAGCCATGATCACGGGATTGGGGAATTCAACCCCGGCAATTCTTACAGAAAGATCAGCCATTGAATCTTACCTCCTTAGCGTCGAATACAGGTCCATCCTTGCAGACTCTTGAGTATTGCTCCTTACCGTTGCGCACTGTCATGCAGCTGCATACTACGCACGCGCCTACGCCGCAGCCCATTCTCTGCTCAAGCGATACGCGGCAGGGCACGTTGTTGTCCTCGCACTCTTTGACTACCGCCTTTATCATCGGCTCGGGACCGCAGGCGCATACAAGGTCAACTCCGCCCTTTGCAAGCTCTTCGGTAAGCGGCGTGGTAACAACGCCGTGATCGCCTACGCTGCCGTCGTCGGTGCAAACGATAGTGTTTGCGCCGAACTTGCGGAATTCGTCCGCAAGGATGATCTTGTCGTAGCTTCTGAAGCCGAGTATGGCAGTGCAGTCCGCGCCGTTCTGCTTTGCAATGCCCAGCAGCGGCGGAACGCCGATGCCGCCTCCAACAACGATTACCTTCTTGCCGGTGGGAGCCTTGAAGCCGTTTCCAAGCGGTCCGAGGACATCAAGAGTATCACCGACGTTGGCGTGCGAGATGACCTCCGTGCCTTTTCCGCGCACCTCGAACACAAAGCGCAGCGTGCCGCGCTCCTTATCTATCTCGCAGATAGATATAGGACGGCGCAGCGTGTAGCCCTCGGCGAGGATGTTTGCGAACTGTCCGACCTCGGCTGCCTTTGCGGCGGCAGGGCACTTTACGGTGAAAGAGAAAATCCCGCCCGAAAGTGATTTCTTCTCAATTATGGGATATTTGTCGCAGAAGTAGCTCATATTTCCTCCTTGTTTTCCTTAGCGAGGACGCTCTCGCCCTCCGCTTTTATCCTGATGTTTGCCGTATCCTGCTTTGCGCTTAAGTCACGGGAATCGGCATTGCCGCCGGAGGTGATCTTCTCCAGCCGGTGCATGGTAAATCGGATGAATATCGCCATGATAAGCGCATACAGCAGCACAGTCCAGCTGAACCAGCCGAAGCCGTACTGAGGCAGCAGCTTGTCATGCGTTATCGCCATGATATCCGCAATGATTATCAGCGCAGGTATCTTGCACAGCGAAGCGCAGAATTTGTATACATCGCTGCACTGCTGCGCAGTCTTCTTGGTTACGTTATATCGGCTGAATTTGTGGCTTTTCAGCACAAGCACGGTATATGCGATGAAAACTCCCAGCATAAGCGCAGGGAATATCAGCGCAAGCCACTGCTTGGTGAGATAATACGGGTCATTGCTAAGCATAGCCTCTTTCGCCTCGTCGGTTATCGTCATGATGCTTCCGAGAAAAGTATCGTAACGCATAAAGAAGTTGACCGTTGCAGAAACGATAAGTGCTGCAATTCCTAGCGACAGCACATCCGCAATGATACGCGCTATCGAATAGGTATGCTTTACGGGGTATTTGCCTATTTTCATTAAAAATCCTTTCCGCATATGCCAACAGGGGGTGAGCCTTTAATAGGCACACCTCCTGTTTCAGACGACACCGCATATTATTGTCGTATACAATACGGCAAATTATCCATAGGATGTATCAGCGGTGCTGCCATAATATTATTCTGTCGTCTGAACGATAAAAAATGTAAACAGTGCGGGAAGCAGAAGGATGATTATGTCACCCATCGTGAATATGCCGCCCTTTATACTGAATATCATTGAAATCAGCGCCAAGACCGTCATTGAAATTCCTGCCAAAAATGCACCGCGCCTTGCGCTTTCCTTTTTGAATATCGAAAGCAGCGCTCCGAAAAGACCCATTGCGCCAAATCCGGCTACGGTGATAAGCAAGCCCAGAAGATTTCCGATGTAGCCCATAAAGCTGCCGGTGCGTATCATGCTGAACATCATAAAGCCAAACATAATCGAGCCGCCGAAAAGCACCTTTATATTAAGCACCAGCGCAATTGCCGCTGTCAGCAGACTGATAACAGACATTATTGAAATAAAGCGCTTCATATTCCGCCTCCGGTAAAATCAGATTTTTGTGATGTCAACCATCTCAACATCATCAACGCTCTTGTGCATTTCCAGACACTCAAGCAGTGCATTGGCGGTATCAATGGATGTAAGGCACGCGATGGAGCGCTCTACTGCCTTGCGGCGCATCTTTACGCTGTCGCGCGACGGCTTTCTGCCCGTTTCGGAGGTGGAGATAACGTAGTTTATCTTGCCGCTTTCAAGCAGTGTAATAACGTTAGGCTCGCCCTCGGAGATACGGTATACATGATTTGCGGCAATCATATTGCGGTTGAGGATAGAAGCCGTGCCGCTTGTAGCGTAGATCTCAAAGCCGAGAGCCTCGAAGCGGCTGGCAATCTCGATAACCTCGTTCTTGTCGCCGTCCTTTACGGAGATAAGCACGCCGCCCTTGTCATGCATCTTGTAGCCTGCGGCGGTAAGACCCTTAAGCAGCGCCTCGCCGAATGTTCTTGCGATACCAAGGCACTCGCCGGTGGACTTCATCTCCGGACCGAGCTGGTTGTCAACATCGTGCAGCTTCTCAAAGCTGAATACGGGCACCTTAACAGCGATGTATTCCGCATTGGGATACAGACCGCTCTGATAGCCGAGATCCTTAAGCTTTGCGCCGAGCAGTATCTTTGTTGCAAGATCCACCATCGGAACGCCGGTAACCTTGCTGATATAAGGTACTGTTCTGGAGGAGCGAGGATTTACCTCGATTACGAATACCTCGTGGTTATATACAACATACTGGATATTAACAAGACCGATAACGTGAAGTGCCTTTGCAAGCTTCTCGGTATAGTCGATGATAACACGCTTGATGTGCTCGGTGAGGTTCTGGCAGGGATAGATAGAGATAGAGTCGCCGGAGTGAACGCCTGCACGCTCAACGTGCTCCATGATGCCCGGGATAAGGAAGTCCTCGCCGTCGCAGATAGCGTCAACCTCGACCTCTGTACCCATCATGTACTTGTCGATAAGCACGGGGTTTTCAAGCTCGGTCGCGGTGATGATTGCCATATACTCCTGAACGTCGCTGTCGCAGTGAGCGATGATCATGTTCTGACCGCCGAGAACGTAGGACGGTCTGAGCAGCACGGGATAGCCCAGCTTGTTTGCGGCAGCAAGCGCCTCCTCGGCGGTAAATACTGTCGTGCCCTCGGGTCTGGGGATACCGCACTTTTCAAGCAGCTCGTCGAACAGCTCTCTGTCCTCTGCCGCGTCAACATCGGCAGCAGATGTACCGAGTATCCTTACACCGAGCTCCGTCAGGTGCTTGATAAGCTTGATAGCGGTCTGACCGCCGAACTGAACGACTACGCCGTAGGGCTTCTCGGTCTCGATAAGCGCCTCTACATCCTCACGGGTAAGCGGATCGAAATACAGTCTGTCGCCCGTGTCAAAGTCGGTGGAAACGGTCTCGGGGTTGTTGTTGCAGATAACCGCCTCGCAGCCTGCCTCCTTAAGCGACCATACGCAGTGAACCGAGCAGTAGTCGAACTCGATACCCTGTCCGATGCGGATAGGACCGGAACCGAATACGATGATCTTTTTCTTGTCTGTGGGGTGAGTTTCGATGAACTCCTTTGCCTCGTTTTCTTCATCGAATGTGTTGTAGAAATACGGTGTGGCAGCGGAGAACTCAGCCGCGCAGGTATCAACCATCTTGTAGGAAGCAAGCTTTCTGTTCTTTATCTTCTGACCGGAAATGCGCTCGATGGTGCTGTCAAGGTAGCAGTACTGCTTTGCGGCGTTGTACTTCTCCTCTGTCAGCTCGCCGTCTGCAAGCCATGCCTCCATCTTAACAAGGTTGTTGAGCTTGTTGATGAACCACGGGTCAACCATTGTGATCTCGTAGATCCTGTCTGCGCTTATTCCGCGCTTGAGTGCCTCGAAAATGCAGAAGCAGCGGTCAACATCGACATCCTCAAGCTTCTTTTCGATCTCGGCGTCCGAAAGCTCTGCAAAGGCTTTCTTGGAGAGGGTATCCATGCCCAGCTCGATTGAGCGCACAGCCTTCATCATGCCTGCCTCGAAGCTGGGAGCGATAGCCATTATCTCGCCGGTCGCCTTCATCTGAGTGCCGAGAGTTTTCTTAGCGTAAACGAACTTATCGAAGGGCCACTTGGGGAACTTTACAACAAGGTAGTCGATAGTCGGCTCAAAGCAGGCATAGGTGCTGCCTGTAACCTGATTTACGATCTCGTCGAGAGAGTAGCCGATAGCGATTTTTGTAGCAACCTTTGCGATAGGATAACCGGTCGCCTTGGAAGCAAGGGCGGAGGAGCGCGATACTCTGGGGTTAACCTCAATAACGGCATACTCAAGGCTGTCGGGCTTGAGTGCAAACTGGCAGTTGCAGCCGCCCTCTACGCCGAGTGCCTGCACGATATTAAGCGCAGCGGAGCGCAGCATACCATACTCCTTGGGAGTAAGTGTGACCGCAGGAGCAACTACGATACTGTCGCCCGTATGAACGCCGACGGGATCCATATTCTCCATGGAGCATACCGTGATGGTATTGTTCTTGCTGTCGCGGATGACCTCAAACTCGATCTCCTTCCAGCCGCTGATGCACTTCTCTACGAGGATCTGTGTGATAGGAGAAAGGCGCAGACCGTTGGTTGCGATCTCGTGAAGCTCATCGGGATTATATGCGATACCGCCGCCCGTACCGCCCAGCGTAAACGCAGGACGCACGATAACGGGATAGTGGATTACCTCGGCGAATTCCATAGCGTCCTCAACGGTTTCAACTACCTTTGAGGGGATACACGGCTGATTTATCTCCTCCATGGTATCCTTGAACGCCTGTCTGTCCTCTGCCTTGTGGATAGTTTCGGGAACGGCGCCCAGAAGCTTTACGTTGTGGCTTTCAAGGAAGCCCTCCTCTGCAAGCTGCATGGACAGGGTAAGTCCCGTCTGTCCGCCCAGTGTGGAAAGCACGCTGTCCGGCTTTTCTATCTCGATTATGCGCTTTACGACATCAAGCGTCAGCGGCTCGATATAGATTTTGTCAGCCATGTGCTTGTCCGTCATTATGGTAGCAGGGTTGGAGTTGATAAGAACAACCTCAAGTCCCTCCTGCTTAAGTGCACGGCACGCCTGGGTGCCTGCGTAGTCAAACTCGGCAGCCTGTCCGATAACGATAGGGCCCGAGCCGATAACCAGTACTTTCTTTATATCACTTCTTAACGGCATATTACTTATTCTCCTCCATCATCTTAATAAAGCTGTCATACAGCGAGCCGGTATCATGAGGGCTGCCCGATGTATCGGGAGCAAACTGCGTAGAGAATGCAGGTATGTTGAGGTACTTAAGTCCCTCGCACACGCCGTCGTTGCCGTTGATGTGAGTTATCTCGGCTACGCCGTCCGGAATGCTGTCCTTATCCACCGCATAGCCCGTATTCTGGGATGTTATGTAGGTCTTGCCGTTCTCAAAATTCTTTACGGGCTGGCTTGCGCCGCGGTGACCGTACTTAAGCTTGTATGTCTTTATTCCGTTTGCTGCGGCAAGCACCTGATGTCCCATGCATACAGCGAAGATAGGAAGCTTCTTCTCGCACAGCGCCTTTACGGTCTCAATGACCTCGGTATTGTCGGCAGGGTCGCCGGGACCTCCCGAAAGCATTAAGCCGTCGGGCTTCTCTGCAAGAATAGCCTCTGCTGTGGAGTTGTACGGCATGACCGTAACATTGCAGCCGCGCTTTACAAGCTCGTCCTTAAGCTCGGCTCTCATGCCCAGATCAAGGAGAACCACATTGCACTTTGCGTTGTCCGCAGCATATTTCTGCTTTTCGCTTACGCTCACCTTGGGAACAGCTCTGCCGAACGAGAATGCATTGATCTCCTTAACAAGCTCCTCCTTGTTGAAGTCGCCGCAAACGATTGCGCCGTTCATAACGCCGTTTTCGCGGATAATTCTTGTCAGTGCTCTTGTGTCGATGTCGCACAGACCGATAACATTGTTTCTTGTCAGATAGTCCTCAAGAGTGCCCTCGCTGCGGAAGTTTGAGGGCTGCTCGCAGTACTCGCGGATGATGTAGCCTGCCGCATGATGTGCCGAAACATCATCCTCGCTGTTTATACCGTAGTTTCCGATAAGCGGAAAGGTCTGCGCGATGATCTGACCGCAGTATGTTGGGTCAGTAAGAGTTTCCTGATAGCCGACCATGGATGTGGTGAATACCACCTCGCCGATAACCTTGCCCTGCGCGCCGACGGAACGACCCTCGAACACGGTACCGTTAGCAAGCACAAGACTTGCTTTCTTCTTGTTCTCGAAAATCATGTTGATCCTCCGTTATATAAAGATTTATGGAAATGGATTTACTTGGTTATTGTAATCTTGCCTACAACGCTCATAATGTCGTCTCTCATGCGGATAGCTTCTCTGCGCGCTGCCTGTGCGTAGTCATGCTCGGGGCACTTCTCTTTCTGATATGCGCACATGATGCCTCTCGAGCTGTTTACTATTCCGCCCAGTCCGTTGGCGTCAAATGCGCCTGCGATATCCTTTGCGCCTGCGCCCTGCGCGCCGTAGCCCGGAATAAGGAAGAATGTCGTCGGAAGCGCCTCTCTGAGATACACTATCTGCTCGGGATAGGTCGCGCCGACCACTGCGCCGACGCCGCTGTATCCGTACTTTCCGGGAAGCTCTCTTCCCCAGCCCTCGCACATCTTGCCCATTACCTCATATACGGGCATATTCTCGATCATTCTGTCCTGAAGCTCGCCCGAGGACGGATTGGAGGTCTTTGCCAGTACGAAAATGCCCTTGTCATTCTCGCGGCAGATATCAAGCAGAGGCTTTATGCCGTCGCTGCCGAGATAGCCGTTTACGGTAAGCGCGTCGCCGATGAAAGGCTCGTACTCGCAGCTGCCTACCTTTACCTTGCCGAGGTGGGCGGTAGCGTATGCCTCCATCGTAGTGCCGATGTCGTTTCTCTTGCCGTCCGTGATGACAAACATACCCTTTTCACGCGCATACTCCTGAGTCTTGGCAAGCGCCTTCATGCCGGCAGGACCGTACATCTCGTAGTATGCAGCCTGCGGCTTTACTGCGGGAACGATATCGCAAAGCGCGTCGATAAGTCCCTTGTTGAACTCGAGCAGAGCCTTTGCTGCGCCCTTGAGTGTTTCGCCGTACTTTTCAAACGCCTTTTTGCGGATGTATTCGGGCACATAGTCAAGCTTGGGGTCAAGACCTGCTACGGTAGGATTCTGCGTCTGTTCAATTTTCTCGATAAGTCTGTCAAATGACATGGTTGTTACTTCCTTTCATTATATAATAAGGCAATACCGAACAATTACCGGCAACTGTTTTTACCGTACTTGCTAAGCTTACCTGTGATTTCCGTCGTCCTCGTATACTACTGCACCGTCAACGATCGTATATTTTACTCTGCCTTTCAGCACCTTGCCCTTGAAGCAGGTGTTCTTTGATTTGGAGTGCAGCTTTTCGGGCTCTACCTTCCACTCCTCGTTGGGGTCGAATATGCAGATGTCTGCGACATCACCCTCTGCAAGAGCGCCGCCCGGGATAGACAGTATCTTTCTCGGATTGACGCACATCAGCGAAACTATCCTTGAAAGCGATATCTTGCCGGTGTGATACAGCGCGGTGAGGGTCGCCGCAAGCGAGGTCTCCAGTCCGACAACGCCGTTCGGCGCTTTCAGGAAATCCGCCTTTTCTTCCGCGGAATGCGGCGCATGGTCGGTAACGATACAGTCTATCGTTCCGTCGCAGATGCCCTCGGTGATTGCCTTTACATCGTCCATTGTCCTCAGCGGCGGATTCATGCGGTAGTCCGCGTCGCGTGTGCGCAGCTTCTCTTCCGTCAGCATGAAGTAGTGCGGACAGGTCTCGCAGGTGACCATCGTACCGTAGCGCGAAGCTATCCTTATATTCTGCATACTTGTCATGGTGGATACATGAGCTATATGGATAGGCATTTCAAGGTCGGTGGCAAGCGTTATCTCTCTGGAGGTGATGATATCCTCGCTCAGGCGGTGCATTCCCGGCACGCCCAGTTCCTTGGACACCTTGCCGCTGTTCATGATGCCGCCGTTGATTATGTCCAGATCCTCGCAGTGGGAAATCACCTTAAGTCCTGCATAGTGAGCCTGCACCATGGCTCTCGCCATTGTCCGCGCGTTCTTAACGGGTCTGCCGTCGTCCGAAACCGCTACGCAGCCTGCGTTGCGAAGCTCCTGAAAATCGCACAGCTCCTCGCCCTTAAGTCCCTTTGTTATACTGCCAACGGGATAAACCTTGGTTTTGGACTGCCGCGCTTTTTCGATGATATACTTTACCGTTTCGGCATTATCAACAGTCGGGATGGTGTTCGGCATACACGCTACCGCAGTAACTCCGCCTGCGACAGCAGCCTCGCCGCCGGTGATTATATCCTCCTTATGAGTCTGCCCGGGGTCGCGGAAATGGACGTGCATATCGCATATTCCCGGTATCACCGTAAGCCCCTTGCAGTCTATCACCCGGTCAGCCTCGGGGCAGGAAAGCCCTTTTCCCGTTTTCTTTATCGCGCCGTTTTCGATAATGATATCGGCGACGCCCTCAAAGCTGTTGGCGCTGTCAACCACATAACCATTCTTAAGAAATAACGTCATCTCATCCTCCAGACTTAATTCATTCCGATTTCTCACAGATTACCACCTTGTCACAGCCATCCAGCTCTCTGACCATGACCTGCACCGTTTCCTCGCGCGAGGTCGGCAGGTTCTTGCCGATGTAATCCGCCCTTATCGGAAGCTCTCTGTGTCCCCTGTCTATAAGCGCCGCAAGCTGTATCAGCTTGGGTCTGCCTCGTGACATAAGCCCATCTATCGCAGCACGCGCCGTTCTTCCCGTAAAAATTACATCATCCACTATCACAACGCTCTTGTCGGCAATGTCAAAATCAATACGGCTGTTGTCCGACGCCTCTGTGCGCGGCTTGTCGTCACGGAACGGCGTAATATCCAAAAGCCCGACCGGAACATCTCTGCCCTCTACCTCGGCTATCTTAGCGGCAATGCGCTCTGCAAGCACCGCACCGCGAGAAAAAAGCCCGATAAGGCAAAGACCCTCTGTACCCTTATTCCGCTCGAGTATTTCGAAAGAAATACGGGTAACCGCCCTTGCTATCGCGCTTTCATCAAGTATTTCCGCCTTAACGCTCAGTCCTTTTGTACAGCACACGATACGATCACTCCCTTTCGCACAAAAAAGCCTGCCACCGATATGGTGACAGGCAGATAATTTCGTATTGTTATGCCGTGTATAATATAGTTATAGTTATACATCAAGCGAACGAAAACATCACTACCTTGCCGACCTCTCAGTGCCGCCTTAAAGGTTTGTATTTTCACTGAAGATAATTATACACTATCCGACCTATTTTGTCAATAGGAATTACACCCCATATAAAAATTTTTTGCCGACACTGACAGTAAAAACTGCGGCACGCCTTTCAGGGCAATAACGCTTTTCGGCATGGCGTATCATCCCAAAACCGCATGAATGAATTGCAGATGTACACAGCGGCAGGTATCAAAATTTGATTATTTTGAATAAAAATATAAAAAATCAACAAAATTTACTATAACGTATTGATTTTTATGCGCGGATGTTGTATAATGTAACTATAATGAGCGTGTCAGAAAAGTCGATTTTACAGGGCTTATCGACAGCCTGCTATAATTATTATTGTAAAGGAGAATTATTATGGAATCCAATATACTCCTCGAAAGCGGAACCAATGAGCTTGAGGTGCTTGAATTCATGGTCGGCGAACAGAGCTTCGGCATAAACATCGCCAAGGTCACCGAGATCATGAACTACACCCCTGTTATCCCTGTGCCCGATTCGCCCCCCGAGTTTGAGGGCGTGTTCACCCCGCGCGATACGGTGATCTCCGTCATCGACCTGCACAAGGTGCTTCACAAGACAAGCACCGACACCGAGCACGACCTGCTGGTCGTATGCCACTTCAATCAGATGGATGTCGGCTTCCACGTTACCTCCGTAAAGGGCATTCAGCGCATCTCGTGGGAAGAGATCGAAAAGCCGCCGGCACTTTCCGGCGACGGCGCAAGCAATATCGCAACAGGTATTGCAAAGCTGAAGGATCACATCATCCTCATCCTTGACTTTGAGAAGATCGTATCCGACATGAACCGCACCGCGGTCCTCGACACCTCGGGCGTAATTGCTTCGGACAAGGACAAAAGCAGCAAGCATATCGTAATTGCAGAGGACTCCCCTTTCCTTAACACTCTTATAGTCAACACTCTTCACGACGCAGGCTACAAGAACGTTGTAAACTTTGACAACGGCAAGGACGCATGGGAGTACATAAGCGGTCATAAGGATCTTGGCGGAAATATCACCGATCACATCTCCTGCCTTATCAGCGATATTGAGATGCCGCAGATGGACGGTCATCACCTTACAAAGCTTATCAAGGACGACCCCATTCTCAAAAACATCAAGGTATTCCTGTTCAGCTCTCTGATAAACGACCAGATGCGTGCAAAGGGCGCTTCCGTTGGTGCGGACGCACAGTTCTCCAAGCCGCAGATCGGCGGACTTATCAAGTATATTGACGAGAATGTGTAATCAGCAAACAGCCGAAATCCCGCTTTGCTTCACAAAGTGAGAAAACCGGCTGAGCTTGACGAATGTTTCTCGCATCCGTTTACTCCGATTTACAATCATTAGAAAGGATATGCTTAACATGGATATAAAAGCAAAAATCGAAGAAATAGTTGCAAAGGTAAAGAACGACAGCGACTTTGCTGCAAAGTTCAAGAGCGACCCCATAAAGACCGTCGAGGGCGTTCTTGGTGTTGATCTGCCCGATGACACAATAAACAATGTCGTTGACGGCGTAAAGGCAAAGATAAACCTCAACAGCCTCGGCGATAAGCTTGGCGGTCTTTTCGGCAAGAAGTAACCGCCGGATTTCAGCTTAATTAACCTGCACAGTAATAATTTGTTCCCCTTTCGTCAAACGAAAGGGGAACTTAGCTTGTCGAAAAGTCACATTAACAGGCTGGCGAGAAATCGTCAGATGCTAGGAAGCGTTGCTACGACTAGCCTTTGTGGCTGTCGTAGCGGCGCTGACAACGCAGATGGCGGTTTATCGACAGCCTGTGTTCCCCTTTCGTCAAACGAAAGGGGAACTTTTGTATGCCGATATGCCGGATGTACTCAGCCGTTGCGAACAGATATCATAATTTCATATCATCATGCTGACTAATATATTCCGTCAGAATAGCCTCAGCCGCAGCAGGAACCGCCTCAGACGCCTCGCCGCGCAGCTGCGTAAAAATAAGCGTGCTGTCCTGCGCAGGACTGAAATCAAGCGGCTTGCCCGAACAGTTCACATATATCAGCACAACAGCGCCGCTCAAAAACTCCGCTGCCTTTCGCGCCGCAGCGGTAATCCTGTCATTTATCACAGGGGTTATCAGGAAAAGCGATGAGGCGCTCTCCAATGAATAGCTTTCGATAAGTCCGGCATAATCCACAACATCAAACGCCGGAGGAAGCACCGACATCATTTCATAAAATGAGCGAAAGCCCGAATTGTCGGATATGTCATATTTCACTCCGGACGCTGCCCCGATATCGACAAGCACCTTTACTCCATCCGATACAGCCGCCATTGCAAAGGAAACCGCCGTT
Source organism: Oscillospiraceae bacterium (assembly GCA_051882595.1). GTDB lineage: Bacteria > Bacillota > Clostridia > Oscillospirales > Ruminococcaceae > CAG-115. The sequence goes on along the minus strand of JBJESD010000051.1, from coordinate 26,862 downwards.
TCGATCACCATATCGGACTGCTTTATAATGGCAGAGGAGGTAATCGCTCCCTCTGTGCCGAAGTTGCACAGAATAACGCTTCTGCGGCCGCTCTCCGACTCGTATTGCTTTATCATCAGCGAATCCAGCTTGGCGGTCAGCTTCCAGTGGATAAGCTGGACAAGATCGCCGTCAACATAGTCGCGCACATGAGAAAAGCTCTCCTTGCTGACGTCGAGATGGCGCTCGTACTGCGTCCCCTGCTCTGCCCCGAATATCTTTGCAAGACCGTCCAGCGGTATCTTTCGCGGAAGAAAAACCAACCGTGTGTGAGTATCAAGCCTGCGCGAGATACTGATTATCCTGAAAGGGTCATATACCGTCAGCTTTTCGACACGCGCCGTATATGAGCCGCGGTAGCTGTGCAGGCAGGGAATGAAGATCCTTATACGCTTTAGCGGCGCAACGGACGCAAAGACCTTTTTGTTCAGAAACAGCCCCGTTTCACAGTCGGGCAAAACGCAGTCAAACTCTGCCGGCGCATACGGAAACAGAAAATTGTTATGAATGATCATATGAAGCTCAAAGCGTTCGTTTTTTTCGTAAACATACTGCTCGGCTTCAAACTCCGGTTTAATCGCAAACACACTTATCGCTGTAAGAACAAGCGCAGCTATCGGATACACGCAGACTGCCGCTAAAAGGACGGAGGCTATCCTGCTTTGATATGCCGCGGCAAATATCAGGCATCCCACAAGCAGCGCGGCGTATGCCAATCTGTATTTTGCCACGTCAGCTACCTCTTACGGGCGGCGCAACGGACGAAAGCACATCCCGAAGCACAGTGCCGACAGACAGCTTTTTCATTCTCGCATCCGGTCTTAGCGTTATCCTGTGCGAAAATACGGGAACGATAAGCGCCGCTATATCCTCCGGCACAACATAGTCCCTGCCCATAATGTAGGCATAGGCACGGCTTGCTTTCATAAGCGCAACGGAAGCTCTCGGGCTTGCGCCGAGCTCCACGCCGGGATGAACTCGCGTAGCGGCGGCTAGCTGAGCGACATATCTGCACAGGCTCTGTGAAAAGTTGACGCGCTTTATGTCATCAATGCACATCGCAAGCTGCTCCGCAGTCATGACAGGGTGGATTTCATCCGCAGGATTTCCGCCAAGGCGTTCGAGCATGATATCGGTTTCCTCCTCGATCGTGGGATAACCCATGCTTATACGAATCTCAAAGCGGTCGAGCTGCGCCTCGGGAAGAGGAAATGTTCCCACATAGCCCTGAGAATTCTGCGTAGCTATTACAATAAACGGCGACGGCAGGGCGTGCACCACTCCGTCCACTGTCACGCGGTTTTCCTCCATCGCCTCAAGCAGGGCGGACTGCGTCTTGGGCGAGGTTCTGTTTATCTCGTCCGCAAGCAGGATATTCGTCATGACCAATCCCGAGCGATACTCAAACCTGTTCTCGTCCCTGTTGAACATGGTAAAGCCGGTGATATCGGAAGCCATGACATCCGGCGTAAACTGCACCCTGCGGAAGGAAAGCCCCGAGGCTTTTCCGAGAGCCATCGCAAGCGTGGTCTTGCCGACGCCCGGCACATCCTCGATAAGGATATGACCCTCGGACAGCAATGCGGTAAGAAGCATCACAACGGCATTGTTCTTTCCCTTAATTACCTTTGAAATTTCCACGGCAAGTCTTCCGATAAGCCGCTGATTTTCTTCCATATATGACATTTATTATTATCCTTTCCTGAACTGTTCTGCGATTAATCATCGCGGACTGTCCGCAAAATAAACATACCGAATTTATTATAGCATATCTCAGCGATTAAAACAACCACTTTTTACCCGATTGATAAAATTTAAGAATATTCAATAATTCAGAAATTTGCGACAAAAAACTCTTGAAATTGGTTTACAATATGTGATATAATAAGTTTATTATACGATTAAGATACCTTGCACATTCGTTCGCCCTTGGCTAACTTCGTGCATAACGGCATATTATATCATACAAACCCTCGCACATAATTAATATAAGGAGAACACTCAATTGGACTTTTTAACATATTTTACGGATATTTTTCAGAACCTGCTGCGTGTGGCAAGGTCTATCAATGTTTTCGATATCATCGACATACTGCTTATGACTTATCTCGTATATATGGTATTCAAGCTGATGAAAGAGACCCGTGCAGAACAGCTTATGAAGGGCATTTTTGTGCTTGTTATCATCTTTATTGTTGTACAGATTTGTAATCTGAAAGTAATGAGCTATGTTTTTGAGAACTTCCTGCAAGCAGGAATCATTGCTATCGTTGTCGTGTTTCAGCCGGAGCTTCGCCGTATTCTCGAGCGTGTGGGCAGGGCAAAGGTTCCGCTGGGACTAAGCTTTGACCAGAATGATACCGAGAGCAACCGCGCACGCGACGAGGCTATCGCCGGAATTGCGGAAGCGTGCGACCGCCTGCAAAGAACCAAAACAGGCGCCCTTATCGTAGTGGAGCGTGCAACGGGTATCACGGATATTACAGAAAAAGCTACCGTCATCAACGCGGAGCCTGCTCCGGATCTTTTCTGCAACATCTTTTATAACAAAGCTCCGCTTCATGACGGCGCAATAGTTATACGAAACAATAAGATTTATGCCGCGGGCTGCTTTCTTCCCAATACGACAAAGGATCAGTCCAGCGAGCTTGGCTCCCGTCACAGAGCCGCAATAGGAATGAGCGAGAACTCCGACTCGCTTGTTATCGTTGTCTCGGAGGAAACAGGAATCATTTCGGTTGCGGAAAACGGTCAGCTGACGCGCGGTCTTTCAAAGGAATCTCTCACCAGAATACTTCACAAAAAGATGCCCGAGGCAGTTAACCGCAAAAAGAAAAAGGAAAGAAAAGCAAAGCCGCAGACGACAAATTCAAGGTAATTAAGGGGAATTGTTAATGAGAATTATAGAAAAACTGCTCAAAAACATCAAAGAGAATATAAAAACAATTGCGCTGGCATTCGGAATATCAATATTCACATGGTTTTTTGTGTCTATTCAGATATTCCCCACAATTCAGGAAACGATAAAGGGCGTAAATGTTGAGGTTCAGCCTACCGAATATATGCTGCTGAACAATCTTCATATCAAAAATCAAGCTGATGAAAAGGTGGATATCCGCATAGAGGGAAAAAGATATGATATTGCGGACCTTTCCGAGAAGGAATTCTATGCCATACCCGATCTCAGCAGCATAAAAACATCCGGAACATACACCGTGCCGCTTACAGTATCGCAGAAAATGGGCGCGGAATGTGAGATAATCGATACAAATCCAAAATCCATCACCCTCCAGATAGACGAGATAGTCACAAAGGAATTCAGCGTTACCGCAACAGCGCCGAACATCAGCCTGCCCGAGGGATACTATGCAGACGAGCTTACAGCCAACCCTGCTACTATCACCGTTACCGGCTCCTCCTCCATCATTGATAAGATAAGCAGGATCGAGGCGCGCTCCTCGTATAACGGAGCTATCAGCGAGTCGCACGATACCCAGAGCGAGCTTATCATCTACGGCGCCAACGGTTCCAAAATCGTCAACGATGAGATCACGCTCAGCACAAAATCCGTTTCCGTCAATATACCTATCTATAAGCAGAAAGAGATGCCGCTGAAATTCACGCTGGCGAATGTGCCCTCCAACTTTGATCTTAGCAGCCTTAAGTACGAAATCCAGCCAAAATCCATCACTATTGCCGCTCCGGACGACTCTATCGACTATATAAGCGAGCTGGACATCGGCACGGTGGATATGTCGGATATCAAGCTTAATCAGCCCGTTTATATCACCATTGCACTTCCGGAGGGCTGCAAAAACCTATCCGGCAACAACAATGCGCGTATCATCTGGAATATCGCCGACTACGGCAAGCTGGATTTCTCGGTAAGCAACATCAACATCAAGAATGTTCCCGAAAACTACAACGTTTCCCTTATCACAAAGGAAGTTATGATAAGCGTAATGGGCCCGTCAAAGGAGCTAAGCGAGCTTACCGCTTCGGATTTCTTCATCACTGCTGACCTTTTCGGCAAAATACAGTATGATGGTTCTCAGGATGTTGCGGTCACCGTACAGACCAAGGGAAACAACAATAAATACTGGGTTACCGGCTACTACAAGGTAACTATCTACGCGGAACAGATACCGACATACGAGGAATAATGGCACTGATAATATCACAAATCAAAACCACTCTTGACGAAGCAAAGGATAACGCTGTAAGCAAGGCGTTATCCTTGCTTTGCGTAAGCAGAAAGGACGTAAAAGAGGCAAGACTGTACAAGACGTCGGTGGACGCGCGCCGCGATGTCTGCTTTGTCCACTCGGTGTATGTTGAGCTTAACAGTCCCTCTCTTGAGAAAAAACTCGCCGCCAAGCACAACAATGTGCGCTTATACGAGAACGCTCAGCCCGAAATTCATTTCGGCAGCGAAACGCTTGACGGCGATATCTATATCGCCGGCTTCGGTCCTGCCGGAATGTTCTGTGCGCTTACGCTGTGCGAGCATGGCTACAAGCCTGTCGTGCTGGAACGCGGCGCCGCCATGGACGAGCGCATAGCTGCGGTGGAGCGCTACTGGGGAACCGGCGCGCTTGACCCTGCCACTAACGTGCAGTTCGGCGAGGGCGGCGCAGGAACGTTCTCCGACGGAAAGCTGACCACGCGCATAGGCGACCCGCTGTGCTCGCGCGTGCTGGAAAAGCTGTGCGAATTCGGCGCACCCGAGGAGATACTCACCAAAGCCAAACCGCACATCGGCACAGACAAGCTTCGCTCGGTGGTAAAGCGGCTTCGCAGCAAGATAACAGAATACGGCGCAGAGGTGCGGTTTCTCTCGCCGCTTGAAAACATCCGCACCGAAAGCGGTAAAATCTCCTCTATTACAGTAAACGGCGAAAACGAGCGCTGCGGCGCACTGGTTCTTGCAATCGGGCACTCGGCGCACGATACATTCGGAATGCTGCTGCAAAACGGCATTCAGCTTGTTCCAAAGCCGTTTTCGATAGGCGCGCGTATCGAGCATCTTCAAAGCGACATCGACAGCGCACTGTACGGAAAATTTGCAGGACATCCTGCCCTGCCGCCTGCGGAATATCAGCTCTCCTACCGCGAGGGCGAGCGCGGAGTATACACTTTCTGTATGTGCCCGGGAGGCTATGTCGTAGCCTCGGCAAGCAGCGGCGGCACTATCGTCACCAACGGCATGAGCTACTTTGACCGCGCCGGAGAAAATGCAAACAGCGCGGTGCTGGTTTCGGTCACTCCGGACGACTTCGGCACACATCCTCTTGCAGGCGCGGAGTTTATTCACCGACTTGAGCAGCGTGCATTTCAGCTTGGCGGCGGCAGCGGCAAAGCCCCTGCCATGCTTACGCATGAGTTTGTCAGCGGCGCAGACTCCCTCACTGTCGGCAGGGTGACGCCCACCTATCCGCTGGGAGTTACAAGCACCGACCTGCGGCAGCTGTTCCCCGACTTTGTATCAGATATTATGGTGCGCGGTCTGAAATATTTCGACAGGCGCATCAGCGGCTTTAGCGACAGCGGCAGCATACTCACCGCGATAGAAACGCGCAGCTCCTCTCCGGTAAGGATTCCGCGCGGCGAAGCCGGCTTTTCTTCCGATGTGCAGAACCTTTTCCCCTGCGGCGAGGGCGCAGGCTATGCCGGCGGAATAATGTCCGCAGCAGTTGACGGAATACGCACCGCACTGAGGATCATGGAAAAATACTCCCCCAACAAACAGCAGTAATATTTCATTTTAATTGGCTCGCGATAAAAAATGAGTATTTCATAAAAACAAACATAAAATATCCCTTGCAGGCAGTTGCAGGGGATTTGTATTGCCTGCGGCATTTTATCTTAATGGTACGCCAAGAGGTGTTTGATGAAAACGATAGCTGTAACGGGCAACTGCGGAATAACAAAAATACTGGACGGCACAATACTGCCCGGGTGTAATATCATTTGTGCCGAAAAGCTCAGCGAAATATCCGCCGACGATGTGCCGCTTGTCATCGGTGAAAACGCCGTGCTTCCCGACAGGCTGTCGGTGCTTGCGGCTGTGGTCAACTGCGACGTATATTTCGATCTGTCTGCGCTGAAAGGAACCGCGGTGATATGCTGCGGTCACAGCTGCAAAAACACGGTATCCGTCACCTCGAAAACGTCGGAGTTCATCACGCTGTCGCTTAACAGAAGTATTCACACGCTCAAGGGTCTGTGCGACCCTCTGGAGATGCCGCTTCCTCTCTTGCAGACCGTTACCGATGACTACGACTATATGGCTGCCTTTGCCGCTTCTATTATCCTCGGGAATATCGGGTAGTTGATTTTCCTGCTCAAATCTGCTATAATTATGCTGTGCGTTCGGGAGGTGAGATCATGACAAAGGATGAAGCGCTGAAAAAATATTTCGGGCATAGCTCGTTCCGCCGCGGTCAGGGCGAGATAATCGACAATATTCTGTCGGGACAGGATGTCCTCGGAGTTATGCCTACGGGCGCAGGAAAATCCATGTGCTACCAGATACCGGCACTTGTGCTTTCGGGTACAACTATCGTTATCTCTCCGCTTATCTCTCTGATGAAGGATCAGGTCGAGGCGCTTTATCAGTCGGGTGTTCCCTCAGCATATATCAACAGCTCGCTTACCGCGCATCAATACCGCGCGGCACTGGAGCGCGCCGCTTCGGGACGCTGCAAGATACTGTACGTTGCGCCCGAAAGGCTTTCGGCAGAGGAATTCACCACGCTTTGCAAAAGCATCGAAATTCCGCTGATCGCAGTGGATGAGGCTCACTGTGTTTCTCACTGGGGACAGGATTTCCGCCCCGGTTATCTCAGAATAAGCGATTTTGTAAACTCGCTGCCCAAAAGACCGGTTATTGCCGCGTTTACTGCCACGGCAACCGATATTGTCAAGGACGATATCGTGAACATTCTCGGACTGCGCGACCCGTTCCGGCTTACAACAGGCTTTGACCGCGAAAACCTGTATTTTGAGGTGCGCCGTCCCGAGTATTCCGCAAAGGATGCCGAGCTGCTGAAAATAATCCGCGAATCACAGGGCAGAAACACCATCATCTACTGCTCCACAAGGAAAACTGTTGAGCGCGTCTGCGATTTTCTTAACCTCAACGGCTGCAAGGCGGCAAGGTACCATGCAGGTCTGTCCGATGACGAGCGCAGACAATCTCAGGATGACTTTATTTATGACCGCTGTAATATCATAGTCGCAACCAACGCATTCGGCATGGGTATAGATAAATCCGATGTATCGCTGGTGGTTCACTACAATATGCCAAAGGATGTCGAAAGCTATTATCAGGAGGCAGGCCGCGCCGGAAGAGACGGCTCGCCGGCAAGGTGCATCCTGCTTTACAGCAAAGCGGATGTCAGAACAAACGTATTTTTGATTGATCGCGGGCACGAGGAGAGCACGCTTTCCGGAACCGAGATAGAAAAAATCAAACAGCGCGACCGCGAGCGCCTTAAGCAGATGACGTTTTACAGCACAACGCCGCACTGCCTGAGAGCATTTATGCTAAGATATTTCGGCGAGCGCACGGACAATTTCTGCGGAAACTGCGGAAACTGCAACGCAAGCTTTGATACACTCGATATCACAGTGCCTGCACAAAAAATACTCTCCTGCATTTTCAGGCTTAAGCAGCGAGGGCAAACCGGAAGCAAGCAGCTTATCTGCGATATTCTTTCCGGAAAAAGGACCGCAGAAATAACGGAGAACGATTATCATACATTATCCACCTTTGCGATAATGTCCACCGATAAACAGGACAGCATCACCGCAATAACAGATTACCTGATTGCACAGGGCTACATAAGCGATACAAACGGCGCGCTTTTCAGCACAAAGCTCGCAGAGGAGCTTATAAAAAATCGCCGCACCCTGCTTATGAAGCAGCCCAAGAACCTCCACACACAGGCTGCTGCGCCATCACAGAAAAGCGCCGAGGAAAATCCCGAGCTTTTCGCGCAGCTTAAGGCACTCAGAAAGAAAATCGCCGCTACTCTCGGTGTTCCTGCATACGTTGTGTTCACAGACGCTTCACTGCGAGAAATGAGCGTGAAAATGCCGCTTACTTCGCAGGAATTCATGAATATCTCGGGAGTAGGAAGCCGAAAGGCGGAGCGATATTCCGCAAAATTTGCCGAGGTCATCTCAAAGTATAAAAAAGCGTAATTACATAGAAACACCGTGTGTTTTCCGCGACCAGAAGCCAAAAACACACGGTATCTGTTTTTTGGCGTGAAATCTGCGTCCTTTTATGCAACTTACCGCCGAAAAAATGCAGCTTAGCGAAAATCCGTTGACCGCTTTTGAATATCATGCTAAAATAAGGCAAATGAAAGGAGCGGATAAATATGACAGCCATAAAACTGCATGAGCTTACTAAAAAATTCGGAGATCATACGGCGGTTGATTCTATCTCTTTCGAGGTGGAAAAGGGCGAGCTGCTGGGATTTCTGGGTGTTAACGGAGCAGGAAAATCCACCACGATCAATATGCTCTCTACCCTGCTTACGCCCGACGGCGGCACGGCTGAAATCTGCGGTGAACAGCTTGGCACGGGCAATGAAAGCATTCGCCGCAAAATCGGCATAGTATATCAGCAGAACTGCCTTGACGGCATTCTCAGCGTAAAGGAGAATCTCATCTGTCGGGGAATCCTGCACGGGGCAACGGCAGGCGAGGCTAAAAAGCGGCTTATGCAGCTAAGCGATATCCTGACGCTCGAGCCTATTCTAAAGCAGCGCTACGCCTCGCTTTCGGGAGGTCAGAAGCGCCGCTGTGAGATTGCCGCCGCACTTATGCACGCGCCGGAGGTGCTTTTCCTTGACGAGCCGACAACCGGTCTTGACCCGGCAACCAGAAAAGACGTATGGACAGCCGTAGAGTCGCTTAGACGCGATACCGGCATGACGATATTCCTCACCACTCACTACATGGAGGAAGCGGCAGGCGCAAACAGAATTATCATAATCGACAGCGGCAGACTGCGCGCCAGCGGTACGCCCTTTGAGCTGAAAGAAAAGTACGCCTGCGACACGGTGAAATTCTACTGCGACCCATCTGAACGCGCGCCTGCGGAGCAATACCTCTCCTCGTGCGGCGCAGCCTACCGCGCAGAGGACTATGGCTTCAGCCTAAGCGTAAAAAACACCACCGATTCTATTGATCACATAAACTCGCTTAAGGAGCATATAACGGGCTTCGAGGTAATTCAGGGCACTATGGATGATGTGTTCCTCAACGCCTGCGGAAAAGAGCTGAAAGGAGAAAACAATGATGCAGTTCTATGAGCTTACCAAAAGAAATATCCGTATATATCTCAGAGACAGGGGCGCAGTTTTCTTCTCGCTTATGTCCATGCTTATCGTCATCGGTCTTATGCTGTTTTTTCTGGGCGATATGAACGTGAATAACATCGCTTCCCGGCTGTCGAAGCTTCCGGGCCGCGACGCGGCAGCGGATAAGGAAAACGCCGCTATTCTTGTGCTGCAATGGACCGCAGCAGGCATTATCGCTATCAATGCCGTGACAGTTACGCTTGCAGTGTATTCCTCTATGATAAAGGACAGAGCCGAGGGCAGGCTCAGCTCCATCTACACCGCACCCGTAAGCCGTTTTACTATTTCCGCCTCGTATGTATCGGCAGCGTGGATATGCTCGGTTATTATCTGCGTTATCACCTTGATTATTTCGGAGATTTATTGTATAATACAAGGTGCACAGCCGTACAGCGTCGGGGCGCATTTACAGCTCGGCGGCGCAATAGCAGTCAACTCGTTTACATACGCCTCGCTGATGTATCTGCTGGCTATGACAGCTAAGACAGAGGGCGCGTGGAGCGGACTGGGAACAGTGATAGGTACGCTGGTAGGATTTCTCGGCGGTATCTATATCCCTATCGGCGGTTTTTCTGACGAGATCGCCGCAGGTATCAAGTTCCTGCCGGTAATCTACAGCTCCAAGCTGTTCCGCAGCATAATGACCGCAGACGCGGAGAACACCGCATTCAGCGGCGCGCCGTCGGAGATGATATCGGAATACCGCAGCATTATGGGCGTTGACCTCGAGCTTTTCGGCAAGGATATCAGCGACCTCGTCTGCTGCATCGTTCTGATAGTATGCGGAATAGTGTTCCTTGCGGCAGGTGCAGCTGCAACAAAATATATGAAAAAGACCGACAGATAACGGAGGAACAATGAAGATAACCCTGGAAAATCTCCCGGTCGGCGAGGAGGAAGAAATAATCATCCGAAGCAACTCGCTTGACAGCGAGCTAATGGAACTGATCTACTCGCTTAAAACGGGACGAAGCCGACTTAACGCATTCACCGATGACGGCATTGTAAAGCTTGATATCCGCGACGTATACTACTTTGAATCGGTGGACAACAAGGTTTTCGCCTGCTGTAAGGATAATGTATACGAGATTAAGCAGAAGCTGTACGAGCTTGAAAAGCAGTACGAGCATACCGATTTCATCCGCATATCAAAGTCAATGATAGCCGATACCTCAAAGATATGCAAAATCGAGCCGATGTTTAACGGCAGACTTGAGGCTGTGCTTGAAAACGGTGAGCGCATTGTGATATCAAGGCAGTATGTGCCTGCCCTGAAAAGAAAGCTTGGAGTATAGGAGGTGTGCAGATGCGTTTTATCAAAACATTTATCAACTTTTTTTCCATCATCACCCTCGGAGTACTTATTATCTGCGCAGTAAACTATGAGCTTTCCGAGAATGTGACTATGCCGGATACGATACTGGTTCAGGTGTTGATCTCGGGCTTTGTGACCGCTTTGCCCACGGCAGTGATATTCATGAACGAGTATAAAACCAAAAAGGGTTATATCATCGCTATCGCGGCTCACTATATCCTGATAAGCGCTATCATGCTGGTTATCGGCTGTTGGTTCGACTGGGTGAGCCTTACCGTAAAGGGCGTTGTTGTGATGCTTATCTCGGTCGCCGCGGTATATGCTTTCACTATGCTGCTTGACTATATTCTTGCCAAAAAGGAAGCAGACGACATTAACGAGGCTCTTCAAAGACGGCGCGGACGCAAATAATCGTCAAAGCCGGACAGACAACATCCGCTGCACAATACTTATCCCGTAAAAGCGCGTAAAAATCGCGCATTTACGGGATTATTTCTATTATCATCAGATTTTCGGCAGTCGGATTTTGTAAATGTTGCATAATAATTGTCCGTGGTGTTATCTCAAATATACGAAAATGCTGAAAAACTATTGTTTTTTATGAAGTAATATTGTATAATAATAATGTACATTTTATAGCGGCATTGTGCTGCGATGAAAGGATTTTATTTGTTATGAATATTTCAGAATTAAAGGTACTGATCTGTGATGACTCTATTCTTGTAAGGAAAAAGCTCACAGACTCGCTAAAAAAGGCAGGAGTAACCGAGATTTACGAGGCAAAGGACGGCGTTCAGGCGGTGGATATGTATAAAGAGCTTAAGCCGGACGCAGTCTTTATGGATATCGTTATGCCAATCAAAACGGGAATAGACGCACTTGTTGAGATCCGTGAGTTCGACTCCAATGCAAAGGTCATCATGGCTTCAACTATCGGCACACAAAGCCATCTCGTGAGTGCTATCAAGGCAGGCGCATATGAATTCCTCCAGAAGCCGGTTAAGCAGGAGGATGTAAACAAGGTGCTTGCAAAAATCGTCGGTTGAGCCGTACTTATTACATAACGAAAGGGAATAATTAAATGTTTACACAGTTATTCGGATATTATCTGCTTAATAACAACATTATTACTGCCGAGCAGCTCAGAGCCGCGCTCGAGGTCAAGAATAACACCCATGCAAAGCTCGGAGCCATGGCTATTGACGCAGGCTTCATGACCGCGGCACAGGTCGATACCGTTCACGAGGAGCAGAAGCGCGTTGATAAGAGAATCGGCGATATCGCCGTTCAGATGGGCTTCCTCACAGAGCAGCAGGTGGAAATGCTGCTTGCACAGCAAAAGACCGCAAACGTTGTGCTCGGTCAGGCACTTATCGACCTCGGCTACCTCTCAAACAAGCAGTTTGAGGACGCGCTGAAGGACTACAAAAGCTCTGCAACCTTTACCGGTGAGCAGACCGATGAAGCTCTCGCGGCTGACCTTGCAAAAATACTTGACATCGAGAACGACAAGGATAAGGAGTTCTACACAGACTATGTTCTGCTGCTGAGCAAAAACCTTATCAGATTCATCGGCGATGACTTTGTTATCGCAGGCTGCACCAAAAACTCCTCCATCAGCTGCAAGCATCTCAGCAGACAGGACCTCACCGATGAGGAAGGCAAGGTTGTTGCCCTTACCGCAGTTTCCGCAGACGACAGCGGATTTATCAGCATTGCTTCGCGCTACGCTATCGATTCAAGCGATGAGGAGGACAGCGGCATTGACGAATTCGGTCTGTTCAACGAAGTCGATGAGTTTGTCGAAGCGTGCGTGGGCGAGTTCCTCAACCTGCAGAACGGTCTGTTCGCTGTCAATATATCCAACAAGAAGTGCGTAGAGCTTGACCTGACTCCCCAGATTGCCGAAAGCAACACCACTGTGGAGATAACGAACGGCATTGCGCTGACGCTTGAATTTACATTCGGCAAGGTTGATTTTATTATCAGCAAGCTTTGATAACGTCCGATATATGCTGCCGCCGCGCTTTCATTGTTCAGCGCGGCGGGTTTTTTTACAGAAATTCAAGCGCGGTGCAGCAGTGATGCATTTCTTCCGCTGCGGCATACGATACATTCACTGTATCCCGATACTGCAAAATACTGAAAAAGTGTAAAGATTTTGTTTTTTCGCTTGACAACTGCAAGCTTCTTGTGCTATACTGTTCATATAAAGCAATAGTACATGAACAAATCGAAAGGAGAGCGATAAAACATGACTGATGTTATATCCGTGCTTGAACAAGCAAGGCGGTACGAAATCGAGATAAGCACTCAGCTTGAGCATATTGAGCGGCTTCACCGAATAGCTGCCAGAGCAAGGGAAAGCACCGCATACACCCAAAGAATAGCAGACAAGCTGTATCAGCTTGAAACAGAGCTAAATGCTCAGATAGACAAGACAGTAGATGCAAAGCTGCGTGCGCTGGAATACATAAGCTTACTGGACGGCGAAGAGCGCGGAGTTATTGAACACTACTATTTGCTTGCGGAAAACTGGGATAGGATAGCTTTGAAGATGTACATGAGTGAGCGCAGGGTATATCTGCTGCGCAAAAACGCACTAAAAAAGCTTAACAATTTTTATGCGCCTGAAACAGGCAGGAGGAATCATGGGAATAGGAAATCGGATAAGAATGCTTCGAGAGCGCGCGAATATCACACAAGAGGAGCTGGCGCAGATGATAGGCGTAACTCCGTCAGCCGTGGGCAACTATGAGAGAGGTGTAAGCCACCCGAAAGAGGATGTGCTGTATCGGCTTTTTGACGCGCTGGACTGCCAGCCGAACGAGCTTTTTGCCGACTGCTACACCGACAACTCGCCCGAAAGCGAGCTTTTGAAAAAATACCGCGCCCTTGACAGCTATGGCAGAGAGCTTGTGGAAACCTGCGCAGAGCTGGAATACCGCCGCTGCACCGACAGCGGTTCTGTGCTGATAGCAGCGCGTGCAGGAAGCTCTCCCAGACGAGTTGCAATGAAAAAGCGCAGAGGCGCAAGCGTGCTTGATCTGCCCGACTATGACGGAGGAAGATAGAATGACTGCCGACGAAGCACTGCTTAACGCAGGCTGCTGCAGCCTGCCGACAGACCTTGGCAAAGTAGCCGCTGCGCACGGAATAAAAATCATCAGCTATGAGAGCTATATGAAAGCCTACGAAACAGATATCGACGAGGTGTACCGCAGTATCAGCCATCTTGGCTTCAGCTTCTGCGAGGGTGGGCACTATATCTGTGCCATCAACGAGAAGGCGTGCGGCAGAATGCGGCGTCGCTGGACAACAGCCCACGAGCTTGCGCATATCCTGCTTGGGCATATCCGCGAAAGCGGAGATACACCTCCCCGTGGCTGCGAGTACGACGCGGACAAATTCGCCGCGCAGCTTATTGCGCCGATGTGCGTTATACATATGTGCGGCATATCCACCGCGCAGGAGCTGGCGCGTGCGACAGGGCTTTCCCGTCAGGCGTCCGAGATACGCATGAATGAGCTTTCGGCTCTGCGAGCACGTCAGTGCGAGGAGCTTCGCTCTGCCGCACGCAGCGGTGCAGAGCTTTATCAATCGGATGTATTCTTCCCGGATGAGGCTTCACAAAGGCTGCTGCGGCAATACCTCCCGTTCATTTCGCAGTACATAACAAGAAAAGCCGCAGGCAGGTATCCGGCATACCTGCCGCAGAGATAAACCACATGGAAAAATCCCGTCATCGCCGATTTTCTCGGTGTTGACGGGATTTACTGTATTTTCTCGCATCAGATTGAGGCTTCGCCGGATAGATAATCTATCACTGCCGTAAGCGAGGGCAGTATCGCCTCGGAAAGCCGATCCATCTCGTCGTTAGGCTCTGCCATGTCGGGCACCATTATCGGGCGCATTCCTGCGGCGTGTGCGGAGCGTATGCCGTTGTAGCTGTCCTCTATCGCTATCGCGCTTTCCGGTGCGACAGCAAGCTCCTCGCAGGCTTTTTGGAATATCTCGGGATGCGGCTTGCTGTGGCTGACCATGTCACCGCACACCACCTTATCAAAGTACGGCAGTATCCCTGCATTCTCGAGCTGGCTGAGCACCACCGCGCTTCTGGTGGAGCTTGCAAGCGCAACAAGAAGTCCGCGTGACTTAAGATATTCCAGCAGCTCCTTTACGCCCTCTTTCATAGGAAGTCTGCCGCCGCTGTACCTCTCAAAATACAGTGCGGAGGCTTCGCCCTTATACTCGTCATACGGGAAGTCTTGTCCGTAAAACTCGAGCGCGATTCGCTTTGTTTCGGCGGAGTTTGTGCCGAGGCACATTCTGCAAAGCTTTTCGATATCCTTTATCCCATACTTTTCCGCAACCACTGTCCAGCACTCTACGACCTTGCGCTCCGAGTCGAATATAACTCCGTCCATATCAAACACAACCGCATTAAGCTTTCCCATATACATCTCCCCCGTATTGTTTTCGCTGCCCGAAAATTCTTGTGCCATTAATTCCGCTTATGCCAAAGATTGGTGAGACCTGACGCAAAAGCGGCGTTTTCCGATAAAAGCACATACAAAAGCGGCACGATAAGCGCTCTTACCGTGCCGCTATCATTTACATTACTTGAAAAGCTGAGCAATCTTTGCAGCTACGGCGATGTTGCCGAAAGCATACAGTCTGCCGTCTGCAAGTGCGTCTGCGATAGTAGCCTTGCCATTGATTATCGCAAGTGCATTTTCAACCGAGATAGCAGCCTCGATATCTCTCTCGATGTAATCATAAGGAGCAACGTTAAGCACGCCGTCCTTTACTTCGATGTACATATGTGCCTCGAAAGCACCGTAAAGCTTGATATCTACTGCGCACTTTCCGGTAATTGCAGCAGCCTTCTTAGCGTCAAGCTTCTTTGCAAGCTTTGCTGCGATATCCGCAACGGTAGGCTCCTTCTTGGCAGCAGGCTTCTTAGGCTCTGCTTTCTTTGCAGCAGGCTTCTTTGCTGCGGCAGTTTTCTTAGCAGCAGGCTTTGCGGCTGTCTTCTTAGCAGCGGGCTTAGCTTCTGCCTTAGGAGCGGCAGGCTTAACCTCTGCCTTAGGAGCGGCAGCCTTTGCTTCTGCCTTAGGAGCGGCAGGCTTAACCTCTGCCTTAGGAGCGGCAGCCTTTGCTTCTGCCTTAGGAGCGGCAGGCTTAACCTCTGCCTTGGGAGCTGCCTTAACTTCGGGCTTAACTTCTGCCTTAGCAGCAGGCACGTTGTTTTTCTTTGCATTCTTTGGTCTTGCCATAATGATAAATTCCTTTCAGTAATAAGTTTCAGCCCCCACAAAAGCAGGAACATTTTCTTTTACTATATAATAACACATCTTTTTATTTTTTTCAACTACTTTTCAACATTTTTTTACTAATTATTGCATAAATCCGCTATTCTACCCTTATTCCACCGCCGTTTTCATTCGACTCACCGGTTTCCTCAGTTTCTGACGGGGCATCGTAGGTCTCTTCGGTCTCGTCGCTTTGCTCCGCAGTTTCCTCGGATTCCTCGGTTTCATCGGTCTCCTCGGTAGGCTCGGTAGGCTCGGTGGGCTCAGTCGGAACAGGAGGCTCGGGCGGATTGTCGTCCTGCCTGTCCTCGGCGTCTTCGCTTCCGTTTCCTGCGTAGGCGATATTGCTGCGCGCAAAATAGCTGTACACACCGTTTGCAATAGCCTGCGCCATCTTATCCTGATTTGCCGCGTCAGCCATCGCCATACATTCTTTTTCGTTCGAGATAAAGCCCATCTCTACAAGTATCGACGGGAAATCCTGCTGAAGCGTCACCCAATAATAGCTGTACTTATCGCCGCGGCTGTGGCTTTCTCCGTCGCGGTATACGTCATTCTTCAAGAAAGCGGCAAGCTCGTTTGTGACATACCGCGCAAGCGGCTGGGAGTACGAGGTGAAATAGTAAGCCTCTGTTCCGTTAGCCGAAGTATTTGTGCTGGAATTGCAGTGAATGGAAATAAACATATCCGCGCCGTAGGTTCTTGCGATGGTAGGACGCTGGTCTGTGATATACAGCTCGCTCTCCGTCTTAAGGCGCACTACCGTCGCGCCCATTGCCGCAAGCTTTTGCTCAAGCAGCTTTGCGACAGCAAGATTGACGGACTGCTCTGTCACGTTTCCGATAGCGCCGGGGTCAAGCTTCTCGCGCGTTTCTGCGTAGCCGTGACCCGGATCAAGCACTATCACCTTTCCGACGAGAGAGTTTGTCGGTACGGAAAAGGTGAGCATAAGGTCTCCGTTTGCGTCGTAGTATGCGCCGCAGCCGCTGTAAATGCCTGCCTGTGTCAGCGTAAGCGCAAGCCGGAACTTCGGCACGCCGTTCTCCTCGACTATCTCCCATTTTCCATCGCTGAACAGCGCACACGCGGAGAAGCTGGGCAGCTTTGTAACGCTTGTGATGTTGTCAAAGGTTATGTATACCTTATCCGCGTTGTAGTTCTCTACGCCGAAAGAGCCGTCCAGATCCTCGTGATAATCCACAGGAGTAATGATGTTGAAGGATGTCTTATAATCGAGATGAATCTTGATAAAGCTTCTGCCGCCGGTGTTGCCTATCGCCTTGACAAAAAGCTTGTTCTCACCGATGCCGGTATCGGTAAACGTCCTGACATCGCCGGCTTTGAAACGCTTGCCGGAGGTAGTGGTGATATATCCGCCCGACTCGCTCTTTATATAGTCAAGCGTACCTGCCGGCAGCTGGAAGAACATCGGCGAGGGCACTGCGCCGGTCGTCTTCGCGTCATAGACATTGGTGTAGTTCTCCAGCACCTTTATGTAACGGACATTCTCGGCTGACGTAACGATCGGCGCCATAGTGCCGACCACCTCGCCCGTACCTGCCTCGCTCTGATCCTCGATGATCTGCGGCTGGATATCCTTAGGCGGCTCGGGCTTTGCTTCGATGGTTACGGTGCCGCCCTCTATGCTTTCGCTGTAACCGCTGAAGCTTGCGCTGTACAGTATGTCGCCCAGATACTGCTGCTGTCCGACAATTCCCTCTCCAACGATATAGTAGCCGACAAATTTCGCGTATGAGGAGTTTGCGTCAAGCTCCTCCGAGCCGCCCTGCTTCTCCTTGAGCTTTATCGTCTGTCCGCCTATCGTTGCGGTAACTGCCGCGCCGCTGTAAGCCACGGCGGAGAGAATAAGCTGAGTGCCGCCCTCTACGATAACATTGCCCGTATCCTCGACCGAACGCATTACGTCAATCCTGCGCTCGATATCATATCTGTACTGCTTGCCCTTGTGCTGGATAGTAAAGGTGTTCCAGCCGATGTCAAGCGGCTCGTTGAAGTAGAAGTTGCCTGCCTCGTTCAGCTTTATCCTGTTGCCGTCAAAGTATACGTCGAAATTCTCGTCAAACGTACCCATGAACTTCACCGTGGAGTCATAGGTGACGAAGCTGAGCGACGTCGGGGATATCATCTCGAGGTTTTCAAATATGGTTTCGGTGTTTATCTGCTCGGCGAAATACTTCATCAGCGTCTGCGTTGTGCCGAGCGGGTCCGCCTTAAGCGAGGCGTAGGAATTGAATGCGCTTCCGCCGATATCGCTGTAATCCTCCAGCACGGTGAGCTGACGCAGAAGCTGGTCCTCGTACCAGTTATTCGTGCCTATCCGCTCGTTGAGGTGCATCACATATACCTTTGCGCCGTTAGCCTGCGCAAGGTCGTACCACCAGCTTACAACGCTGTCAAAGTTAAGCGAATAGTCCGAGGTAGAGCCGTATGCCTTTACCATTACAAAGTCGGCATACCTTTTTTCCACATACTTCTTTGTATCGGAAAAGCCGTCGTACAGCGCCTGTATCGTATCGGCAGTCTGCGAGCCAAGCTCATTTGACGAGGCATTCGCCCACATATCGTTTATCATAAGACCCACTGCAACGCTGTTGTTTGTGCGACGAACGACCTCTGAAATGCTGCGCACGACAAACTCGTTGGTTTCGTACAGCCAGTTTTCATAGCCGATTCCCGAGCCGGAGCGCATATACTGCGAATACGCCTCTGAGCAATCCTGCGTATAGTAGTTGGTCAGCAGGATACCATCGCACGCGTACTTTATCACAAACTTGTGCACCGCGGCGCAGAATCCGTTTTTAAGGTCTATCCCCTGCTCCGACAGCCGCTCTATAAGCTTATTGACATCCAGCACCACGAACACGGAAAGCCCTGCCTCGCGGCACCTGTCGATAGATGTCCCGAGAACGCTTGTGCCGGAATTAAGCTCGGTTGAGTAATAGCACTTATCCTCATAGTCGGTATTCAGCAGTACGGTGTTCATGCCCCATTCCTTGACCTGCTCGATTATTTCGGGAAGCTCTGCTGCAAGCGCACTGTCAGAGGCGTCCTCCACGCAGTAGTCAAGTCCCGGAGTAAGGGTCGCCGCCCTCATTCCGCTTCGAAGATATACCTTGTTCTGCCACGGCTCGGGAGCAGTGTATTCTGTGACTTGCTGCGTGCTGTCGGCTTCGGTCTGCAAAGCGTCATCCGGCAGAGCATATGCCGTCTGAGCCGCCAGAAGCACTGCAAAAGCCAGCGCCGCAGACAGTATTCTTTTTACTATACCTTTCATTGTTTTCCCCATCCCCTTATGGCAGTGCCGCGATATCACCGCAGACCGCCGTCTGTATTCTTATATCTGTATTTTTATGCTGTGAACCCCCACAGCACTTTCTATTTTATAAGCTGCGTATACAATGCTATCTCTTCCCATATCTGCGCCTCGACGCTGCTGTCGCAGGAATATATGCTGCGATAGCTGTACAGAGCCGCTCCGCCGTAGGAGGTGCACTCGCGCGCCGCCTCAAGCTGGCGCGAAAGTATCGCGCTGTCGGTAAGCCATTCGCGCGAGCCTGCGCCTGCCCATTTGTCCTCTGTTCCTATCTTGTATACCGACAGCCCCACAACAAGAGGTATTCCTCCTGCACAAGCCATCCTCTCCCACCGTGAAAGGCACTCGAGATACGGCTGGGTCGAGTTATCAAAGCCATAGTATATCTGCGGCACGATGTAATCGAGATATCCCTTTTGGGTGCACCACTTTTCAACGTCCGCATACATCTTATCATAGTTGTTCTCGATACTGCCCTGACAGCTTACGCTGAAAAGCGCAGTAGGATTTGCGGATTTTACCGCCGCGTAAATGCTTTCGACAAGCCTGTCGCAGTTGTCAAGCCTGAACTCGGATAGATTTGTATAGCCGCTTTCGGCGAAAGCCGCGCTGTCAAACCACGCTTCCGTCGTCGGATAGAAGTAATCGTCGATATGAAGTCCGTCCACATCATACTTTGACGCTATCTCGGCAGCGCCCGTTGCAATAAAATCCGTGACCTCTTCATATGCAGGGTTGAGATAGTAATATCCGCTGACCTCTGCGAGGTATTTTCCGCTTACGCTGCCATCGGCATACCAGTGAGAAACCGTGTAGTCGCCGTAGGACGCCATATCCGAAACGCTGCACAGTCTGAGCGGATTTATCCATGCCTGAACGGAGATTCCGCGCTTGTGCGCCTCCTCAATAATTATCTGCAAGGGGTCGTAGCCGGGAGCTTTGTTTATGCTTCCCGATGCGTAACGCGACCACGGAAAAAGCTCGGATTTATAATATGCGTCGCCGTGAGAACGCGCATGAACATACACCGTGTTTAGCCCAAGCCCGATACAGTTGTCAAATGCGCCGGCGATGTTCTCCCGAAACTGCGCCTCGCTTCTGCCGGTCATCATGTCGGAATACTCAAGGTAGGACATCCACACGCCCTGCACCTCGCTGTGGTTGAGCGCTTTATAGCTGTTTGTGCCGAAATCTCCGAAGTCCTCGGCAGGCGGCGTCGGTTCCTTTACTGTCGTGGACTGTGCAGTCGTTCCGCTCGCAGAAACAGATGATGCAGTAGTCTTTTCGGAGGATGTTACGGTCGTGTTCTCGGTGACAGTCGTCGTTGTGGTTTGTTTTGTTGTTGCAGTCTGCTCCTCACGCGGCTCTGTTACCGGAGAGGTATCACGGGTCTGCTCGGTGGTCCGTGTGGTGTGCTGCTCGGTGGGCTGTGCGGCGCTTGTATCATCGGCAGAGCTGACAGGCTCCGCGTCTGTGGGCGGCTCCTGCTGCTTTACTACACCGGACGAGCCGCCTGCGTCTATTATCTGTATCGAATTGTCGCTGCTTTGGGCGGACTGCTGCGAGGCGCACCCCGACATCATTACCGCCGCCGCAAAAATGCAAAGCAGCCGCTGTATTTTTCGTTTCATTTTTCCCCCTGCCGCTCCCCTGCGGCAAATTTTTTCTCTGTATTCTGAAGTCCCGATCAATTCGGGTAATGAGATATGTGCTGTGTGAACATAGTATATCACCTTATTATACCAAATAAACACCATTTCGTCAATATCAAAACCGTATTATTCCCACAAATCCTCAAAAAAGCAAGGATTTGGGTTCTCTGCGCAGCGATTTTCGCCGTGTTATCGTCCCGAATATGGTACAGTTTTGGGTACTCTCTATGCATAACGGCGATATTATTCGTCATAATACTGCTTTTTTTGCGAAAAGTATTGACATTGACAGATAAATAAATTAAACTATATAGTAGAGAATTATGTGTTCTCTGCGGTCAACGCATTTTATTCACGGAAGGGATTTATCCAAAATGGGAAATATCATAAGCCTAAGAAACATCGTCGTGGAGTTTGACGGAGAGCAGATCCTCAAGAACATCAACCTCGATATAAAGGACAAGGAATTCGTCACGCTTCTCGGTCCGTCGGGCTGCGGAAAAACTACTACGCTGAGAATTATCGGCGGATTTCTTACCCCCGACAGCGGCGATGTACTGATGGGCGACAGGCGCATAAACGACCTGCCGGCTCACAAGCGCGACGTTAATACAGTATTCCAGAGATATGCGCTGTTCCCCCACCTCAACGTATACGAAAACATCGCTTTCGGTCTGCGCATAAAGAAAACAAGCGAAAAGGAGATACAGCGCCGCGTCGGCGAGATGCTGGAGCTTGTAAATCTGCGCGGATACGAAAAGCGCTCCATCAACCGCCTTTCGGGCGGTCAGCAGCAGCGTGTGGCAATTGCCAGAGCACTGGTCAACCAACCGAAAATACTGCTTCTGGACGAGCCTCTCGGCGCGCTTGACCTTAAGCTTAGAAAAGAAATGCAGATAGAGCTTCGCAAGATCCAGCAGGCGCTGGAGCTTACCTTTGTATATGTTACGCACGACCAGGAGGAGGCGCTTACAATGAGCGACACCGTGGTTGTAATGAACAACGGACATATCCAGCAGATCGGCTCTCCCACCGACATCTACAACGAGCCAGTAAACGCCTTTGTCGCCGACTTTATCGGCGAGAGCAATATACTTAACGGCAGTATGCCGCGCGACAGGCTGGTGCAGTTCTGCGGCAAGCAGTTCGAGTGCGTAGACAGCGGCTTCTCCCCCAACGAGACAGTTGACGTAGTGATACGTCCCGAGGATATAAAGGTCATTCCGGCTGCCGAGGCAAAGCTTACCGGAATTGTGGAAAGCGTTGTATTCAAGGGCGTGCACTATGAGATGATAGTAGACGGC
The DNA here is from genome assembly GCA_051882595.1 of Oscillospiraceae bacterium. Lineage (GTDB taxonomy): Bacteria > Bacillota > Clostridia > Oscillospirales > Ruminococcaceae > CAG-115. The sequence continues at coordinate 4,526 of JBJESD010000051.1, read as the reverse complement.
GTAGACCACAAATGGATGATACACTCCACCAAGGAAGAGCCTGTCGGCAGCATGATAGGCATGACCTTCGACCCGTATGACATTCACATAATGAAAAAGGCAAAGGAGGAAGACTGAATTGCGTAAGCTCCGTTTTTTTGCTGCCCCCTATCTTGTCTGGATGATAGTATTCATCACAGTTCCGCTGCTTATGGTCGTGTACTTTGCTTTCACTACCGCCGACGGACAATTCACCCTTAAGAACGTAAGCGACGCCGGTCAGTATGCCAATATCTTTGTGCGCTCTATCTGGCTTGCGGTCATAGCGACTGCCGTATGCCTTATCATCGCTTATCCGGTTGCATTTATGCTGTCCCGTATGAAAAAGCATCATCAGGGCACAATGCTTATGATCGTAATGCTTCCGATGTGGATGAACTTTCTGCTGCGCACGCGCGCATGGATGACTCTGCTTGGAAACACCGGTGTAATCAACACGTTTATCGGTTTCCTCGGGTTTGAACCCGTAAAGCTTATCAATACAGAGGGCGCGGTGGTTCTCGGTATGGTGTACAATTATCTGCCGTACATGATTCTCCCCCTGTATTCGGTAATGGTGAAGATAGACAAATCCGTGCTGGAGGCAGCCTCCGACCTCGGCTGCAGCTATATGAACACACTGTTTAGGGTGGTTGTTCCGCTCAGCGTCCCCGGAATAACCTCCGGCATTACAATGGTGTTCGTCCCTGCAATAAGCACTTTCATCATCTCGCGTATGCTGGGCGGCGGCTCCAACCTGCTTATCGGCGACCTTATCGAGATGCAGTTCCTCGGCAATGCCTACAATTATCATCTGGGTGCGGCAATATCGCTGGTGCTTATGGTCATCGTCCTGCTGATAATGACGATAATGAATCAGTTCAGCACCGACGATCAGTTACTGGTTTAAGGAGGCAGAGGGATGAAAAAACTTGGAAAAATATATCTGACGCTTGTTATTCTGTTTTTATATGTTCCGATTTTCGTGCTTATTGTACTGTCGTTCAACGAATCGAAAAGCACCACCTTTACCGGCTTTACGCTTGAATGGTATGCAAAGCTGTTCCGCAACGAGCTTATTATTTCCTCGCTTATCAACACCGTGCTTATCGCGGTAGCGGCAAGCATAACCGCTACAATCCTCGGCACACTTGCAGCGGTCGGCATCAACTCCATGCGCAAGCTATCCAGAGATATCGTAATGAATGTCACCAATATCCCTGTTATCAATCCCGAGATCGTTACCGGTGTGTCGATGATGCTGCTGTTCGTTTTCTTCGCCGCACGAATGAACTTTGAATTCGGCTTCTGGACGCTGCTGATAGCGCACATCACGTTCAATGTTCCCTACGTTATCCTTAATGTCATGCCAAAGTTCAGGCAGATGGACCCTAATCTGTTCGAGGCTGCACAGGACCTCGGCTGCGGACCGTTCACCGCTTTCCGCAAGGTTATTCTCCCCGAGATAATGCCCGGCGTGCTCAGCGGCTTTCTTATGAGCTTCACCTATTCGCTGGACGACTTTGTAATAAGCTACTTTACCTGCGGCGCGACCTCGCAGACCCTGCCCATAACCATTTACTCAATGACAAGAAAAAAGGTGTCCCCCGAAATTAACGCGCTTTCAACGCTGATTTTCGTTGTTGTGGTCATTGTACTTATCTGCAAGAATTTTATCGAAAACCGCCGCTACAACAGCGCGAAGAGAAAGGCGGACTATTGATGAAAATGAAAAAATTCCTGTTAACATCCTCCGCTCTGCTGACAGCCGCAGTAATGCTGTGCTCCTGCGCCGATACTGACATCAGCGAAGCAGAGTCCTCCGAGAGCGAGGAAAGCAGCGCTCAGACGCTGACCGTTGAGGATATTGAATACTACACCCGATTTAAGGACGCAGGGCTGTCCATTAGCGTCTACAACTGGGGCGAGTATATCTCAACGGGTGCCGATGAGGGTACGCTGGACGTAAACGCAGAATTTACAAAGCTTACCGGAATAAAGGTGAACTACAATAATTTCGCCACCAATGAAGAAATGTACGCAAAGCTAAAGGGCGGCGGAGCCACCTATGATGTCGTAATCCCCTCTGATTATATGATATCCAAAATGATAAACGAGGAGATGCTTCAGCCGATTAATCTTGAAAATATCCCCAATTTCAAGTATATCATGGAGAACTTCCGCAACCCTGCCTACGACCCCGAGAACCTCTATACCGTTCCCTATACATGGGGCACAGTGGGCATCATCTACGACACCACTCGGGTAGATGTTCCCGAGGAGGAAATAGACTGGGATATCCTCTGGGACGAGACCTACCGCGACCAGATACTGATGTTCGACAATCCTCGCGACGCGTTCGCTATCGCGGAAATAATGGAGGGCTTTTCCATCAACACCGAGAACAGCGACGAGCTTATCATCGCCGCGGAGCGCCTGAAAGCGCAGAAAGACGTTGTTCAGGCGTATGTCATGGATGAGATATTCGACAAGATGGCTGCCGGCGACGCATGGCTTGCCCCATACTACGCAGGCGACGCGCTTACTATCCTCGCCGAGAACGAGGACCTTGCCTTTGTTGTTCCGGCAAGCGGCACGAACCTTTTTGTTGACGCGATGTGTATTCCCGTCGGCGCAAAGCAGAAGGAAGCGGCAGAGATGTACATCAACTTTATGTGCGAGCCGGATATCGCATACGCTAACATCGACTATATCTGCTACTCCACGCCGCATTCCGCGGTTTACGAAATGCTGGACGAGGAAACGCGCAACGATCCGGTTTCCTACCCCGACAGCGAGTTCATCGCGAATAATACCACTATATTCGTCAATCTCTCGGATGAAGCCAACGCGCAGATGCAGACCCTCTGGACAGAGATGAAATCGGCGCAGCCCGACAACGCAAACCGGTGGCTGGTTCCCATATTCCTGCTTATCTGCATATCTGCCACTATCGGCATACTGATAAGGCGGCATATCAAGAACAAAAAGGACATATTCTGATAACCTGCCTCCCGAAAAGCAATCGGGAAAATGCACCTTTTCTCGTAAATCCTGCCGTATCAGCGGCAGCATAGAAAAGCAAAGCCTGAGAAGCTTATCGGTCTTCTCAGGCTTTTTGTATGCTGCAATCGGAATAGTCTGCTCGAAAATGAGAAAAATCGCGATTTCGTCAGACCTCATTCATTAAGCAACGGTGCTTCATCTTGGCAGAAAAATATCGCTTGATATTTTGGTGAAAGTGTGACATCCTTGATTGACAAAAACACGTATCGATGATATAATGTTTTCAAGGACATAATCAAACCATTAATGTGAAAGGACGGATATTATGAAAAAATCACTTTCTGCCTGCGCGATTCTGCTCGCGGCGGTTATGATGTCGGGATGTGCAGGGAACAACAACAGCGCTACCGGCTCCGAAACCGGCAGCAATTCCGAAACAAGCACAGAAAAAACAACCGTTTCTTCTGAAGCACCGGATGTTTCTGTTCCCGATGAGACAGAAGAACCATTATCCTTTGACCTTATCGGTCTAATGGGCGAGAAGATCAAGCCGTCAGAAATAGTAAAGATTTCAAGCGTAAGCGGAGAACAGCTAACAGCAGCCGACCTGACCGAGGATAACTGGAATTACATAAGCTGTAAGGGGTTTGCGTACGCTGCGGAGCCAACAGGCTTGAATTACAACAACATTGACACCCCCGAAATGTTTGACGATGAAACGTACAGCTTCAAGGACATTCCCGAAGCGGCGCCGAATGAATATCGCCGTATTCAGCCGGGAGATGTGATATGCGGGCTTACAGTAACCTCCGCCAATACAGATCTGTTCTCAGAGCAGGTAACAAGCATGGGCGCCGACCCGACCGTGCCGGGCAGCTACTTTTCCGGCTGCACCGTAACATTCGACGGCAGTGCTGAGATGACAGGATATCTGGCAATGCCGCCGAAGGACGATTATAGTGTATTCGAGGGTGATATGTTCTTTGTTCCCGAACCCGGCTGCAATGTTCTTCCCGTGATAAATTTCAAATACAACACTGATAAAATGTGCGTTGAAAACACGCTGTTCATCAATATGCTTGATGATTTCATCTGGACAACCGAATACCCCTCGATTTACGCCGGAAACATCTCAACCGCTTCTGCTGATGTTTCCGATCTGCCGCAAGACGGGCGGTATCACAAGGTCAAGCTTACAGTGGACAATATCTCTATGCGCGCTTCTGTTAACTGGTTCTCAAAAATAGAATGCAGCATTACTGAACTGGAGATCCTTGAATAAGCGGTGGCTTTTCTTGTCAGAACCGCACATGACCAAAAATGTACCGGTTCGACGCATGGCTTTTCACCCCTATTCGGTATTAACCCGACAGCTATGCTTATATAACCGAAACGACCAAAGAAGTTTTTCTTTGGTCGTTTGTTGTATTAGCAATCTGCCCGACTTATGGGAAGTTGTCGAGTTGACAGTTAACAGTTAACAATTAACAGTTAACGTTGGC
>JBJESD010000050.1:0-15041 GCA_051882595.1 Oscillospiraceae bacterium | reverse complement strand
TCGCCGAAAACGTGACCGATTTTCAGCTTCTGCGCGTGGTTTGTAATAACCGAGCCGCCGTTCATCTCAGAGCCTGTTCCTACCATTGTTAAAACACAGCCAACGGGAATTATTTTGCAGTCGGGCTCATCAAACTTTATGAAATACTTATCCCACGGGTCGCCCTCGCAGTAGGTTGAAACCGAAACCGCCTTTGAATAGTCGCAGACAGAACCGCCGCCAACCGCAAGAACAAAATCAACATTGTTTTCACGCGCGATTTTGCAGCCCTCGTACAGCTTTTCAACAGTAGGATTCGGCATAACGCCGCCGTCCTCGATAACGGTCTTGCCGTTGTCTTTGAGCAGCTTCATTATCTTGTCGTAAAGCCCCGTTTTCTTGACAGAACCGCCGCCGTATACAAGCATTATCCTGTTGTAATTTTTCAGCGCTTCGGGGAGATTGTCAAGTGCGTCCTTGCCGAAGTAGAGCTTTGTGGGGTTGGAATAAACAAAATTACCTAACATAAAAATCACCTTTCTTTGAATTTTGTACAGCATTTCCGCTGCCGACAGCCTTGTTACCACTTATATTATAACACCACATTTGCAAAATAGCAAATGCTTATAGTGAATAGTAAGCTATGCTTGACAGCTATACTTAGGCGTGGTAAAATGATATTGAGGTGATATAATGGAAATCCGTGTTTTGAAATATTTTCTTGCAGTTGCAAGAGAACAGAATATTTCCGCTGCGGCAGAGTCCCTTTTCCTTTCACAGCCTACTCTATCAAGGCAGCTTAAGGAGCTTGAGGAGGAACTCGGCAAGCAGCTTTTCATAAGAGGCAGCAGAAAAATAACCCTTACCGAAGAGGGCTTGCTTCTTCGGAAAAGGGCGGAAGAAATTGTTGAGCTTATGGACAAAACCGAAAAGGAGCTGCTTGGTTCCGATGAACAGGTTTCGGGTGAAATCTACATCGGCGCAGGAGAAACCGACGGCTTGCGGCTTATAGCAAAAGCGGCTAAGGAATTGCAGGAACAATATCCGCAGATAACCTACCGAATTGTAAGCGGCGACGCTGTGGATATTACCGAGCGTCTGGACAAGGGGCTGATTGATTTTGCGCTTTTGCTGGAGCCGGTGGATATATCGAAATACAGCTATCTGAAATTCCCTGTAAAGGACGTATGGGGCGTACTTATGCGGAGAGATTGTCCTCTTGCACGAAAAAAATGCATATCACCGAAAGATTTGAGGGATATGCCGCTTATTGTATCACGTCAGGCTCTAGACGGAAGCGAGCTTACCCGGTGTCTTAAGGACGGCAGCGAACAGCCTGATATCGTATCGACCTACAACCTCGTTTACAACGCTTCTCTTATGGTTGACGAGGGACTTGGAGTTGCTCTTTGCCTTGACAAAATAATCAACGTCAGCGGCGACAGCAGCCTTTGCTTCCGTCCGCTTAAGCCGAGATTAGAGGTTGGAATGAGCCTTGTCTGGAAGAAATATCAGGTGTTCTCAAAGGCGGCTGAGAAGTTTATTCTGAAAATGCAGGAGGGTATAAATAGTTTGCAAGGGTAGCTGATACATTATTTTCCTTTAGTAATATGCTCAAATGGGAATTTGCAGGGGTTTTTATTATTTATTTACATGGCAGTCAGTCCATTTCTTAATAAACATTCTTGCAAAATTCCGGTGGATATGGTAATATGATGACCTTGACCGCAGCGGAATAAACATTTACTGCGGTGAATATGCGGCGACTATCGGCGTAAAGGAAGATACTCTTTACGGCGCGCTGGGCGAAGCAGCATTCCTTACGGGAGTTGAACGCAATCAGGACAAGGTGCGTATGACAAGCTATGAACCGCTGTTCAAGAATGTTGATTATGTTTCATGGGAGCCGGATATTATAGCTTTCAACAACCATGAAGATTATGCTACACACAATGGTAAAGTCATACACAAACACACTCTCGGAGCGATACCGCACATTTCGGCGGTATGTACTGCTGACAGAAACAGCGGCGAGGTTATATCTAAGATTGTTAACTTTTCGGAAAATGAGATTCCGCTGACAATAGTTTATGATACACTTATGGCTGAAACAGCAGATATGACTGTTCTCACAGCGGACAGTTATTCCGCACAGAACAGCTTTGAATCCCCCGAAGCGGTCATTCCTTACAAAGCGGAAATACAGGCGTCAAGAGAGTTCAGTGTTTCTGTTAAACCGCGTTCGGTCAATGTGATAAGGCATAAAGGCAACACCGTATAATTATTGTCTATCTCGCATCTTTCTGCCTTGATTCGCCGCAGGTATGGCGACGTGGTATGCTGTGACAGGGTGCTTCAGTATAATAAATAAACCCGTATTTATGAAGTCAGCCCCGAGGTATGAACCTCGGGGCTGATTTTCTTGTTTAAGTAATGATTTATCTTATACCAATATGCTTTTTGTATTCTATCGGAGAAACACCCTCGTGTTTCCTGAATACCGTGCTGAAATAGCCTGCATCGGGAAAGCCTGAGCGAGCAGCCTGCTTCGGTCGTTTCTCTGCTTATTCGCTTTGGTGTCCATCAGCTTATGGAATTCGAGAATGTAAGCGTAGATATATCCCGAGCAGGAGTAATCGCAATAAGCACGGTCGGTTTTCAGCACAGTAAACATCTTGCTGTACAGCTTCGGGAGAGGCGAGCCGTTCTGCGGACTGATTATAACCGGTGCTGTCATACTGAGCTGGCTTAAGATATGCGCACAGGCATAACCGTCGAAAGCCACCCAGCGCACATCCCATAGGCTGTTTTCGGTGTAGTATTCGTGTGGATATCCGGCAGGCAGAAAGAAGAAATCGCCCTCGTTTATCTTCATATTGTCACCTTCATTGTTTGCGGTCAATTATCAGTATAATCCCGTTTTGTATGATTGTCAATAGCGTTCTGCGTTTTTCTGCAAGGTTTGTTCTGGAGTCTGATATTGTGATTTTAATATAGCAGATGTTCAAAATACAAAAATGTATTCAGAATTTACGATTGAAAATTTCCTTAAAAGTGATATCATTCTAGTAAGATAAAAGTCTAATGATTTCTATGAAGGAGATGTGGGTATGAATTGTTATAGAATAGCGGCATTCGTTATAGCAGCTGCAATAATGGCGTCTGTTTTCAGCGGATGCAGTCAGGATGGTGAAAGCACAGTCAGCACATCCAACACCACTGTAAGTGATACCTCGCAGACGGAAGCGACTGCCATGCCTGAATATGCTGCAAAATATACGCTGTCAAATGAAAATGCGGATGAAATCACTCAGATCGCCGCATCTGAAATCGAGTCTGAGCAGGAGGAGATATCTATGCAGCATTATGAGAAGATTATGGCAGAATTGCCGCCTGAGGGAATTTTTGACCTGCAGGATGGCGTAACATACCCCGATTTTCAGAAATACACTTATTATTCCCAAACGGCACAAAGAGAAAGCAGAGTGAATGTGCTGCTTCCGCCCGATTACTCCGAGGACAAGGAATATCCCGTACTGTATGTACTGCACGGCTATTATGATAACGAGGACTGGATAGCGAGGGATATCGTTGGTCTGAGCAAGATGCTTTCAAACCTGTACGCAAGCGGTGAAGCACAGGAGATGATAGTGGTATGCCCATATATCTTCGTCAGCAAGGAGCTTGCATGGTGCAGACTGGAGCCACAGGATGGCAGCTTCGATTTCGGCTGGCTGGAAGACATTATCGGAATACTGACGGAGCGCGGTATCAGAATAGTGCTGTGCACCCCCACGAACTGCCCTCCGCTGTGGTTTTACGAGAAATATCCCGAGGCTGTTCAGACCGAAAAGGACGGTCATAAGAGCCGCACAGGCATCAGAGGTCACAGGTGTATCAACAATACAGATTTCCTGCGCTATGCCGAGCGCATCATCGATGTCATGACAAAGCGCTATGCGGATAACGAGTCGGTAATTGCATGGCAGATAGACAACGAGCTTGAGGCGAATTTCTGCTTCTGCGAGACCTGCATCGGAAAATACCGCAACTGGCTGAATCCCTCGTATATGCTGGACTTCAACCGCTATGCCTCGGACAGCGTGACAGAGCATATAAACTGGCAGGCTGAGCTTATCAGAAAGCGTTTTCCTCATACGCCTGTAACCACCAATGTGTGGTTCTGCAGGAATATGCCGAACTACTATGACGAGTTCAGGGGGCTGGATTTCATTTCCTACGACAACTATCCCACTACAAGACTCACCGACAATGCGGAGGAGTGCTATTCACACGCATTCCACCTCGACCTTATGAGAGGAATAAAGCGCAGTAAGTTCTGGATAATGGAGCAGCTCAGCGGAGGTCTCGGCTGCTGGGCGCCCATGGATAGAACACCCTCCCCGGGTATGATAAAGGGATATTCGCTGCAGTCCTTTGCGCACAGTGCGGATACAGCGGCACAGTGATACTTACTGACCGCAGCGGCGTTAAGGATAAGTTCAACAAGTGTATCATGCAGCAGCTGCCGACAGTTTATCGCAGTCTTGTCGGCGCGTACATTGAGGAATACGATCCCATCGGCTATGACAATGCAACGATAAGGCTTTCGGACGGCAGCGTATATAAGTGCCGACAGTGGTGCGATGTCATTCAGCCCGAAACAGCGGAAACGGTAGCCTCATACGACAGCGAGTTCTATAAGGGTAAGGCTGCCATCACCTGCAACCGCTACGGCAGCGGAACCGTGTACTATATCGGGACTGTCTGCGAGAAGATCCTCTATAACCGGGCATACGATTACGGCACAAGCCCCGGTCTTCTCGCAGAGATGACGGGATGGTCAGACGGAAAGCTTGTCACAATGAGTGAGTGTGCCACCATGCCCGACCCAGATCTCATCGTCATGGATAACGCATACCGGCTGTGGTTTGCAGTATGGAACTGGGATTTCATCGTAAAGAACAGCACCACGGAGCTTTCGGACGCCTATACATCTTTCGATATGATGAAAAAGGTCTACAACAGCGATGTTATCATCACAAGGGATGAGCTGCCCGATTTCAATAGCTGAAAAAATGTCTTATGAAAAAATCCGTCCTGATGTACGCAGGGCGGCGGAACGCTCGATGGGAATCCGTACCCCATCCATAACAGACATATCATCCTCCTCACAGCAAGTTATCAGCGCACATTCTTTTCCTGCGACATCTTTCCCTGCAACACAGAATGAAAACAGCTTGTCAATCACGCACTTAATCTGTGCGGGAATGGAATACCGGTAAATCGGCATGGTAAAGACAACGGTGTCCGCTTCCAAAATCACCGGGGCAATGACATTGAAATCGTCATCAAGCCCGTATTATAACAGGTTTCGCAGGCATGGCAGCCGCCCAGATTCATCACAGCGGCGTCAAACCGCGTTACAGTATGCCCCTTGCTTTCTGCCGCCTTGATAAAAGCGTCCGTCATAGCAAAGCTGTTCCCATTCTTTCGGGGACTGCCGGTAATTACAACAATTTTTTTACTCATAAATCTTTCCTCCTGTCTGAAAGCAGCCAGCCGTCCGGTTGACCACTATCATCAATTACTTCCGGATTGTATTGGAATTTTGGTTGTGTGCTTTTGCGACACACTTCCACTTGCCGTCCATTTTAAGAAGAAGCAGCACGTCCGTGAAACTCCTTCAATTCTGCTATCTGTAACAGCCTTCTTGTGTTATTCCGGCTGGATTGACTTTTTCCGCTGCTTGTATTATAATTATAGCAAGAATGAAAATATAATTCAAGTACGCACATTTAGGTGCGATACTAACAAAGAGGTTATATACTTACCTAAAGGAGAGTGCTAAATGAATGAACGCTGTATATCCAACGAATGTCTCGGAACGACCGGATTTAGCTATACGCTTTCGTTGATTAATGGAAAATACAAGATGACGATTCTCTATACTTTAATGGAATTTGGAGTTGTGCGTTTTAATGAAATGAAAAAATATATCGGGGGAATTTCTTATAAAACGCTCAGTTCCACATTAAAGGAATTGGAAGCCGACCGGCTTGTCCATCGGGAAGAATACCCTCAAATTCCCCCTAAAGTGGAGTACAGCCTGACAGAACGAGGTAAATCTCTGATTCCGATTCTTGATGGGATGTGCGAATGGGGAGATAAAAACAGATTATAAAGACACTATTCCTTAGCATCTATTGATGAATAAAAATCCACAATTATGTGTTTTAGGTATTGAAAAAGCCGACTTGAAAAAGGTCGGCTTTTTATCGAATTATGGCTGCTTTGTGGGGTGTGTCCTTTTGGGAGGTTTACAGTCGTAGTCGAGTTAGAGTGCCTTAACGCGCCCGAAACGGTAGTAACATCAAGTCCTGCCGAAATCAGAGCGCTCGCCGCGAAATGTCGAAAACTATGCAAGCCATAGAACGGCAAGTCGTTCTTTTCGCAGAATTCCTTTAACCAGCCGTATGGAGTCTGCGGGTTCATCGGCATACCGTTCCATTTCACGAAAAGGCGGTCGTTCTCGACCCATTTATCGCAAAGACGCTGTTTCTCGCTTTCTTGTTCGGCTCTGAATTGCTCAAGAATTACGAGCACTTCTGGCGGAAGCTTGATGAAACGCACCGAGTTTTCGGTTTTGGTCGTGTCCGTGTAAATTCCCTTTGCCTTGGTGTAATTTGAAGTCCGCTGAATATGCACTACACCCGTTTCAAAGTCGATGTCCTTCCATTCAAGACCCAGCATTTCACCACGGCAAATGCTTCAAACTTCACCGCCGAAACGATTTGCCCTCGCTTGCACTCCTCTTCAAGGAGAATTTGGGCTATTCCTGAATGAAAAAATACATTGCTTTTTAAAAAACTATTGACAATATATATATATATATATTGTTCTTAGGTGATCTCCTCAAAAAAAGGAAAGTTAATCATTATGAAACCTTATGAGCAAATCACCGGCAAAACACAAACCGTTCGCTTCTGCGAAAATTACCAATAACGAAAGAGGACAAATACCATGAAGAAAAGAATTTCTCTTGTAGCGATAACCCTGCTTATGACGGTTGCATTAACCGCCTGCGGCAAGACAGAAAATGTTTCTGTAAGACATGACGATGACGATGACACGACAGAAAGCCGCACCGTCGTAACAACTCCCGTTGAAGAGCCCGAAGTATCTGCTACCGTTGAAGAACAGACATCATCTGAACCCGAAATCGTGGAAACGGAACCCGAAGTCAAGCCCGTTGTTACGCCCATCGAAGAGTTCGAATACAAGCACGACGACGAGCTCGGCGGAATGGTAATCACCAAGTACAACGGCTCCATCCCGATGGTCATTATCCCCGATGAAATCGACGGTGAACCCGTAGTTGCTATCGGCGAAGAAGCATTTGATAAGTCAGAAGCATTCCTCGAAAGCATATCCATGCCCGACACTGTAAAGTTAATTGGTAGTGGTGCATTCTGTGGATGCCGTGATTTGACAAATGTGAAACTGTCATCTTCACTCGAAACAATCAAAGATTTTGCATTTGGTGCATGCGGTTTCTCCGAAATAACACTTCCCGAATCTCTCAAATGCATAGGAGACTTTGCTTTTAACAAATGTGAGAACTTAAAAAGTGTGACTATACCTGAAGGTGTCGAAATCATCGAAGATGGCGCATTCTTAGAATGTACAAATCTTGAAACAGTGAATCTGCACGACAAAATCACAGCCATCGATAGCGAAGCATTTGCTCGTTGTGGAATCAAGAAAATAACACTCCCCGATAATATAACAAAGATAGGATACAATGTATTCGTGGGAAATAAAAACATCATAATATCATATAAAGGAAGCTCCTACGCCTACGAAGATATGGTTGCGCTGAGTGCGCTCATTGCAAAAAACGCTACTTCTGCCACTGAAACCTCGGCAACAAACTAAACCAACTAACACATATATCAGTTCCTCACAAGCGGTAGATACGCAATCTGCCGCTTGTGATACTGTTCACCAAACAGTAATAATCCAAACACTATCCGGATTTAAGAGTGTTCGGATTTGTGTAGCTTCTCCTTAAATGCGTTTTTGAGAAGCGCCGCAAACGGCTTTGTTATGCGGATTTCCGATTTCTTGAAAAGCACAGATAACTACGGGGGATTATCAAAAAACCTGCCGCTGTGTTGGATTTTCACAAGTCTATCAGTATGAAAAAGGCAGCCCGAACTATTTATTCAGCCAACGCTCCGTCTGCAATTTCTATCGTCCGTTCGCAGCGAGCCGATATCTCGGGGTTATGCGTAACAATCACAATCGTGCGCTTTTCGATTTTGTTAAGCTGCAAAAGCAGCTCCATAACGTCGTCACCCGTCTTTTGGTCGAGGTTTCCCGTAGGCTCATCGCACAGCAGCACGTCGGGATTATTTATCAGCGCACGGGCAATTGCAGCCCTCTGCTGCTGACCGCCCGAAAGCTGCGAGGGATAATGCGAAAGCCTGTCGGAAAGCCCCAGCCGTTCTGCTAAAGCCGATACGTCAGCGGCTTTGTTTTTGGCAAGCTGCGCAGGCAGCAGTATATTCTCCTCGGCGGTAAGCTCGGGGATAAGGTCATAAAACTGGAACACAAAGCCGATTTTATGCAGCCTGAAATCGGCAAGCGCCGCCTCGTTCATCTTCGTGATATCAACATCGTTGTAGAGAATTCTGCCCGAGGTCGCACTGTCAAGACCGCCGAGCAGGTTCAAAAGCGTTGATTTTCCGCTGCCGCTTTTGCCGACAATCGCGACAAGCTCGCCGTCCTTAATTGTGAGGTCAACATTGCGGAGTGCGTTCACCGCACCCTCGCCGCTTCCGTAGGTTTTGCACAGCTTTTCAACGGTTATCATAGTCTTGTCCTTCCCATATTCAAGTCGCCTGCGATATCTCCGCTGAATTTTTTCAGCGCAGCCGCAGTAAGTATAAATGTGACGGCGCAAATTATCACAAGCAAAATCAGCGTTGGAATTTCCGCATTAACCTGCCACATCACATTATCCAGAAACAAAGTGTTGCGCAGCGTGTCCAAAGGCACAGTAATCTTAGCTTCCCCCTCATATACCGCACATAGCCTGTCATAGCCTTTTTCCATAATGGATTGCATTGTTTTCACAAGGATATACGCCGCCGCGGAGGATATCACGGGAATTTTCACGCTGTCGAGGAATATGCGCCTGCGAAGCTCACGCAGCGGCATTCCGAGCGCCCTGTAAACCGAAAGCTCATAAGCCTTCTGTCGTATTTTAAGCCCTATTCCGTTGAAGTACGCCGCAAAGCCCAGCAGCGACATCACTGCTAAAATCATTGCTACGCTCGCAAATTTTGCTGCCCTGTCGATAAAAGTGTTCCATTTTTCTTCGGAAAGAGATATGACCCTCATCTCCGCTGACAGAGGGAATGTGCCGCCGTCAAGCTTTTCGGGGGAATACACCTCCGTATACGCGCCCGAAAGTCCGATAGCCTTTGCGCCTGTCGCAGTGGTAAGGAAATTACAGGGGAAATCGCATTTTATCATGTATTTTTCCAGCCTGCCGAGAGAAGAGGGCAGCTCTATCGCCGCGCCGATTTTTGCGTTGACAGCCTTGAGTTCACCGAGTCCATAGCCGTTTTCGGTCGCCAACGGGGAGTAGATAGTGACAGTCTCCCCGACTGCAAGCGGCGGCTTGCTCGTTTGATATACCAGCAGGATTTCCTCGCCGCTGTTAAGAGCCTCAAGGCTGATTTTGCCCTCTGTAACATATTCGGTAAGCCCGTTTATGGTGTGCGGTACAGTGAGCTTTGTCGGTATGCGGTACATATTTTCCGAGCCGAGCTTTCCCTCGTCAAGGAAGTCCTTGTAACCCTCGCCGGAAAGCTCAATAAACGTTTCACATACAATTTCGTTCGACAGATTTATCGGCGTCAATCCGCTGATTTTATCGCTGCTTACCACAAATGTCCCCTCGTTGCCGCCCGTGATAAGCGCGGCTTCGGGAAGCGCTTTTGCAACGCTGTCATCAAAGCCTCTTGAATAATCCTCTGCTATAAAAGGGAAAAACTCGGACATTTCTCGTCCGTCCTCGCCAAAGCTGTTTATCTGCAAAGCGTTGGCGAAGCAGTATTCTTCAATGCCGTTTTGCTCCATACTAAAGCCGTTCGCCTTGTAGTCCTCGGAGATGTTGTCGTATGTAAGCCACATCTGCGATTCTTTCCCGTTGTCGGTGTAATACATATATCCCACAACCGCCGAAAAGCAAATCAGCGTAAGCGAAATAATCTGTACTGCGGTAATTCCGCTCTGCCGCATAGCCCTCCGAAAGCCGCTTGACAGAGAACGCGGCTTTTTCCTTTTGCGGCGAGCTTTTACCGGTACATTTGTTGACAGTATGTTAATGATATACGCCGCCGCAATAACAGCGGCTGAAATAAGCCCAGCATACAGGAACGGGTCGAGCGTTCTGTCGTACACTATCCCGATATCGGTAAAGGCGCTGTACGGCTTTTCGACGAGGAGCGACGTCTTTACAAGATATATGCCGCCATAAGCCGCAAGCCCTGCCGCTATTCCGATTATCGTCTGAACGACGGCAAATACGGCACATTCGAATGCGTACATTGCGGCGATAAGCCGCTTTTTCATTCCTATCCTTTTCAGCACAGAAATCCTGCCGCGGCGCTCTATAACAATACCTCTGAGCACGGAAAACACCGACAGAACCGAAACACCTGCGCCAAGCCACGCAATCGTCATAAGGAAGCTGACGGAGCGCGTCTTGCTTTCGGTATACCACGCATTCTGCTCACAATTCACATCAAACCAATGACCCTTGTGACCGACAAGGTCGTACAAATAATCGCAATAATCGCTGATAACACTTTCCGCATATCTGATGTCATCATTTGTGTCGTATAATTCCTTACCCAAATCCGAAAAATCGAAAAAGCCGCCTATAAGGTCTATGCGGTAAAGCGGCTCTGCGCTGCTCTCGCCGACAAAGATGAGCGGAATATAATAACCGGTTTCAACCACTATATCGGTATTGCCGCCGCAAAGCTCCGAGCCCTCGCGGTATTTTCCGTAATACTCGTCGATAATTCCGACAACGGTGTATTCAGTTCCGTTAAGCGTAATGGTGTCGCCGCATTCGCCTATCCAATAGCAGGCGTCAAGCACGGTGCTTACTGCCGCGATCTCGTTTGCGGCTTCGGGCATTCTGCCGCTTTCAAGCGGCATATGCCACAGATCATGCTCGTCCGAAATCGTGCCGTAGGTGAACTGCTTGTCCCGATAGCCGAGCTTTCCAAGCACATTTATTACGCCGTAATCACAATCGGTTCTGCCGCCCAAAGCCTGCGACAAAAGCTCGTCGTCGGAATTTGCGATAAGTATATCGTAATGCCCCAGATTATCAAAGGCGTTTTCATAAAACCGCACACATTCCTCTCTCAGCGACATCAGCGCCGCAAAAAGTATCGCGGTAAGCAAAGCGCCCGAAAACAACAGTGCCGCGGCGCTTTTCAGATGCTTTTTCCAGTATTTCATTGTGATAAAGGCGATTGTTTTCATAAGTCATACTCCGTATTTTCCTGACGATATAGTCTTTGTTGTGAGGGCAGAGTAAAAGATAATTACACACGATTTTTTGTCGAACAATATGTATCTCATTTTCATTATAAATCTTTCTGAGGTAAATTGTCAATACAAGTGAAACAGAATTAAGGGGAATTTTTTTATGCACCTCGGATTTTTCGGCAGCGGAACGGCGCCGCCGCATCAAGTACCCCATCTTGTATTCTCCCACGAAATATGCTATACTGAATACAAAAAGCGAGGTGAGGTTATGAATATTGCGATATGCGAGGACGAAAAAGCGTTCGCAAAGCTGCTTTCCGAGGGGATACAGCGCTTCTTTTCCGAAAAGGAAACAGAAGCCGCCTTTTCCTTTTACGAAAACGGCGAGGAGCTTTTGCAGGCTCGGAGCAGCGAGCACGACATCATCTTTCTCGACATAAATTTAGGCGGCAGCAGCGACGGAATGGCGGTTGCGCGCCTGCTTCGCGAAAAGGGCACAGCCGCCCCGGTAATATTCGTAACAAGCCTTGAAAACCGCGCTGTTGACGGCTACGAGGTGGGCGCATACGGCTTTATCGTGAAGAAAACGCTCGATGAAAAGCTGCCGCGTATTCTCAGCAAGCTGTGGCAGGAGCATTTCTGCCGCAAAACTCTTGCAGTAAGCGGCAGGGATTTCACCGAGCTTATTCACGTTGACGCAATACTTTCCGTTCAGTCCGAGGGCAGAGGGAGCGTTATTTTAACCGAAAACCAAAGCTATAATGATACCCGTCCCATAGGCAGGCTGTCGGAGCTTCTCGGCGAGGATTTCGTTGAAACGCATAAGTCTGTTTTCGTGAACATATCAAAAATCAAGCGGATAAACAGCGACACCGTTACTCTTTGCGATAACTCATCCGTGCCGCTTAGCAGGAGAAACCGAAAGGCTGTGATGTCAGCGGTCATGAAAAGGCTGGGTGAAAAATGAGGAGCTTTATAAAAAATCTCGCCCTGCCGTTGGGGCTTATACTTGCCGCGATTGTGCTGAATATTATCGTGCTTTATTCGTCCGCGCTTTCTGCCGATACGGTTCAGAGCCGCAGCGTTTACGGAGTGAGCAGCTCCGAGGATATGGCGGTGCTTCGGATAAAGCAGCGGCTTATCGGCGATATTTCGGGGGATTATTCCGCCGATATCTCCGCCCTTGAGGAGAGGATAAAGGAGCTTCGGGACTATCAAACGGCGGTGCGGTACATAGATACAAAGGACAGCTCTCTGCTTTACGTCTGGGCTGAAAGCTCCGCCGAGGAAAGAGCCGAAAGGGCGCAGAGGCTGTATACCGACGCACTTTCACGCTTCACTCGCGATAAGGACGCCCTGCCCGATGTGCTTGAGCGCGAGCTTTCCGCCGCCGAGGAAACAGCCGATTATCTGCGCTATCTCCTCGGCTACGGCGACTATGTTTCGGGTATCACCGAGCGCTCGGATTTCCTTTCGGACATCTCGATTTATAAGCAGGACAGCGAAATTCTCGGCAACATTCTTAACACCCGAAAGGACTTTTACGGGCTGGAAAATATAACGCTTACTCCCGTTTGTGAAACGGGCTTCATGCTTTTTCTGAATTACGGGCTTGCCGATATTTTTGCGGCGATAGTGCCGATTATTTCCCTTGCGGCGCTTAAAAATTCACGCAGAAAAGGCGTGCTTTTCCCCGTTGCTCTTACGCTTTTTGGCGCAGGCGCTATGTACCTTACAAATCTTGCGCTTATCGGGAATTACCTCGGTCTGCCGCCTGTGGAAGCGGCGGTGCAGTCAATGCAGAGCTTTCAAAGCTGTCCGTACATGATAAACGCAGGGCTTCTTGCGGCGCTTGTTATATTGATGAAAATGGCAGGCTGTCTGGTGATACTTTTCATAGCTTCGGCAGCGGCTTTCTCTTCGGGGAAAAAGCGGATAATAACGGCGGCTGTTGCCCTCAGCTTGCTTGCCGCAGAAGCGTTTTGCGCACTTTCGCCGACTGCGCCGACCATTTTAAGCGAGATAAATATACTCTCCTTTTTCAGCTTCGAGAGGTTTTATATCCGCTATCTTAACCTTGATGTTTTCGGGCTTTCGGTGGCTCGGCTTCCTGTGTTTCTTGCCTTTGCGGCGGCGGTAATCGCAGCGCTACGGGCTTATTCTGCCTTAGTTATAAAGGCGCAAAGCGAGGCGGCGATAAGAGAAGCCGAGCAGGAATACTTTGACGAAATCAACCGCCGCTATAACGAAAGCAGGAAAATCCGCCACGACATAAACAACCATCTGCTTGCCGTAAGCGCCCTTATCGAAAGCGGCAGTATAGAGGAAGCCAAGCGCTATATAACAGAGGTCTCCGAGCAGTCCGACCTTGCTGCTATGCCGATAAAAACAGGGCGGAACGTGCTTGACGCGCTGCTGTTCAAGAAAACCGAGCAGGCGGCGGAGAAAGGCTGTAAAATCACCTTTGAAATCGACTGCCCCATAAGCGGCGCTTCGGACTATGATTTGTGCACGATTTTCGGGAATGTCCTCGATAACGCTATCGAGGCAGCCGGCACCGGCGACAGGATTTTTGTAAAAATCGGCAAGCAGCTTGATATGCTGTATATTTCCTGCGAAAATCCCTTTTCGGGGGAGCTTAAGCGCCGCGGCGACAGGATACTCACCACGAAAAAGGATGTCGCTTCCCACGGCTTTGGCATAATGCGCGTAAGGGAGCTTGCAGGGCGGTACGGCGGCGATGTAAGCATTACCGCCGAGAACGGGGTGTTCCTTATCGAGATACTTTTGAATACAAGTGAAGGGAACCTCGAAAAACCGGTTTGAAAAGGGAAAATGGGTAGAGCGCGCCGAATGCGAGGAAAGCCGACGAAGTAAGGCTGTATCATGTTGCCCTTGATTGGGCGGCGTCCATGCCGCCCTTTTGGGGCAACAGACAAACGTCGTGTTTGTGCCTTACAAGGAGGTTTGACAAAGCAGGCGGTGTGCTGTACACATTTTCACTCAAACAAGGTTTTTAGAGGTGACCATGATTAACCGCTTCTACGGAAAAAACGACCGCTTCTGTAAAAGCGGTTGATTTTTTTTCGGCGGTCTGATACAATGCAGACAGTGCTTTGAAAGGAGTATACTGTTATGAAAAAACTCTTCGGAATATTTGCGGTTATAGCGGCGGCTGCGTTGTTCTCCTCCTGCGCGGCGGAAAAAGTACAGTATCCCGACTACATCAGCGGCAATCCCTCGGACATTTTCGGCAACCCGATTATGGAAACAGAGGACGGCTTTTATACAAATCTGCACAGCTTCAACCTTTCTCTGTGCTATTACGACAAGGCGACTGGCAAGGCGGTATTCCTGTGCGCAAAGCCCGAATGTACCCACGACGGCAGCAAATACTGCACCGCCACCAAAAAGGGCGTAATATATGACGGCAATATCTGCAAAAGCGGAGAATATGTGTATTATGCCGCCTCGGAGTATGT
>JBJESD010000049.1:0-15117 GCA_051882595.1 Oscillospiraceae bacterium | reverse complement strand
GTAACAAGCTTGCTGTCCACGGGAACAAACTTGGTTTTCATCGCAACATCCGCCAGAGGGTTTTCGGTGATTTTACCGTCTACCATTGCTACGGTGTAGCCAAATTTTTGCTTTTTGAGCAATTCTGCCGCGTGTGCGCCGAACTGGGTAGCAAGTATCCTGTCGTATGCCGAGGGGCTTCCGCCTCTGAGGATATGACCCGGCACAACTGTTCTGGTTTCAAGACCTGTCATTGCCTGAATATCCTTTGCAATGCGTGTGGTAGCCGTGGTGATACCGCTCTCTGCGCGAAGCCTTGCGCGCTCTTTCTTCTTAAGCTTAGCCTCGTCCTTGTCAAAGCAGCCCTCTGCTACGGCGAGGATAGAGAAGTCCTTGCCTGCGTCCGCACGCTTCATGCAGGCGTCTGCAACCTTATTGATATCGTATGGTATCTCGGGCAGAAGTATGATGTCCGCGCCGCCTGCAAGACCGCTGTAAAGCGTCAGCCAGCCAGCCTTGTTGCCCATTATCTCGATGACCATGATGCGGCTGTGCGAGTTTGCGGTGGTATGGATGCGGTCGATGACCTCTGTGCCGATATCAACGGCAGAATGGAAGCCGAAGGTCACATCTGTTCCGAAGATGTCGTTGTCGATGGTTTTGGGCAGACCGATGACGTTAAGTCCCTCTTCCGACAGCATATTTGCAGTCTTGTGGGTTCCGTTGCCGCCGAGAGTGAACAGACAGTCCAGCTTAAGCTCCTTGTAGGTCTGCTTCATTTCCTTGACCTTATCCACCTTGTCGTCCTCAATAATCTGCATCATCTTGAAAGGGGTACGCTTTGTGCCGAGAATAGTACCGCCCTGCGTAAGAATACCGGAGAAATCGGATGGCTGCATTGTTTTATACACGCCGTGGATAAGTCCGTGATATCCGTCATGGATACCGATGATTTCGACCTTGTCCTCTCCGAAAGCCTCGTAAGTAGCCTTTGCAACGCCGCGTATCGTGGCGTTAAGTCCGGGGCAGTCGCCTCCGCTTGTAAGAATGCCTATTCTGAGTTTGCCCATAATATTTCCTCCTTTGTTGGCTGAGCCAAAAATCGTTATTGGTTACCCTGATTTGATTCTGGCAACACCACATTCTGCCGCATATTTGTCTTAAACCTTTCGGAAAATCCAAGCAATTTGGCTTGTCCAAAAGGACAGCAGTGCAGCAACACGACAATCGTCATGCGGTAATTGCTTTACTTTTTTGCTGCTGATTTCAGCTTTATGCGCACATCGCTTCCGTAGAACGCAAGAACCTCCATGCTGTACAGCCTTGAAAGTATCCTGTCCTGATAGCGCTGCTGAAGCTCCTGCGCGCTTAGGTTTGAATTTATTATCATCGGAAGTCCTCTGCTTATGCGTGAGTTTATCAATTCGTACAGCAGGGAAGTATAAAGCGGCTTTTCCATCTCGGCGCCGAGGTCGTCGAGAATAAGCAGGTCGCACAGCGACAGAGTATGCATGGTGTCCTCGTCCGATTTGCCGTAATATTCACGCTCTATTGTTCTCAGCAGCTCCGGGACAGAGCCGTAAGTCACGCTGAAGCCGCGTTTTATTACCGCGTCGGCAATTGCTAGCGAAAGATGCGTTTTGCCGAGCCCTGTTCCGCCGTTCATGATAATTCCGTCGCTGTTATTTGAAAACTCCGCAGCATATTGCTTACAAAAATCCAGATTGTGTTTCATTATAGCTCTGGGACTTGTCCCAAGAGAGTTGTCCACAGCGTCGGAATAGACGTCCAGCCGAAAGTTGTCGAAATCACAAAGCCTAAGCGGTGATACGGCATTAAGCTCTTCGGCAGCGGCGCCCAGCATCAGCTTTTGAAAGCAGCCGCACCACTTGCCGTTTACGGTTCCTTTATCCTTGCATTCGGGGCAGGTATATATGCGGTCAAGATAATCCTCGGAAAAACCGCCCAGCTTCAGTAGCTGCTTCATGTTTTCCTGTATCGCAAGGCTGCTTTTCTCCAACTGCTCAAGCTGTTCTTCGATTTCGCCGTGATTGTTGATCACAAGCGAAATAAGCTTTTTGGAGGTATCCGCAAGCAGCTCCTCAAGCTGCGCATATTCGGGAATTTTTTTGCAGACCTCGTTGCGGCGCATAAGCTCGGTGGTTCGATTAAGGCTTCTGCGCTGCTCCAGCAGTGCATATGCCTTGTTGAAATATAATTCGTTAAGACTCATATAGTTAATCCTTATCAGTGGTATTTTTGCAATACATCCTTCATCAGGCTGTTGACATCAATAGAAGAATTTTTACCGCCGCTTTTTGTGGGCTGACTTTTCACAGATGCCTTGTGCGCCGCTGAATCCTGTTCAACAGCCTCTTTTGTTGAAATACCTGCCGAGTTCCAGTTCTCAAGAATTTTATTTGTATAGTCGAAATTCATCGAGCCTGTTCTGTCCTGCGTTATTTCATGTGCGAGCAATATCATATCCACCGAAAAGCCCCAGTCCTCGCTCCATGTCCGTATATAGCCCAGCTGTTTTGATGAGAATTTGGTTTTAAGCTCCATTGCCGAGCGGAGCTGCTCTTCAACAGTAAAGCGCCTTTCCAGAACGGCAAGCCGTTCGTCTGCCGCGGATACGGTGTTGATTTCCTCCTCCGACCAGCTTTGCGCCATTGTCTGTATGTAGCCTGCGGTGGTTTTGCCTATCTTGAAGCAGTATCTCAGCAGCATTGCAGCTACCTGTGCAGGAAGTCCGAAATGCTCCACCAGCATAAGCACTGTCTGACTTTCGGGCTGACGCAGCCCTCTTCCGTAGAGCTTTTCTGCCTCGGAGTAAAGCCATTTCAGTTCGGGTTCGCTTGCGAGACGGCTGCCGACATATCCGGAGGTGTAAATCGAGCCGGACTGCGCCGAGATAACCTTGACAGAGCTGCGGACAGGCTTAGTGGGCATGCTTGCAGCGGCATCGACCTCGGGAAGTGTTTCCTGCACATCTTCATCGTCGGAGGCGGCAGAAAGACTTCCGTTGTCCGTGCGAATGATACCGCGCTGTACCCAGAACAAGGCTGCGTCCTCAAGCTCGCCCTCTCTTCTGAAGCCGAGTTTTTCTTTCAGCTCGGTATCTGAGAACAGTGTACCGCCGTGACGAAGCAGAAATAAAAGCAGTTTCAGCGAATTTCCGCTTGCAAGCTTAATATATTTATCAACTACGCCGGAGGGGACAGCAAAAACGCTGTTCCATTCACCTGCATTAAGGGAATAATTCATTAAATCACCTGTTGCGTTTTTATTCTTATTATATGATATCACAATTTGCTTTTTTTTGCAATAGAATTAGTAAACTGTTTATAAAAATACTGAAATAGCTGCTGAAAAAACCAAAACAGTAAGGCTGCCGCTTTACAATCCGCTGTTATTATGCTACAATGAGTGTAACAGCAGTTCATCGAAAGCGCCATAAGTGCGCCGTGGTTCTGTAAGTAAGCTGTGCAGCCGGTTTGATTAGTTCGGCAAAGCAGGTGCGGCGCTCCCCGGGTTTTCAATGCTGCATGATTATGGAGGTAAGTATGGAAGAATTTATGAATACCGCGCTGACGCCGCAGCAGCGCGCAGAGCAGCTTTGCGCGCTCCTCACCACCGAGCAGCAGGCAGAGCAGCTGAGATATGACGCGCCGCCTATACCTGTGGCAGGTCTGCCGGCATATAACTGGTGGAACGAGGGTCTGCACGGAGTTGCGCGTGCCGGAACGGCAACCGTGTTTCCGCAGGCGATAGGTCTTGCCGCAGCCTTTGATACCGCATTGCTGCGAAAAATCGGCGAGATAATCTCTGCCGAAGCGCGCGCAAAATACAATGCCGCGCAGAAACAGGGCGATTGTGATATCTACAAGGGTCTGACGTTGTGGTCACCGAATATCAATATCTTCCGCGACCCCAGATGGGGCAGAGGTCACGAGACCTACGGCGAGTGCCCGTATCTCACCGCAGAGCTTGGCACTGCGTTTGTGCAGGGACTTCAGGGAAGCGGCAAGTATCTTCGCACGGCAGCCTGTGCCAAGCATTTTGCGGTGCACAGCGGTCCCGAAGCAGACCGCCACGAGTTTGACGCCAGACCCACCCCGAAAGATATGGAGGAAACCTATCTCCCTGCTTTCAAAGCATTGGTTAAAGCCGGAGTAGAGGGCGTTATGGGAGCATACAACCGTGTAAACGGAGAGCCTGCCTGCGCCAGCGCGTTCCTCATGGACAAGCTTCGCGAATGGGGCTTTGACGGATACTTCGTGTCTGACTGCTGGGCAATAAACGATTTTCATATGCATCATAAGGTAACCGAGACTCCCGAACAGTCAGCGGCGCTTGCACTTAAGGCAGGATGCGACATCAACTGCGGCAGCGCTTATCTGAGCCTGCTGAGCGCACTGGAGCAGGGGCTTGTTTGCGATGAGGATATCCGCCGTGCCTGTGTTCATGCGCTGCGTACCAGAATACGTCTTGGACAGCTTGACAAGACGGAGTATGACGATATACCGTATTCCGTTATCGCCTGCCCTGAGCATAAGTCGGCTGCGCTTGAGGCTGCGGAGAAGAGTGCTGTGCTTCTTAAAAACAACGGAATACTTCCTCTCGATTACAACCGTATCGGGACAATTGCTGTTGTTGGACCGAATGCCGACAGCCGTGACGCCCTTGTCGGCAACTACAACGGAACAGCAGACCGCTATATTACATTCCTCGAGGGTATACAGGACGGCTTTGACGGCAGAGTCATCTATGCCGAGGGCTGCCACCTTTTCCGCGACAGATGTCAGGGTCTGGGACAGGCAGGCGACCGTTATGCAGAGGCGGTTTCTGCCGCCGAGAACGCCGATGTCGTAATCGCCTGTGTAGGACTTGACGCAACCCTAGAGGGCGAGGAGGGCGACACCGGCAACGAATTTGCCTCGGGAGATAAGCCCGACCTCTATCTGCCCGAGTGTCAGCGCGTACTTCTGGACAGGCTGAAAGCCACAGGCAAGCCGCTTATCGTTGTTCTTGCTTCCGGCAGCGCTATCAACATCGAAACGGACTGCGACGCGCTTATACAGATGTGGTACCCGGGACAGAACGGCGGCACTGCGCTGAGCAATATCCTCAGCGGCAGAACCTCTCCATCGGGAAAGCTTCCCGTGACGTTTTATAAGGACGCGGACAAGCTTCCCGATTTCAGCGATTATTCTATGAGGGGAAGAACCTATCGCTACTGCGACAGCGAAAACGTCCTTTATCCGTTCGGATTTGGTCTTACATACGGAAAGACGGTGTGCACCGGATTAAGCTACTCAGACGGTATCGCATATGTCACCGCAGCCAATACGGGAGAGCGTGACGCAGAGGACGTGCTTCAGCTTTACATGAAAGGCTATGAGCAGGATGATGTTCCGAATTACTCGCTTTGCGGCTTCAGGCGCGTCATCCTCAGGGCAGGGGAGCAGATGACCGTTGAAATTCCCGTTGCGCCGTTCGCCTTTGACACCGTGCACGAGGATGGCTCGCGAAGCGTCAGCGGCAGCCGATTCACGCTTTATGCCGGCACATCCCAGCCTGACAGGCTGAGCGAAAGCCTTAGCGGCATTCCCTGTAAATCGGTTGAGATACTGCTATGACCGGACTTGCGGTGATATCGCAAAAACCGCAGGTATATTGTATACTAAGGCATTATTGACATACTGCACGTTAGTTTGATATCGTATTTTGTTAACTGCGCCGATTTTTTCGGCGCAGGTTGACAAAGGCAGCGGATTGTGATAAGATATGATACATTGGTATACTATGGATTGGCATGGTATTGCCATTTTACTTTAATATGGTATCATGCTGCTATGATATCTTGATTACCGTCGTACCACGACAAAGAAAGGAAAATGACAATGAAAAAAATCGCAGCATTATTCATGAGCGCTGTAATAGCACTGGGTATAACAGGCTGTTCAGTAAAGAAGGACTGGGATTATATCGAGGATAAGGGCACACTTACAGTAGGTATAACCCTTTTCGAACCGATGAACTACTACGATGAAACCAATGAGCTTGTAGGCTTTGAAACAGAGTTCACCAAGGCTGTATGCGAAAAGCTCGGTGTTGAGCCTGTTTTCCAGGAGATTGACTGGAACCAGAAGATCGTTGAGCTTCAGTCCAAGACGATCGACGTTATCTGGAACGGCATGACCGTCAAGGAGGAGTTCAAGGAGCAGATCAACTTCTCTACACCTTATGTAAGAAACAAGCAGGTTGTTGTAATCAAGGCAGACAACGCTGAAAAGTATGCAGATCTCGCTTCCATGACAGGCGTTACAATCGCTGCCGAGACAGGCTCTGCCGGTCAGACAGCTATTGAAACAAACGATACGCTCAAGACCAACTCCTTTATCGGCTGCGCAGCTCAGAAGGATGTTCTCATGGAGGTAAAGGCAGGCACAACAGAAATCGGCGTTATCGACTATGTAATGGCAAAGGCTTCCATCGGCGAGGGAACAGACTATTCCGACCTGATGATCGTTGAAAATGTTGAGCTTACTCCCGAGGAGTACGCAATCGGCATCCGTCTTGAGGATACCGAGCTGCTTGCAAAGATAAACGCTGCTATCGACGAGCTTGTAAAGGACGGCACACTGCTTAAAATCGCTGAAAAGTACGACCTCGCTGATGTATACGCATTCCAGTAATACCTTACTTAAAAAAGGGCGGCTTTGCTTCCGCCCTTTAAATATCGGCGAAAGCCGTCCAATAATACTATTTATATAAGGAATTCAATATGTCATTTCTTGAAGTAACATTAAATCTATCAAAGGGTTTTATTGTAACTATACAGATATTTGCGGTAACGCTTCTGTGTTCGCTTCCGCTTGGACTTCTGCTGACATTTGGCTCTATGTCAAAGTTTGCTCCGTTTAAGTACCTGCTGGCAAACTGCAAGCATCCGTTCCTGAAAGCTGCTGCGTCTTTCAGACCGATAAGCTTTATTACAAAGCTGTTTATATGGATAATACGCGGAACTCCGCTGATGATTCAGGTCATACTGGTGTTTTACGGACCGGGATTGCTGTTCAATCTTCCCACGATACCGCGTATTACAGCGGTGCTTATTGCGTTTATCATCAACTACTCCTGCTATTTTTCAGAGATATTCCGCGGCGGTATAGAGAGCATACCTAAGGGTCAGTACGAGGCAGGACAGGTTCTTGGCATGACAAAGTCGCAGATTTTCTTCAAGATAGTCTTGTTCCAGGTGGTTAAGCGCATTGTAGCGCCTATGGGCAACGAGATCATCACCCTTGTCAAGGATACCTCGCTTGCAAGAGTTATCATGGTCGTTGAGCTTGTACAGGCTGCGCAGAATATCGTCGCACAGAAGGCTATTATCTGGCCGCTTTTCTACATAGCAGTTTTCTATCTGCTGTTCTCGGGTCTGCTTACTATCCTGCTGAATTTCGCCGAGAAGAAGCTTAGCTATTACAGCGGTTAAAGGAGTAAAGTATGGCATTTCTTGAAGTTAAGAATATCTATAAAAGCTTCGGCAAAACCGAGGTGCTTAAAGGTATAGATTTCACGCTGGAAAAGGGCGAGGTGCTTGCTATCATCGGCTCGTCGGGAAGCGGCAAGACTACGCTGCTGCGCTGCATCAATTTCCTTGAGCGCCCCGACACGGGCACTTTCGTGATAGACGGCAAGGAGATATTCAACTCCGAGCACGGCACCTATACTGAAAAGGAAATCCGTGAAAAGCGCCTGCATTTCGGTATGGTTTTTCAGCAGTTCAATCTGTTTCCGCAGTATACAGTGCTTAAAAATGTTGCCCTTGCTCAGGAGCTTATGAGGATAAACGGCAGTGCGGTCAAGCTTTCGGGCTATGAAAAATCCGAAATTCGCCGCGAGATAGAGGAAAAGTCACTGAAGCTGCTTGATATGGTCGGTCTGTCCGATAAAGTCGGCAGCTATCCGTGCGAGCTTTCGGGCGGTCAGCAGCAGCGTGTTGCAATAGCGAGAGCGCTTGGGATGAGCCCCGATATCCTCTGCTTTGACGAACCGACATCGGCGCTTGACCCCGAGCTTACGGGCGAGGTGCTGCGCGTTATTCGCGGACTTAAAACCAGCGATCGCACTATGATAGTGGTAACGCACGAGATGAATTTTGCGCGAAGCGTCGCAGATAAGGTCATTTTCATGGCAGACGGAGTGATTGAGGAGATGGGCACTCCCGAGGAAGTTTTCCTTTCACCCGGAAGCGAAAAAACAAAGGCTTTTCTTGCAAAGTCGCTTGAAAAGCCGATGGAATGATGTATTTCCCGATTTGCACAATATCATAAAGAAAAGTCATTTTTTTAAGTAGAATTGACAAAAAAATACTAGACAAAACCGTATTTTTGTGATATTCTATATATAAGTTGCATTAGGTTGTGCTAATGCCGATTATAATACCGAAAGGAATTCAAAATCATGAATAACATTCCCGAAATCAAGCTGGGTGTCGTTGCGGTTTCCCGTGACTGTTTCCCCGAATCCCTCTCCGTCAACAGAAGAAAGGCTCTTATCGAAGCTTACAAAGCAAAGTATGGCGCTGCTGAAATTTACGAGTGCCCTATCTGTATCGTAGAGAGCGAGATACATATGGTTCAGGCTCTTGAGGATATCAAGAATGCCGGCTGCAATGCCCTTTGCGTTTACCTCGGCAACTTCGGTCCCGAGATATCCGAGACTCTGCTTGCAAAGCACTTCGACGGTCCTGTTATGTTTGCTGCGGCTGCGGAGGAGGACTCCAACACTTCTCTTATCCAGGGCAGAGGCGACGCTTACTGCGGTATGCTCAACGCTTCCTACAACCTCAAGCTGCGCAATATCAAGGCATACATCCCCGAGTACCCCGTTGGTACCGCAGAGGAAGTTGCTGATATGATTCACGAATTCCTGCCTGTTGCAAGAACAATGGTCGGTCTGTCCGAGCTTAAGATAATCAGCTTTGGTCCTCGTCCTCTCAACTTCCTTGCCTGCAACGCTCCTATCAAGCAGCTTTACAATCTCGGCGTAGAGATCGAGGAGAATTCCGAGCTCGACCTGTACGAGTCTTTCCTTAAGCACGCAAACGACCCCAGAATTCCCGAGGTCGCTGCCGATATGGCTAAGGAGCTTGGCGACGGCAACAAGATCCCCGACATCCTGCCAAAGCTTGCGCAGTATGAGCTTACTCTGCTTGACTGGATCGAGGCACACAAGGGCTACAGAAAGTATGTTACAGTTACAACCAAGTGCTGGCCTGCTTTCCAGACAATGTTCGGTTTTGTACCTTGCTTTGTTAACTCCAGACTTACAGGCCGCGGTATTCCCGTATCCTGCGAGGTTGATATCTACGGCACGCTTTCCGAGTACATCGGCACCTGCATCACACAGGATACAGTTACTCTGCTTGATATCAACAACTCTGTTCCTGCTGATATGTATAACGAGTCCATCAAGGGCAAGTACAACTACAAGCACACAGATACATTCATGGGCTTCCACTGCGGAAATACCTGCAGCACAAAGCTTGTAAAGGGCACAATGAAGAACCAGATGATCATGGCAAGAAGCCTGCCTGTTGAGGTTACAAACGGTACTCTCGAGGGCGACATCGTTCCCGGCGACATCACATTCTTCAGACTTCAGTCCACTGCTGACGCACAGATACGCGCATATGTTGCAGAGGGTGAGATACTCCCCGTTGCTACAAAGAGCTTCGGCGGAATCGGCGTATTTGCAATCCCCGAGATGGGTCGCTTCTATCGCCATGTACTTATCGAGAAGAACTATCCTCACCACGGTGCTGTTGCATTCGGTCACCACGGAAAGGCACTGTTCAATCTGTTCAGATACCTCGGAGTTGGGGATATCGGTTTCAATCAGCCTGCCGGTATGCTCTATCCCAGTGAGAATCCTTTCGTAAAGTAATTTTCTGAAAAAGGGTTTATTTTCCGTATCCCTCGGCAATACTATTTGCCGAGGGGTTTTGGCATTTTGAAAGGAGATATAAATGAAAAAGAGCATAATTTCTCTTGCCGTAATTGCGGCGATGATGTTTTCGCTGACTGCCTGCGGCAAAAGCGGAGATGAATCTTCGGCGTCTTCCGCCAATGTCGGACAAACATATGAAATGACAACGCAGGAGGCATGGCATGAAACCGAGGAAAACCGCCGCCACATTGACCTTGAAGCGGTGTACAATGCGATAATTGCAGAGCAGCCGTCCGGTGCAGAGCCGCTTGTCATGTTCCCGGAAAGCAAGGATTCGGAAATTGTAAAAAGTATGTACCCCGATCTTGAGCGCTTCGACTATAATCAGATGGTTCTGTATGTTCCTCCGGTAGTTGGTTATCCATGTGAGATAATGCTTGCAGAGGCAAAGTACAGGATAGACGCCGACCATGCCGAGGAGGTTTTTCAGGAGCGAATCGAAAGAGCGGCGTCAGATACCGATTATCCCGAGAATTCCGAAGGTTGGGTTACTCGCGCAGAGGTTCAGCGAGATGGCTTTTATGTAGCGATGATTGTTCTGCCCGAGGGCTATACCATTCCAAGAAACGTGTTTGACCTTGTCGGTGAATAAGGTGCTTCAGCTTGCCGCGTCTGCTTATCGGTGCGGCAAGCTTTTATTTTCCGTCAAATAGTTAGAAAGACTAACCACAATGTGGCTTACATAATCATCTCAGCGGAAAAGGGAATATTATATTGACAAAGCGGCGTACATTGAGTATACTGTAAACAAGGCAGAACACACTGCATACAGCATTTGGCTTTAGCCGCATACATAATTGCATTGGCAAAATCGCGGCTTTGGTGTGCACAGCACATGATTTATCTGCTTTGCGACATATTTGAAATCATCGGAGGAACTGAAATGACATATGCGACCGACGCGGAACTCGGACTTTCCGCCGAAGAAGTTAAGCAGCGCGTAAAGCGCGGCTGCAGCAATGGCAGCTTTGACGTAAAAACCAAGTCGGTAGGACAGATTATCCGCGATAATATTTTTACGCTGTTCAATCTTATTAATGCGGTACTTGCTCTGCTTGTTGCGCTGACAGGCAGCTATCGCAATATGCTTTTTATGGGCGTTGTAATAGCAAATGCTGCGATAGGGCTATTTCAGGAGCTGCGCTCAAAACGCGTGATAGACAAGCTTTCCCTTATATCCGCTCCTAAGGCTGTCGTAGTGCGCGGCGGCAGGGAAGAGAGCTGCGCGGTAGCGGACATAGTTATTGATGATATCATGCTGCTTTCGTCCGGCAGCCAGATTTGTGCGGACTGCGTTGTTATCAGCGGAGAATGTGAGGCTGACGAAAGTCTTATCACGGGTGAAAGCGACCCCGTATACAAGAAACCCGGAAGCGAGCTTATTTCCGGAAGCTTTGTTGTCAGCGGCAGCGTGCGTGCACAGGTTATCCGGGTCGGCGCGCAGAGCTATGCCAACAAAATCACCGTCGGAGCAAAGCGTATCAAAAAGCAGTCGTCCGAAATGATGCGCTCTATCAACAGGATAATAAGAACTGTGTCGGTGTGCATAGTGCCCTTTTCACTGGTGCTTTTCTTCAAGGCGATATTCATCACCAATCAGGAGTTTGACGCAGGAATAATAAGCACTGTTGCAGCTATCATCGGTATGATACCGGAGGGTCTGGTGCTGCTGACAAGTGTGGCGTTAGCGGTAAGCTCTGTCAGACTGGCAATGCGGCAGACTCTATGTCAGGATTTATATTGTGTAGAGCATCTCGCAGGGGTAGACGTGCTGTGTCTGGACAAGACAGGAACAATAACCGAGGGAAGCATGGAGGTTACAGAGCTGCTGCCCATTGATGAAAGCTTCGGCTGTGAGGCAGCGCTTGACGCGCTGTCAGCGGTTATGACTGATGTAAATCCCACTTTCGCTGCAATAAGGAACAGATATCACGGAAAATCGGAGATGAAAGCTTCTTGCGTTATCCCGTTTTCATCCGCGAGAAAGTGGAGCGCCGCTGCATTTGACGGATTTGGAACGTTGATACTGGGCGCACCCAGCTTTGTGCTGTCAGATACCGTGTATAGGGAAGTAAAACCGCTGGCAGAGCGGTATCTCGCAGAGGGCATGAGAGTGCTTCTGCTTGCGTACAGCAAAGGCACTGTCGAAAACAATGTACTTCCGTCCGAGGTGCAGCCCAAAGCATTGGTGGTGCTGACCGATAAAATACGCGCTTCTGCGCCCGATACACTTGAGTATTTCAGAAAACAGGGCGTAAGCATAAAGGTGATTTCCGGTGACGACCCGATTACGGTATCCGGCGTTGCCAAACGAGCAGGTCTTTCAGACGCCGAGCATTTTGTGGACGCTTCGGCTTTGGGTGATGATGAGCTTTGCGCCGCTGCCGAAAAATACACCGTATTCGGAAGAGTTACGCCCCAGAGAAAGCTGGAGCTTGTCAGGGCGCTCAAGCAAGGCGGTCATAAGGTAGCCATGACGGGCGACGGAGTAAACGATGTGCTGGCGCTTAAGGAGGCGGATTGCTCAGTCGCTATGCAGTCGGGAAGCGGCGCGGCGCGCAGCGTATCTCAGCTTGTGCTGCTTGATTCCGATTTTGCTTCAATGCCTGCGGTGGTTGAGGAGGGCAGACGTGTAATCAACAACATACGCCGCTCTGCTGCTTTGTTTCTTGTTAAGACGATATTCTCGTTTCTGCTTGCAGTGGTGTTTCTTGCAGTTCCACATTCCTATCCTTTCCGCCCTATTCAGATGACGCTGATAAGTGCGCTTACGATAGGCATACCCTCGTTCCTGCTTGCTCTCGAGCCTAATCACAGCATTGTGCGCGGAAGCTTTATCTCAAATGTCCTCAGCCGCGCTTTCCCCGGGGGTGCGTCTGTCACTGTCGGCATCATACTGCTGCTTATTGCGCAGAGTCTCTTTTCAATTCCGCAGGATGAGGCCTCGGTTATTGCGGTATTTCTTACTGCGGCTGTCTGCTTTTGTGTGGTTATAAGCGTATGCGTGCCGTTTAATACAATGAGGGCGGTTATGGTAGTGCTGCTTGTCGTTGGCTTTATTGGTGCGGTTACATTTGTGCCGTCTTTGTTTTATATTGTTCCCCTCTCGGCTGTCTCATGGGCTGTTTTAGCTGTGATAGCGGCTGCGGAGCTGCTTTGCCTTTTGCTTATTTCTAAAGGCTCAAAGGCACTCTTTAAGGAAAAGAAAGCGCCCCTGCTTTCACAGAGGCTGAAAAGAATTATTATATCCTGCGTCTTCGCTTTTTCGCTGATATTTGCATTGTGGTTTGGCGCTGTGCTTGCGGATTATTGCGCGGTTGCAAATCAAAATGAGCCGATTGCCGCAAGACTTGCGGAGGATGGCAGCTATGACGGACTTTTCTACACCATAAACGACGGCGTGATAAGCATAATGGGCAGGGAGGTGAGCCCTGCCGCATTTTATACCGACTAATCCGTTGATGAAACGGTAGCAATGTAGTGAGGGATAATATCCGCGTAGCTTCCGTCCTTTCTTCTGAAGCCGCGTGGAATTGTGCCCAGCTGCGTAAAGCCAAGCTTTTTGTAAAGGCTTATCGCAGGCAGGTTGCTGCTTACAACGGCGTTGAATTGAAGCACCCGAAAGCCGTACCGTGGGCAATTGCTTATGCAGTCCCTGACAAGGGCTTCGCCGATGTGCATTCCGCGGAAGCTGCTGCTTACGGCATAGCTTGCGTTTGCAATATGTCCGCATCTGCCGACGTTGTTTGGGTGAAGAATGTATAGTCCCACGACCTTATCTTCCGCAACGGCGACCGCCGTGCGGCTTTGCGAGGAGAAAAACTCCTCGGCGTTATCGCGCGTGAGGATTTCTTCCTGAGGGAATGCTTCGCCCTCCAGTACGATTTCGTTCCAGATTTTTAGCATATCGTCTATATCTGATGAAATGTATTCTCTGACAGTTATCATAATTCTGTTCTCCTTTTGAGGTTTTTCAATATTATACCACTTTTGTCAATTGACGTCAACACAGGCGATGGTGGAAGTTTACTTGATACTTTTTTCGCAAAGGCGGTGATGAGTTGCTGAAAAAAATAGCGTTGTGTATCGCTGTAATGCTTATTTTCCTTACAGGCTGCTCTGATTCAACGGGCGCCGAAGAAATTGATGGGCGTGCTGTGACTTATATCACAGATACTCTGAATATCAGCACGCTTATGACGATTGCCGAGGGCGAAACGGTATGGGTGAAAAGCGGCGGTGTGCTGTCTATCGACAGCGAAGCCAAGCTTGAAATAGACGGAGCGCTGAAAATAGCAGGGGGCGGCGAGCTCTGCATCGGGGGAGGCTCCCACATCAGCGGCAGCGGAAAGCTGGATGTCATCGGCGAGGTGAGCCTGCTTGAGGGCGGCTGCCTTTCGCTGGACGGAACTTTGTGGGTCGGTGCAACCGGTGCGATAAGCGGCAGCGGTAGCATAGAGGTCAACGGGCTTTTCTCGGATATCAGTTGTTTTGGCAGGGTAACGGCGAATATCATTCCACCCGAGCCGGTGTGCATTAACGGAGTAACCACGGTGGGCGGCGTGCTTATTGTCAATAAGCAGTACGGTATTCCGCAGGACTATGGCAGTGGTCTCCTGCCTGACGCTTACTCGGCGTACTTATCCATGAAAAAGGCTTCGGGATATGATATGACTATCGTATCCGGCTACCGCTCGTATGAGCAGCAGGCGGAAACCTTTGAAAACTGGTGCGATATAGACGGATATGACAAAGCGATATATTATTCTGCCGAGCCGGGTCATTCCGAGCATCAGACGGGATTGGCACTGGATATTTCCTCGCTGGAGGTTTCTTACGGTGAAACGGACGAGGGCAGATGGCTTGCAGAAAACTGCTACAAATTCGGCTTTATCATACGCTATCCCGAGGACAGCGCCCACAAGATAGGTTATATCTATGAGCCGTGGCATATCCGATATCTCGGCAGCAGTACAGCGCGGCTTGTGCATGACAGCGGACTTACGCTTGAGGAATTTCTTGGAATTCAGCCGTGATACAAAAAAGTTGAAAAATATTGTAAAGGTCAAATGCAAAAGTAAATGCAAAAAACCGGTATAAAGCCGCATAAAAAACCAT
>JBJESD010000048.1:0-3395 GCA_051882595.1 Oscillospiraceae bacterium | reverse complement strand
GACAGGATTCGAACCTGCGACCTCTGCGTCCCGAACGCAGCGCTCTACCAAACTGAGCCACATCTCGGTACAAGCCGTATACATACGCGCCGGCAAACGGGCGGTGCAAATATAGCGGCACTGTCGTATCAAAAAACCGCCGATCGGACGGCGGTTATAATTGGTTGGGGTGGAAGGATTTGAACCCTCGAAATGGCGGAGTCAGAATCCGCTGCCTTACCACTTGGCTACACCCCAGTGACTTAACGAAATACATTATACCACATCATTATTTATTTGTCAATAGCTTTTTGTAATTTTTTATCTTTTTTCTTTTCCGCATCCGATGTTTTAATCAACCAATTTAAAAAAATGATTATTTTTTTCAAAAACTACTTGACAAAACAGGCTCAACAGATTATACTGTATATACAACACATAAACAGTTGTTGCCGTGGAATTCATTTCCCCCGGCGAAAGTAATATATGAAAAGGAGAATCAATATGTCATTAAAGGTTGACAGCATCGTCAAAAAGTACGGCGAGTATGTCGCAGTGGATAATCTGAGCTTTGAGATGACAAAGCCCGGAGTCTTCGCGCTGCTGGGTACCAACGGCGCAGGCAAGACAACGACAATCCGCATCATCCTCGGAATGCTGAGCAGCGACAGCGGCAGCGTAACATGGCAGGGAAAAAGCTTCCTCGCCGCAAACGAGCCGATAGGCTATCTCGCAGAGGAGCGCGGTCTTTATCCAAAGTACAAAATAATGGATCAGCTTATCTATTTCGCTTCACTTAAGGGCATGAAGCGCCCCGACGCAATAAAGGCGCTGGACTATTGGTTTGACCGTCTTAACGTCAACGAATACCGCGACAAGCGTGCAGAACAGCTCTCAAAGGGTAATCAGCAGAAAATCCAGCTTATTGCGGCACTCGCGCCAAATCCCGACCTTATCATTTTGGATGAGCCACTCAGCGGTCTCGACCCCGTAAATGCGGAGCTCTTCAAAACAGTTATCCGCGAGGAGATAAAAAAGAATAAGTACATAATCATGTCCAGCCACCAGATGCCCACAATAGAGGAATTCTGCAGTGATATCGTCATCATGAACAAGGGCAGCACGGTGCTTCAGGGCAACCTCAACGAGATCAAAAAGGGCTACGGCAGAGTAAAGCTTTCCGTAAAGTGCGAGGGAGATATCACCGCCCTTGCCGCACAGTGCGGACTGATCGCCACCGAGGAAACTCCCAACGGCTGCAGCTATAACGTAGAATCCGAGCAGCAGGCTCATTCGCTGCTTAACAAGATAATGGAGCAGAAGATCCCACTGATACGCTACGAGCTTCGTGAGCCTACGCTGAACGAAATATTTATAGAAAAGGTAGGTGCAGACAATGAAAACTAAGGGATGGCAGAAAATATTCGGCTTTACGCTGATACAGTACATAAAGACAAAATCCTTTATTATCGGCACTATCGTATTATGCCTTATCGTTGCGCTGCTGGGCGTGGGTGCAAACGTCCTGCCCGGTCTTTTAAGCGACGAGGAGGAGATCTTCGGCAATACCTCGATGACGCAGGCTTCGCCGGACGCTGTTTATATCTACGATAACTGCGGTATCCTGACAGAGGAAGATATCGCTTCGCTGTCCGCATCCGGTGTGAAGATCGCTCGGACGGAGCTTTCTGCGGACGAGATGCTTGACGCGCTTGTGACAGCCCAAAATCAGGCGATGGTCTCCATCTCTGCCGATAAATACAGCGACGGCAGCGGCAGCGAAACTGTCGCAGGCTTCAGCGTCAAGACATACTATTCCCCCGACGCAGAAAGCGACGCGGTGGACTATATCACCATGATGGCTTCGGAGCACGTCAAGCTCCGCAATCTGATAAACTGCGGATTGAACCCCGAGTACTACGCAGACTCCCAGAGATACGTTTCCACAAGCAAAATAACCGCAGGCAGCGATGAGTGGAATATGTTTGAAAGTGCGCTTAACTACTTCGTTCCGATATTCGCTTCACTCGTATTGTTCATACTGATATTCGCATACGGTCAGACCGTTGCACAGTCCATCGCGACCGAAAAAACCTCGCGCGTTATGGAGCTGCTACTTACCTCTGTAAGACCGCTTGCGGTGGTTATCGGCAAGGTGCTGGCTATGGGAGTTGTTTCCCTTATGCAGTTCGTGCTTATCATCGTTGTAGGTATCGCTTCGCTTATGCTCTCCGCGCCGTTCGGCATAGTCGGTGAAATTCAGGAGATGATGAACTCCGCCGAGATGCTCACGGGTGAGGGCGCCCAGATAGTTGAGGCTCTGGACAACACTATCGGCAATATCAGTCCTTTGTCCATCGCGCTTGTTCTGGTTATATTCATTCTCGGCTTTATTCTGTATGCGCTCATCGCCGCCCTTGTCGGCGCAAGCGTAAGCCGTATGGAGGACCTCGCCGCAGCAATGCAGCCCTACTCCATCCTCGGCGTTGTGGGTATGTACCTTGCGTACTTCCCCGTGCTCGGCAACCTCGGCGCTATGGAAAACGGCGCAGCTACCGTAAACCCCGTTCAGCTGTTCTCCTACTACTTCCCACTGTCCTCGCCGTTTGCACTGCCCTCTGCCCTGCTGCTGGGAACTATCAGCGTTACGCAGGTGCTTATCGCAACGCTTGTGCTCGCGGCATTCGTTGTTCTGATAGCTGTTCTGGTTGCAAAGGTTTACGAGATGATTATACTGCACAACGGCAACCGCATCAAATTCGCGGATATGATCAAGATGGCAACAAGAAAGTAATCATATCACCCGGCAATATACAAAGCATCCGCCCCTCGGCACACCGCCGTCGGGCGGATTTTGCCGTTCCATAATACGCCTTGACATTTCGCTTCAGTTGTGATATAATCAGTTATGTGATTTCGGATACCGGACGCCGCGCAAACCGAGGCTTGCCCGTGTCAGCGGTTGATGTTTTCACCGCGATCGGGCACTGCCCACAGCAAAAAATATGCGAGTATGGCGGAACTGGCAGACGCACCAGATTTAGGTTCTGGCGAAGAGATTCGTGCAGGTTCGATTCCTGTTACTCGCACCATATTAAAAAACCGTCCATTGGACGGTTTTTTAATATGGTTGCCGCTCAATTACTGTGTTGCAAAAATCTATTTCGCTCAAGTTAGACAGACGAGCCCCCCAACACGCTTATCGCGCGTTGAGGGGCTTCTTTATCGGGTCCAACGCTTGCTTGCAATGGCAGCGCTCCTGCTTACGACATCGCTAACAGCCTCGGTTTGCAGATAAAAAACAATCGCCGGACTTTGTTATAAAGTCCGGCGGATTGCTGGTGGGAGCGGGTGGATTCGGACCACCGAAGCGAAACGCAACAGATTTACAGTCTGCCCCCTTTGGCCACTCGGGA
>JBJESD010000047.1:0-3406 GCA_051882595.1 Oscillospiraceae bacterium | reverse complement strand
TATCTCCGGTACTCCGACATAGGTTATCCTGCCGCCGTCGGTATGAAGCTCTCCGTCAATAATATCCGCGTCTTTCATTGACAGGATTTTCGCATTGTAAAATCTTAATTTCATGATGTTTCTCCCTTGTTGGATTTTAATATGGTTACTGCCGCATAATGAAGTATATTGAAGCTTTCGGGATATTTTTTCAGCATTTCATAATGCTCTTTATCAAAAGCGGCATAATCAGCCGCATTAAGGCTTGCGCCGACTCCGCGGCAGGCTTTCATGCGTCCGTGCCAGCTTTCTCCGGTAAATGGAACGGATAAATCAAACTGAACCATAAGCTCTGTTGTAAAGAATCTGCTGTACTCATGAGGGGGTGTGATAAGCTCACGCTTAAATCCACAGCCGTTCCACGAGGGGTTGTACTTAAGGACAAGCTTCTCGCTTTCCGCCGCTATCTCATCCTCGAAAGGAAGCCAGTTCATAACTATCAGCGCCAGTCTGCCGCCCGGCTTAAGCTGGGCGTTAAGCGCATTTGCCGCCTTTTCATGGTCAAAGTACCAATAGCACTGACACGCTGTTATCGTATCAAAGCTGTTGTCCGGGAAAAGCCGCTCCTCCGCAGCACCGACAGCAAAGGATATGTCCATCCCTTTTTCAGCACATAGGCGCTTTGCCTGCGCTATTTGCTCCGGCGAAACATCCGTTCCTGTGAAGCTTGCACCGGTATGATACAGTGCACGAGGAAGAACTCCCGTGCCTGTTCCTATATCCAGAACGTCGGAACCACGCTCAAACAGCCCAAATGAAATAAGCTTTTTGTAGAATTCGGGCGGATAGATATCACGATATTTCGAGTAATCCTCGGATGCCCTGCCCCAATCAAATGGTCTTCCGCCATCAAAACGCCGGTCACTTATCATTATATCACCTCGAAAACAGTTCAGAAAGGGTATCGGTATATGGATAGCGTGCAATTCCACGCTCTGTAACAATTGCCGTAATCAGCGACGCATCGGTTACATCAAAGGCAGGATTGTAGCATTTCACAGCATCCTCCGCAACCGGTTTATTAAAGAACATGGATTTTATCTCATCGCCGCTGCGCTCTTCTATGACGATATCATCACCGCATTCACAAGTGAAATCTATTGTCGATGACGGACAGAACACATAGAACGGAATACCGTGGTACTTCGCATTTATCGCAACCGAACGAGTGCCTATCTTGTTTGCGGTATCTCCGTTTGCCGCTACCCTGTCACAGCCGACAAAGCACGCCTGTATCTTCCCCTGTTTCATCAGCAGCGAAGCAGCACTGTCGCAGATCAGCGTAACGTCAACACCTGCATGGTTAAGCTCGAATGAGGTAAGTCGAGCGCCCTGAAGCAGAGGTCTGGTTTCATCGCTGTAAACGCGGAAGTTGTACCCACGCTCTCTGCCGAGAAGCAGAGTACCCAGCCCCGTGCCGTACTCCACCGCCGCCAGTGCACCTGCGTTGCAGTGGGTAAGGATCCCATCGCCGTCGTTGACAAGCGTAAGCCCGTACTCCGAGATAGCGCGGCACATCGCTTTATCCTCATCGCAAATGGCGGTGCATTCCGCTTTAAGTGCTGAAAGCAGCTGCTTCCTGTCGGAATTATTGCGTTGTGCACATGATATCATCCGCTCCACAGCATGGCTGAGATTGACTGCCGTGGGACGAGATGAAGCAAGGTAATCTCCCAGACGCTGAAACTCCGGCAAAAAATCACCCGTTATCTGCTGCGCAAGGACATACATTCCAAATCCGGCGGCAACGCCGATAGCAGGAGCTCCCCGAACTCTCAGACTTGCAATAGCCTCATAGATTTCCTCCGCTGTTGCAAGGCGGAGATACCTTATTTCACGGGGAAGCAAGGTCTGATCCAGTATCTCGACAGCAAAGCCGTCATCCGAAAGACGGACGGTAAACAATTTGTCACTCATTTCTACTCCATATAATGCACAGCGCAGCAATCAATAATGCTGCGCCGGTAAAATCAATTAAAATACACCAGTTCTGTTTCTGCCTTTTCTGTCGGTACGATAGCGTCCGCAACAAGCACGGGACCTGTACCCTTGTATGCGGACTGCTTTTCCGAAATGATCCTGCCGCAGACCTCTACCCACTCGCCGTCGGCATACTTCTTGGCCTCGGGGGATTTTACGAGGATACCGATAACCGCAATATCATCTGCGCAGCAGGTCATAGCGCGGCGCGAGATGACAAAGTAACCATCCGGAACATTGGACGCGCGGTAGACAAGACCTCTTACGCGGACATTTTTGCCCTTATAGCGCGCAGCATTGCTCATAATATCGACATACCACAGACCGAAATCATCATGTATAACGTCAATCGGGTCGGCGTTTACATCAAACGGCATATCGTCGTCGCCGCGGAAGCCCTGTTCAACGCTGCCGTCATTATACTCGAACATCATCTCTATTCTGGGATTGAGTGATTTCGTGACGCGGCGCAGGCGCTTTTTATCAATGCTTGCCTTATCGCAGCGATTAAAGATAATAATGTCGGCAACTGCGATATTGTCCGATAAAAGCTGACGCATATTGTTCATATACACATCGAACTTCGAGTGATCAACAAACATGAAAATCTGGTAAAACACCCAGTTTTTCGGAGCCTTTACCGCCATTGTGCGAAGACTCCACATTCCGTTGAATTCTATAAGTATCTGAGTGGGCTTGTGCTTTGCAACAAGCGCGTTGAGATAATCCTCGTTGAAGTCATCCTCGTCTTCAAGATACTCGATCTCGCACCTTGCTGCTTCGAGAGCCTTCTTCTCATACTCGACCTCGCCATCCTCGCAGGCAATTATCAGGGTTCTCTGTCCCTTGCTGAACTGCTTGTCCCGGATAGTATCAAGAACAAACGAGGTCTTTCCGCTCTCAAGAAACCCTGTTATCAGATATACGGGAATTTCTGACTGCATTATTTCTCCTCCGTATCACACGCCGAAAAGCGCCTTTATCTTTTCCTGCTCGAGTTTTGCTCCGATAACGCACATTCTGCCTGTTACATCAGCAGAGCCTGTGCGAACCTCGTACTCCTCCGGAACAAAGTCGAAATGATACCATACGCCATCGCCTGCTACGATGCCCTTTGCACGAAGTACGGTTCCGTATGCTTCGTCGGAAAGCTTCGCGAGCGCAGCCTCAAGCTCCTCCTTTGTGAACTTCTTGGCAGTTTCGATGCCGAATGTGCTGAATACATCATCCGCATGGTGATGGTGGTGATGATGCTCGTGGTCATGGTCATGGTCGTGACAGTGGCACTCCTCACCGTCCTCGTGATGGTGATGCTCGTGCTCGTGGTCGTGGCAGTGGCACTCCTCACCGTCCTCGTGATGGTGATGCTCGTGCTCGTGGTCGTGAC
>JBJESD010000046.1:0-15387 GCA_051882595.1 Oscillospiraceae bacterium | reverse complement strand
AGGTTGTATGCAGGAAGGGAAAGGAACAGTTTCACAAATCCCATGTCTTCAATATCAATTCCCTGATCTGCAAGTAATTTCTTGCAAACCAGGTAGAAAAGGAAGTTATCAGAATCCCTGGATGCAGGATTTTCTGTCAGGATGTCCTTCACCAGTGCTGATGTGGTTGATAGATTATTCATGCACTGCACCACCTTTTCCAATCTGTTCAAGATGTTTGTCCAGTGCGATCAGAACATATTTCTTCAAATTTCCTTCCTGTTCTGCTTCTGTGACAAGATTTCTTCCCTTGAATCCATCAAGCATAATTGACTTGATTTCAGAAGGATCTACATCAACACCTTCTTCATCAGTGATGTGTTTAATTTCATTCAATTTCAAGTGATGAAGACCCTCGTTCACATGTCCAAGGACATCAGTGAAATGTGACATTAACTGTTCCTGCTTTGTGACTTTGATTTTTCTGATCATATCATAAAAATCAAATCTATCACAAGCATCCTTCATCACTTCAAATCTAACTTCCTGATCTTCCTTCAAAACCATCACCACTGCATCATCTGCTTGTGTGAAGGTTTTTATGTCATCCAGTTTCACATTGTCAACAATTTTCAGTTCATTTCTTTTCATGGTCAATACCATCCTTTCAGTTCATTCTTGATTTCATTGCTTCTGATTTTGCCTGGTCAGTGCTGCAACACTTATTCAACCAGGTCTTCAACTTTGACATTCAGTGCTTTTGCAATCTTGCCAATCGTCACAGGCTTTGGATTCTGCTTTCCTTTCTTGATTCTGGTAATTGTTTCAGGTGCAATTCCAGTCTGTTCAGACAGTTCCTTTGCTGTCACAAGGGCATTCCCCATTGCAATTTCAAGTTTTTCCTTGCTGATTTTCATTATTTCACTTCCTTTCTTTGTTCAAATCAGTAATATCATCAATTACCAGTATCATTCTATCACAAACAATCAATATTGTCAATATAAATTGATATTTTTAGAATACTACTTGATTTTAATTGACTTTTATGTTATAGTATCTTGTGAAGATACATTGAAAGGATGTGATTCAGTGGACAAACGCATTATCGGCATGAATATCAAACAGGCAAGAAAAAAGAAGAAAATGAAACAGAAAGAACTTGCTGATCTGATTGGTTATACAGAAAGTTCAATCAGCAAGTATGAACAAGGACTGATTCAAATTCCCAATACTGTCATTGACCTAATTGCAAGGGCATTAGAAGTTGCCCCTGTTGATTTACTTGGTGAAGCATGGGATGCAGAAAACAATCCTGATGGAAAATTAGCAGAAGAAGTGAAAGTGATTGACTTGGTTCAGAAGCATTTTGGAAAGGATGCTGTTGAATTGTTGCAGCAGTTCAACAATCTTAATGAAACAGGTAAAATCAAAGCAATCAGTGATCTTGCTGACATGACCGAAATTCCCAAATATAAAAAAGAATGCTGATGACTACCACATCAGCATAAAAAAGAAGAATCCCCAGTGTTGCAGCACCAGGGATTCAGAAGCAATCAAATCAAGAATGAACCGCGAAGAACAATCCTGAAATGACTAACCCTTATTATACCATTTCAGGATTGTAAAAATCAATAGTTTTGAATGAAATGGTCACCAAAACACATTTATATTACACCATTTCATTCTGAAAAAAGAAAGGAATGGTGTATTTTTTATGAAAATGCCTAATGGATGGGGCAGTATAACCAAACTGTCAGGGAACAGAAGAAAACCTTGGAGAGTACAAAAAACAGATGGATGGGAATGGGTTTCTGCAACTGAAAAAGAATGGATTGACAGAAAAACAAAGAAGATTGTTCCAAATCCCACCGCTGAACAGATTGCATTGAAGCAGGTCAAGCAAAGGGCAAAAGTCATTGAACACCCTACCATGGAACAAATGCTTTCAAAAGAAGTGAAACAACATAGAATTTATATTGAAGTCGGTTGCTATGCCACAAGGCAGGAAGCAGTGACTGCATTGTCTGACTACAACAAAGATCCTTTTGAACTTCGTCTTGCTTCCACCACCTTTGAAGAAGTATATGACAAATGGTCTGAAATCCACTTTGAAAAAATCAAGGACACCAATGGATATAAGGCAGCATATAAACTTTGTGGAAAACTGGACAGAATGCGAATGGTGGACATCAAACTTGATCATCTTCAAACAGTGGTTGATGAATCAGGGAAAAACACACCTACATTGAAAACATTGAAAAATATGTGGGGTCTGATGTGGGACTATTGTGTGATGCATGAAATCCTTCCACAAGAAAAAAGGGATATGATCAGATATGTTGATATAAACAAAGCAGGAAACCCAAATGCATACAACAGAAAGCCTTTCAGCAAGAAGGAAGTCCAGGTTGTTTGGAAATGGAAGGACACCAATGAATATTTCAAGGTTGTCCTGATGCTGCTTTATACTGGTGTCAGAATTTCAGAACTGCTTGATCTGAAAAAGGAACATGTGAACCTGGAAGAAAAATGGTTTGATGTCATTGCTTCCAAAACAGAAGCAGGAATCAGAAAAGTTCCAATCAATGAAAAGATTCTTCCATTCTTCCATGAATGGATGCACAAAAATGATTGTGAATACCTGCTTTCAACACCTGATGGAAAACATTTTGAATACAGAAACTATTATGATTCTTATTGGACACCTTTGATGGAACAGATGAACATGTTCCATAGACCACATGACACAAGACACACCTGTGTTTCTCTTTTAGCAGATGCAGGGGTTGATGAAAGAATGGTCAAAAAAATTGTTGGTCACAAGGGTCAAGGTGTTACACAAACAGTTTACACCCATTTTGAAATTGAAGCATTGTTGGAAGCAATCAACATGATTTGATGAAGGGGTGATGTCATGGAAAGAACAGAATACAAGCAGCAGTTCTATAATGACCATTATGAAAGAATTCACCTTGCTGTTCCAAAAGGAATGAAAACCATCATCAAAGATCTTGCTTCTGAAAAGGGAATGTCAATCAATGCTTATATTCAGGATTTGGTCAGAAAAGACCAAGAAGGAATGTTTGATTCAATGCAGATTGCAGAAAAGAACAGGGAAATGCTTTCAGGCATCCAGGGGAACATGCATGATGGTTATGATGTAATATTCAAAGATGGACACACTGTCCATTGCAGAACCAAGAAGGATGTCAGGTCTGAAATAATAAAATACTGTAAAGAAAAGGATGTTTGATGACATCCTTTTTCCTTGCTTTTTTGTCTTGCACAAGACACTAAAAGTCTTGCACAAGACAGCATTTTTTGTGTGTTTCACATGTGTGTCATTTGTGTTTCACGCACCCAAATTCACACGATTTCACACCACTTTTTCATGAATCCAAAAAATAAGAAAAACCCTTGAAAACACTGGGTTTC
Organism: Oscillospiraceae bacterium; assembly: GCA_051882595.1. Taxonomy (GTDB): domain Bacteria; phylum Bacillota; class Clostridia; order Oscillospirales; family Ruminococcaceae; genus CAG-115. The sequence goes on along the minus strand of JBJESD010000046.1, from coordinate 11,973 downwards.
CAAGGGTTTTGATGTTCTTCTGATATTCTGTTTGAATTATCTCTTTGAGAACTGCGGAGCGCGACGTGCAGCCTTGAGACCGTACTTCTTTCTTTCCTTCATTCTCGGGTCACGAGTGAGGAAGCCTGCCTTCTTGAGGACGGGACGCAGCTCGTCGGAGTACTGGAGCAGAGCTCTGGAGATACCGTGACGGATTGCGCCTGCCTGACCGGTAACGCCGCCGCCTGCTACTGTGCAAACGATGTCGAACTTCTCAACTGTATCGGTGAGAGTGAGGGGCTGACGAACGATGAGCTTCAGTGTATCAAGACCGAAGTAGTCATCAATGCCTCTGCCGTTGATGGTGATTGTGCCGCTGCCGGGATATACTCTGACTCTGGCAACAGAGTGCTTTCTTCTGCCTGTGCCATAGTAGTAAGGTTTAGAATCGTACATTTTCAGCCCTCCTTAAAACTTGTACTCAACGGGCTTCTGAGCCGCGTTCTTGTGCTCTGCACCGGCGTAGCAGCGAAGTCTTGTCATAGCCTTTCTGCCGATCGTGGTGTCAGGGATCATTCCGTTTACAGCAAGTGTCATTGCCTTCTCGGGGTTCTTTTCCATTAATGTGTCGTAGCGGATCTCCTTAAGGTGTCCGATCCAGCCGGTGTGCCATCTGTAGTACTTCTTCTCCAGCTTTTTACCGGTGAGAACTGCCTTTGCGCAGTTGATGATGATAACGTGATCGCCGCAGTCGCAGTGCGGAGCGAATGTTACCTTGTGCTTGCCTCTGAGCAGGTGAGCAGCCATAGCAGCTACACGGCCGAGGGGACGTCCGGCAGCGTCGAGAATATACCAGCTGCGCTCTACTGTTTCAGCCTTGGGCATATAAGTTGCCATACTTTTTTCCTCCTTATATTTCGGATGTTCCGATTAAATACTTCGGCAGCAGTTTGCGATTTCAATGCGCACTGTGCCGCACAACATTCATAATTATACACGTTTTAATGCTGTTTGTCAAGGGTTTTTTGCACCGAATTTTAAATATATCCCATTTTCTTTTGTTTTCTCTCTGTTTCTCTCTGTTTATCTCTGTTTCTTGAAGTTCATTTCGTTTTTTGCACGGATTTTAAAAACAGGAGAATATGCGAGAATACCTAAGAAAATAAGAGTATTCGGAGAGTGGACTTTGCAGCGGATTTACGGCTGAATAAACGAAATACTCAGCTTTTCGTTGTCGGCGGCAGCGCGAAGTATTACCTTTGTGAAAGAAGCCGCATAGCTGCCAAGCTTTTCGGCGAGCGCCTGCTCATCGCTTATCGTGATGTGTGTTTCGTCTGTTATCCCTGTCAGGCAGTCGTACAGCGCGTCGAGATTTCCGCCGTACCAATCCGGGAAACACAGTCCCTGTGCAAGGGCGCTGTGCAGCGCCTGTTTATCGGATATTGCCGTGCAGTCGAGAGTGTATTCTGTCATATTCATTCCTCCCCGTAAAGAAGCGTAAAGCTTTCGTAGTGGTCATCGGTGTAGTAGATAAGCCCGTCGTTGGAGAACACTATGCGTTTTGCTCCGCGGCTTTTGGCGCCCAGCGTATCAATATCGCACTCGGTGTATTCTCTGCCGTCCTTTTCGGGCAGCAGACCCTCGTAGTTTCCGAAGTAGCTGCCGCCTATGCACTTGCCCGGGGCGAAAGGCTCCAGCGAGCCGCCCTCCCAGCCAAGAGACTGCGCCTGCTTTTTTGTGATGAAATTCTGCGGCAGGCAGCCGTACAGGTGAATATACAGCGCGACGTCCTCCTTTGAGGTATATGTTCCGTCCGGGTCGAGGATGTGCTCCGCTTCGGCTGTCGGCTGCTGCTGTTCGGGGGAGGGGCTTGCCTGCTCTGCCGTTTCGGGGGAAGCGATGTCGTGCGGTGCGTCATTCGTCTGAGCACTGTCCTGTGAAACCGCGCTGTCGGAGGAATCTGTGCTGTCCTGCGTATCGGAGCTGACCTCCGAAACCGAGCTGTCCGGGCTGTTGTCAGTAATCGCGCTAACGACATCGCTTACTGCCTGCTCTGTCTTTGCCGTGGTGCAGCCGACAAGGGAAAACAGCATTATCGCAGACAGAAGTAATCCGAGTAGTCTTTTCATGTTATCATTCCTTTTCTTTTGATGTGCGCAGCAAAACAGGGCTGCGTTTCACTACACATTGTAATGCAAATGCGTGTGTTTGTCAATAGAGGAAAACCCCTCGCCCGACAGCGAATCGGGTTTGACAAACACGCGGAAATATGGTAGAATACGAATAATCCGAGTATTTTTCAGGGAAAGGAGAGGTCCCGTGCGAATTGATAAATTCCTTGCAGAGCAGGCGCAGCTGACGCGCTCCGAAGCCAAAGCGGCTATTAAAAAGGGACAGGTTTCCGTAAACGGCGCTGCCGTCAGGACGGCAGACATGAAGATTTCTCCCGAGAGCGACAGGATCACTCTGTGCGGAAAGCCGCTTACCTACCGCGAATTTCTGTACATCATGCTGAATAAGCCGGATGGCGTAGTCTGTGCAACGCGCGACGGCTTAAGCTCCACGGTGCTGGAGCTTCTTCCGCAGGAGCTGCGGCGCAAAGGGCTTTTCCCGGCAGGCAGGCTTGACAAGGACACCGAGGGCTTTGTGTTCATCACGGATGACGGCGCACTTGCGCACAGGATTCTGTCGCCGAAGAACCACGTCGAAAAGGAGTATGTCGTCACTCTTGAACAGCCTGCCGAGCAGCGGTATATCGCGGCTTTCGCCTCGGGTATCACCATAGACGGCGAAGAGGAGTGCCTGCCTGCGCAGCTTCTGCTTACGGATGATCCGCTGACAGTGCGGCTTATCCTGCACGAGGGGAAATACCATCAGGTCAAGCGCATGATGCAGGCGGTGGGAAACCGTGTGGTTCACCTTAAGAGAATACGCATGGGCGGAATACTGCTTGACCCCTGCCTTCCCACGGGAGCGTGCAGGGAGATAACGGCGGACGAGCTGAAAAGACTGTATCCGGAGGACTGAATATGGCGAACATAAGTGTAAAATTCCGTTGCGAAGCGCTTAACCGCAATGTGCGCTTTGAGGTATATATGCCAAATGACGCTGCCGATGACAAGGGCAGGAGAATGAAAACGCTTTTCCTGCTGCACGGCTATACGGGAGAAGCATATAACTGGGTGCCGGAGCATCTTTCGCAGAAGTATAATTTCGCGGTAGTGACCCCGAACGGCGAAAACGGCTTCTGGCTTGACGGCTTGTCCACAGGGCACAAATACTGCACCTTTGTGGGCGATGAGCTGCTGAAATACATCCGCCGCACATTCTCCCTCGCGATGAGTCGGGAAGAAACGTACATAATGGGTCTTTCGATGGGCGGCTTCGGCGCGCTGCATACGGCGCTCAGCTATCCCGAAAGCTTCGGCAAGGCGGCGGCGATGTCCTCTGCGCTTATCGTTCACGGCATTTCCGGCATGAAGCCGGGCACGGACAACGGCATTGCCAACTACGACTACTATCACGAATGCTTCGGCGACCTTGATACGGTAGAGCGCAGCGACGCAAACCCCGAGGTGCTTGCAAAGCGCCTGAAAGACAGCGGCGCGGCGCTTCCCGAGATATACATGAGCTGCGGCACGGAGGATTTCCTGCTTGCGGAGAACCGCGAATTCCACGCGTTTCTTGATAGCATCGAAGTGCCTCACACTTATCTTGAAAGCAGCGGCGGACACGATATGGACTTCTGGAACAGGTATACCGAAAAGTTCGTTGAGATGATGTTCGGCGAACAGCCGTAAACAAGAAAATCCCCTCGGAAAGCACCCGAAAACGGGCGTTTTCCGAGGGGATTTGTTGTGTTGGATATATCACCAAATGGTGTCGTTTATTGAGCGATTGTGCCGAATGGTGCATTATCTGCGGAAAAGCTCAATGTATTTTATAAGAAGCTGCGTAGTTTCCTCCAGTCCCAGCTTTGAGGAGTTTACCGTGATATCATAGCTGCGCGAGTCGCCCCATTTGTTGTCCGAGTGGGTGTTGTGAAAATACTTTCTGCGTTTGTCGGCTTGTGCGATACGCGACTTTGCCTTTTCGGGGGAAATTCCCTCGCACTCTGCGGTGCGCTGAATTTTGGCAGGCATATCGCCAAGCACGAACACTCTTACCAGCGCAGGGTTATCCCTGAGTATCCAATCCGAGCATCTGCCGATGACAACAAAGCTTTCGCCCTTGTCGGCTTTGGCCTTTATGTAGTCAAACTGCATATGCGCGATTATCTCCTCGGGGGAGTTGCTGTATCCGTGTACGGTGCGCGAAAAAAGCAGATTTCTTGCGCTTTCGTCGTAGCGGCGCAGGTACTCCTCATTGGTGTTTTTTTCCTTTGCGATTTCTCCGAGAATGTTGCTGTCAAGCAGCGGAAGCCCGAAATGCTCCGCAAGGCTTGCTGCGACGATATGTCCGCCGCTGCCGTATTCTCTGCCGACGGAAATTATCAGTTGCTTATCCATACGGATTACCTCCCTTATATAGTATCATCGTATATATTGTACCACTGTTATGGCAGTTTTTCAATACCCTTTCGCAATCAGTACAGACCAAGCTGAGCGCCGTATCTTACAAATATCATGACTGTGCTTATTACAAGCACCATGATGGTGGCAGGCACGCACGCTTTGAGATAGCGTCCCCAGCTGACGGGATGTCCATGCTTTGCGGCAACCGAAGTGCCCACGACATTCGCCGAGGCGCCGATAGGCGTTGCGCTGCCGCCGATGTCCGTACCCATAGAAAGCGACCATGCCAGAACATCCAAATCGGTGCCTGTCGTCAGCGAAAGCGTTTTGATGATAGGTATCATTGTAGCGGCAAAGGGGATATTGTCCACGATAGAGCTTGCAATCGCCGAAACCCAGATGATTATTCCCACCATCAGCAGGGCGCTGCCGCCGCTTACTTTGCCGATAAGGTCTGCGGCAAGGACGAGCACCTCGGTCTGCTCCAGACCTCCTACGACGACGAAAAGACCGATAAAGAACAAAAGGGTCTTGTAGTCCACTCTCTTAAGCAGCATAAGCGCATTTTTGCCTGCGGTCAGCAGGGTAAGCACTGCGATAACCGTGCCGATGAAAGCCACGGTAAGACCCGTTTGCGCATGGGTGACAAGAAGAATCACGGCGATAAGGAAAATCACAACGCTGACAACAAAGCTGCGCTTGTCCTTGATAGCGTCCTTTGGGTCGGGCATTTTGGAGATATCGACCCGGTTGCTGCCTGCCGCCTTGAGATCCTTGCGGAAGATTATGTAGAAGTAGATTATCGTGAATATCAGTGCAACGCCTGCGATGAGTCCCGTGTTGGTAAGGAAGTCCGCGAAGGAGTAGCCGAGCGAAGTGCCCACTATGATGTTTGGCGGATCGCCGCACATTGTTGCGGAGCCTCCGAGATTGGCGCAGAACACCTCGGACAGTATCATGGGAATAGGACTGAAGTTCATCAGTCGGGCGAGCTCTACTGTTACCGCCGCGAGGAACAGGATAACGGTGATGCTGTCGATAAACATTGACAAGCAGGCGCTCATAAGCATAAAGGTGATGAACAGCGGAACAACACGGAACTTTACCAGCTTTGCAAGCGTCATGCAAAGCCAGCGGAAAAAGCCTGCGTGCGCCATGCCCTCTACCATCACCATCATGCCGGCGATAAAGATGATGGTTGCCCAGTTTATGCCGCTGGTGCTTTCCTCGGCGCTGTGCGACCACCAGAAGCCGGCGGTGAATACCGAGGCTACGTTGAGCGTATCACTGAAAGCCCTGAAGCTCTTCATGCAGATGCCGAACACCATAACCATGGTTGCGGCGCCGCAGCCAAGCGTGACGATATGCCGCTCGAGCTTATCCATGATGATAAGCACGAACATCACCACGAAGATAAGCACCGCGGTTATCTGGGAAATCAGCAGGGTCTCGCCGCCGCTCAGGCTCATGAACACTCCGAAGAGCAGAAGCACTGCACTTAGCGAGGTCATACCCATTGCCGCCAGACGGGACAGCCTGTCCCTTGCCGCCATGATGAACATTACGGCGAGAATTACTACGGCAATTACACTTGAAAAAATCATAGAATTACCTCCATTCGGGAAAGCTCCCGTTGTTCTGCACATAATAATATATCTGTATATTTTTCGGTCAGCAGGATTTCGCCGCACTGCCGAAGAGTACCCGAAAACGTACCCACCTATCATATCACAAAGCGTGTTTTAAGTCAATGCTATTTTCCTTTTTATGGCAGAGATTTGGCGAAATTTATAAACAAATTTCACAATTATATCCGTGCGTTTTTGTGATATATCACAAATAGCACAGAGCAGGACTATCGCTGTGTGCTGTGGATGGCAGAAAAAAAGCCGCAGGGATGCTGCGGCTCAGCTTGTCGAAAAAGTCCCACCACAGGCTGACGAGAAATCGTCAGATGCTAGAAACCTGCCCCACGGCTAGGCTTTGTGCCTGCCGTGGGGCAGGTGACGACGCAGATGGCGGTTTATCGACAGCCTGAGCCGCAGGGATACTGCGGCAGATTTTTGGTTTTGTATATTTTGGGCGGTTGAGCAGAGCTTTCTATATCCTTATCCCGTTTCCCGAGAAAATCTCGAGATATTCCTCCTTACAGGTGAGGAATATCACCTGATGGCGCTTTGCACACTCTCTGATAAGCTCGCAGGAGCGCGCGGCGCGGTCGGCGTCCATATCATTGAACGGGTCGTCGAAGATGATGACTCCGCCTCCCTCGGGGAACAGGTGGTCAAGTACCGCAAGGCGGAATGCAAGCGATACCGTTTCCTTTGTGCCCTCGGAGAGCTTTGTGTAGTCAAGCAGGCGGTCGTCGCTGTAAACGCTGACGTTAAGCCTGTCGCGGTAGGGGAACTCCGAGGATACTCTTCCATCGGTTACGATACCGAGATATTTGGTAAAGCTTTCTGCGATATCCCTCATGGGAGCGTCCGAGATTTTCTCCTTTTGCGCTCTGAGCACCTCTGCGATATGAAGCCAGTGCTTAAGCAGCGCTTTGGTTTCGCCGAATACTCTCTGCGCCCTTTCCGCCTGTTCCGCAGGGTCGCCCGAAAGGCTGTTTTTAAAGCCCTCCAGCCTGCTTGCGGCGGAGGTCTTTTCGGTCAGTGCGGCTTCGCGGATGTCGCGTATTTGCTTAAGCCTTTGTTTGAGCGCGGCAAGGTGGCTCTCGGGGTCGGCTATTTTCATGTACTCATCGGGAATATCCTCGAAAGCGCTCAGTGAGCTTTCCGCTTTTTGCAGCTCGGCTTGCAGCTCAAGGACTTTTGCGTTAAGCTGCCGGATATCCCCGTATTCCTCCTCATAGCCGCGTATATGGGTTTCGGTAACGGTGATGTGCCTGTCGAGATTGCCGTCGGGGCAGAGTGCGGCGATATCCTTTTCTATGGCTTCTTTCGTCCTCACGGGAGCGCAGACTGCCTTTGCGGCGGCTTCGAGCTCTTCAAAGGAGGTGTCGCCAAGCTGCGCCGACAGGCGGAGTGCTGCGCTCTCTCTTTTGGCTTTTGCTGCGGCATTGTCGGCGGAGAGCTGTTCAAGCTGCGGTATCGAGTCTGCGCCGTATCTCGTTAGGATGTCCTCCATAGCCGTCCTGCGCTTTGTTATTTCCTCGGTTACGGAAGCCGCGTCAACATCGGCAGGCGACAGAGTAAGCTCCATAACATCGGGGATGGTGATGCTCACCGCCTCGGTCAGAGGAAAGCAGTCCGAAACCTCGACCGGTTCTCCCGTAACGAGCGATTTGATTTCTACGGGATTGCCGCCTATCATCTTAAGCCTTGCGCACAGATTCATTCCGCAAAGCTTGTTCTCGCATGAAGCGATTATGCGCTGAGCCTCTTTAACCGCGGAAATCTCATCCGCAGAGGGGCAGGGGCGCTCTGATAGCATTGCGGTGATTGCGCTCAGCTCGTCGCTCAGTTTTTTGGCTGTATCGTATTTATCCAGCAGCGCGCGGCTTGCCGATTCTTCCCTAAGCGCCCTTGCGCGGTCCAGCAGCTCTGCCTGCTGCGGCCAGCGGCAGAGGATCGCGGACGCTTTTTCCAGCTCGCGGCTCAGTCTTTCGATGGCGTTTCTGCGTTCGCTTAGCACTGCCAGACGGCTTGCGCAGTCGCTGAAAGCGGTGCAGCTTTCCTCCGATTTGCGCAGCTCTTCGTCCTTTGCGGCGAAGTCGGCGGCGGTGCGGTCTGCCTCTTCCTCGAGAGATGATATGTCCGAGAGGACTTTTTCTGCGTCCAGCAGCGCGTAGTAGGCGGAGAGTATCTCCCCCAGTCCCGTAGACCAGCGGCTCGCCTTTCGCACAGGCATATCGCGGTTAAAGTCCCAGTGCTTTCCTGCAAGCCTTTCTATCTGCGCATTGACCGCCTGCTCGATGGCGCTGACGGAGATACCTCCGCTCTCGGCAAAGGCACGGGAAACTGCGTCTGTAATCTCCTGCTTTGCGTCGGTGGTTTTGGTGCTGTCAAGAATTGTCTGCACGGACAGGTCAGTATTTCGCTGTGACGAAAAAAGCATATCCGCATACACGCCCTCGCCGTATACCAGCACGCTTTTCAGCAGCTCGTCGATTTTCTTCTGCTCCTTTACCGCGCCGCCGGGAGAGGAGAGCACGCAGCGTGCGTCAGCGCCCCATTCCTTGGTGAGGGTGTATGTGCCGTCCGCTGCTTCGAGCGTTATTTTTCCGTCGGCGAAATCCCCGACAACGCTGCTTCCTCTGCGCGCGCCGGGATAGTACAGCTCGCGGAAAGCCTTATCGCTTCTGCCGTCGATACGGGCATTCTGGAAAAGAGTACGGGAGATAAGATTGACGAGCGTGCTTTTTCCGCTTTCGTTTTTACCGTAGATGACATTTATGCCGTCCTCAAAGGAGATGCTGCGGTCACGCACGCCTGCAAACTGTGTGCAGGAGACGCTTTTTATCTTCACTGTTTTCCCTCCTTTAATGCGCATAGCAGCTCGTAGGCGAGCTGAGCCTCTTTCGGGTCGTCCAGCAGCGCGGTAAGCAGCTTTGCCGAAAAAGAGGTCTCGGGGAACTCGGCTTCGATAAGCTCCTTTGATATCAGCCTGCTTAAGGCGGCGTCGCTATATGTGCCCTCGATAAAGCGAGAGAGCGCGCTTTCGGCGGTATCGCAGCGGCGGCTGTATTCCTCTGCGGTAACAGCGCCGGAGAGTATCAGGTCTACAACGCTGTTATCGGGAATATCGCAAAGCGCTGTGTCAAGCTGTTCCTGCATATTTTCGGCGGTGAGCGTTACATTGCGTCGGAAAAAGCGCAGACCTCCCGAAACATATTTCTTCGCGCGGACGGTTTTGCTGTCGTCTATTTCTACGATGAAGCAGACTCCCTCGGTGTTGCAGGAAACATCCGTCTGAACATGGGTTCCTGCATTGAGAATGCGTCCGCATTCGCTGAACTGCTTGGTAAGACCGCGCGGAAACGGCACGTGCGTATGCCCGATAAGCCACACATCAACGGGTATGCTCTCCAGCTCGCTGCGGCTCATCAGGAAGTATCGTCCCTCGCGGTCGATGGTTTCGCCCTCGACCGCGCCGTGAGCAATGCCTATGTGATAGGCGCTGTCGGACGTTATCTGCTGCGCCTTTATCCAACCGAGGTTGTTTTCGCCCTCGCGCGAATGCAGCGAGGTGCACAGGGCAGGGTAGAGAACCGCATTTTCTCCGCCTGCCGAGATATGATACGGGCGGAACTCGGTAAGCAGCAGGATGTTGTCCTTTTGTGATATCAGCTCCGTGAAATACTGCCAGACCTTGACATCCCTGTCGTAATAATCGTGGTTTCCGGGAAGCACCGCTACGGTGCCGCCGAATTGTGAGAGCATATCCACAAGGCTTTTTATATCCCTTTTGGATACGCTGCAGGTGTTTTCAAAAAGGTCGCCGGTAATGATGAAAAGAGAGCAGCCCTCGCTGTTTGCGGCGGATACCATTCCCTCAAAAGCCGATATGCGCGCAGCGGCAAGCACGGACGCCTTTTCATGGCTTGCATACTTAAGACCTATGTGATTGTCGCCTGTCATAAAGACCCTTAGCATTGTGTTACCTCGCTTTCGGTTCTGCGCTGCGGTGTGCAGATGAATAATCGCGGAATATCACGATGATACTCACTTATAGATTTATCGCCCTCACAGCAGGCTTTATTGCAGGATGTTTATACGATATTTGCGTTGTTGATAGCGGAAATAAGCGCCAGAACGGAGGATACGATGATATCGGTATTGATACCTGCGCCCCAGCTTACGCTGTCATCCGGCAGCGATATTCCGATGTAGGAGGCAGCCTTGGATTTGGAGGAGTGCTCCATAGCGTTCTGCGCGAATGTCGCGATGGAATACTCTATGCCTATTCCGTTCTTCAGTGCGTCGGATACTGCGTCCAGACGACCGTTTCCTGCTCCGGTGAAGGTGCGCTCACAGCCGTTTATCTCCACTGTGACCATTGCGGAGATAAGCTCGCCCTGCGTATAGTGCGCGCCTTTGAAGCGAATCGCGCCGCTGTTGTTGAGATAGCTCTCCTCGAATATCTTGTATATCTCGGAGGGCATAAGCTCCTTATGCTGTCTGTCGGAAACGCCCTTGACGATATATCCGAAATGCTCGCGCATTTTCGGCGGCATGGAGATACCGTAGTTCTGCTCCATAAGGTAGCCGATTCCGCCCTTGCCGGACTGGCTGTTTATGCGGATGACGTCGCCCTCGTACTCTCTGCCGAGGTCTCTCGGGTCGATGGGCAGATACGGCACGTTCCAGTGCTCGGGGTCGTTTTCGCCGCGCCAGCGCATTCCCTTTGCGATGGCGTCCTGGTGAGAGCCGCTGAACGCCGCGAACACAAGCCGTCCGCTGTAAGGCATTCTCTCATAAACGTGCATACCTGTAAGGCGCTCGTATATCTCGGTTATCTCGGGCAGATTGGTGAAGTCCAGATTGGGCTCTACTCCGTGGGAATACATATTCAGCGCAAGCGTGATGATATCGACATTTCCCGTGCGCTCGCCGTTTCCGAACAGCGTGCCCTCTACGCGGTCAGCGCCTGCAAGCAGACCAAGCTCGGTGTCCGCTACGGCACAGCCGCGGTCGTTGTGCGGATGCAGCGATACGATGACGTTTTCTCTGCTGTGCAGGGTCTTGCACATATATTCCACCTGCTGGGCATAGATGTGCGACATGGATTCGGCAACTGTTACGGGCAGGTTGATTATCACCTTGTTGTCGGGGGTGGGCTGCCAGATATCTATCACGCGGTTGCATATCTCCATGGCAAACTCCGGCTCGGTTCCCGTAAAGCTCTCGGGGGAGTACTCAAAGCGGAAATTGCCCTTGGTTTTCGCCTTGTACTCGTTGAGCATTACGGCACCGGTAACGGCGATGTCGATGATCTCTTCCTTGGATTTTTTGAAGACCTGCTCGCGCTGCGCAACAGATGTGGAGTTATACAGGTGAACTATCGCGTTTTTGCAGCCCTCCAGCGCCTCGAATGTCTTTTTGATGATGTGCTCGCGGCTTTGCGTCAGCACCTGAACCGCAACATCGTCGGGGATGAGGTTGCGCTCGATAAGTGCGCGGCAGAACTCATACTCTGTATCCGAAGCGGCAGGAAAGCCTATTTCGATCTCCTTGAAGCCTATCTCCACAAGGTGACGGAAGAACTCCAGCTTTTCCTCCAGACTCATGGGGATGATAAGCGCCTGATTGCCGTCGCGCAGGTCAACGCTGCACCATACGGGAGGCTTATCCACATACTCCTTTTCCGCCCAGTCCATGCACTGAAAAGGCGGCATAAAATAGCGTCTTGTGTACTTGTTTGCTTGTGTCATGATTCATGTTCCTTTCGGTATTGATATTCATTTTTACGTTATCCGGCGGCACCAAACAAAAACAGCCCCATCTCTCAAAGAGATGAAGCTGTAAAACCCCAC
>JBJESD010000045.1:0-15817 GCA_051882595.1 Oscillospiraceae bacterium | reverse complement strand
AGATGAGGGTTTATCGACAGACTGTGGGCGGAGTGAAAACTCCGCCCATGTTTTTGTAATACTGATAAGCGAGATATCCTCGTCTCCACGCCGGATGATTAATCCGCTTCACTGTGGGAATACAGCTTTTATTCACCCACTCAACAGAAAGTACGCGGCGGTTCAAAAGCTCCTAATCATCTGAGATATGCCGCCCTTTCAGCTTGTCAAAACAACTGACATTCAGCAGGTTCCCGGAATAATATAGTTAGAATTACTAATCAGTATACCAAAATCATTTTAATCTATGTTATATTTGTTTTGCAAACAAAAATTGTCGAAATACGTCGCTGCTCTCAGACAAGGAGCTTTCACGAATTCAGCGCGGCATGGCGCGGTGAAACCTCACCGAAACTCCGCGCCTTATGCACAAGAGCTTTTGTCGTAGTATAAAAGCAGCCGGACGGCAAATCGGCACAGATTGAAAGGAAGTATTTAAAATGAAACAGTGTGAAAACGGTCATATCTACGATGAAAAAACCCATGCAGCGTGTACCTACTGCAATCAGGCAGGCTTATCGGTGGTTCGTCCTTTAGAGGGCAACGACCTTGCTTTCCCGAAAACCACTCCAATCGACACAAGCAGCGCACCCGATTTCCCCAAAACAGCTCCGCTTGATATAAGCAGCGCACCTGCAGCGCCTGCTGCACCGGCAGCACCTGCGCGTCCCAAAAAGGAAATGAGCGCTACCGTTGCGCTTAACGTAAGCGACACGGGAATCGCACCCGTGTGCGGCTGGCTGGTTGTCACCGAGGGCGATAATAAGGGATTATCTTTCCCTGTTCACAGTGAAAAGAATACGATAGGCAGAGGCTCAAACTTTGATGTAAATCTCTCGTTTGACAAGGCGATATCCAAAGAGGGCGACGCAGTTCTTACTTATGACTCGCGCAGCAGAAAGTTTTTTGTTACTCTCGGCGCAGGCAAAAACAATGTTTACCACAACAACGGACTTCTCCTGACACCCGAAGAGGTCAAGGACTATGATGTTATAGAAGCAGGCGCGACAAAGCTGGTGTTCAGAAGCTTCTGTAACGATGAGTTTACATACTGATATGGAAGACAGATTTGTTGTAAGCCTTAGTATCTCAGGCTCGAATATTACCGAAATCTCAATCGGAAATGCACAAAGCCGCGGCGCACGGGATTATCAGGAGGACAGCTTTGGATACACCCCCCTCGACAAGGTCGGCTCAAACGGATTTGTTGCAGTGGTTGCCGATGGTATGGGCGGCTTGGCGGCAGGCGATAAGGTGAGCTCCTATGTAGTGTCCTCGCTTCTTGGAATGCGCGACCTTATCAGCGGCAGCAATGTTGCAGATAAATTCAGGCAGATGGTCTCACAGCTTAACCACGATGTCGTTCTCGGCGGAACAGGCGGAGGCTGTACTCTTGCGGCAGTGTATTGCCGCAGCGATGGAGTATATTGGTGCAGCGTCGGCGACAGCCGTATATACTTATTCAGAAGCGGAATGGTTTTTCAGCTGTCCGAGGACGGCGATTATCAGAATCGGCTGCTGGATGATGTAATTGCACAAAGGCTTTCGTTTGAGGAAATGATCGAAAACGAAAAAAAGGACTCGTTAGTGCATTATATAGGCAGCAAAAGCGAGCCGATACCGGATGTGAATATGCGGCCGCTTGTCCCATGCTCGGGCGATAAATTGCTGATATGCAGCGACGGCGTATACAACGCGCTTTCCGATGAGGAAATGTCGCTTGCACTTTCGCTGCCTGCACAGCAGGCGGCAGACGCGCTTGCAAGCGCAATTATTAACAAAAACTATACAAATCAGGACAACAACACAATGATAGTCCTCGAATTTGTTAATGAAAGGGAATTTCAATGAAAAAGACAATATACAAGCTTGCAGGTCTGCTGATAGCCCTGCTGACAATGATAATAAGCAGCACAGTGACCTTTGCAGACACGGTAAAAATCAGTTCACCGTCAGACGCTGTCAACGGTGTTGTCTATATTCGTGCTTATTACAAGTATGATACCAGTATTCAGTTGTGGTCGGGAACAGGATTTGGTATCGGCGACCCCGAAAAACCTGTCGAATACATAGTAACAAACGCTCATGTAGCGACCAATGATGAGTTTACGCAGGATATGATAGAGCTAAGAGTATATTTTTCGTATGCGACAAATGATTACATGATCGCATCGATATATAAGATGGACGAAGCAAGGGACATAGCTGTACTTAAGCTGCCCGAAGCTACGACAAAGCGCACCGCACTGGTGATTTGCCCCAGTGATGACATCAGAACAGGCGAAAGCATAGCTACTATCGGATATCCCGGTGTCTCCGACCTTATATCCAATGACCATAAATATGACCTTTCCGATGTGACTATTACAAGTGGCGTTCTCTCCAAAAAGACTACAAGCGTACTCAACAACAATTGCTTGGTTTATCAGATCGACGCTGAGATAAATCACGGCAACTCGGGCGGTCCTCTGGTAAATTCCAAAGGAGAGGTTGTAGGAATCAACTCATTAGGTATTACTGCCGAAGGTACTACACTGTATTATGCTGTCAGCATGGATGAAATCATTGACCTTGTATCGCGTGATGTTGTGGGCTATGTCCTCTCCACCGACGCTCCCAAGGAAGAGCCTAAGGATGACACTGCTGCAGATGCTCCCGACGAGCCCGAGGAAAAGAACGGGTCTTCCTCCACACTTGTTATCGTAATTATTGCAGTTGCCGTTGTTGCAGTGGCAGCAGCCGTAATAGTCGTAGTAATGAAGAACGGCAAGGCTAAGCCCAACGCTCCGGCAAATGCGGCAGCACCCGTAAAGGCAGCACCCGTAAACAACGCTCCCGCAAACCCTGTTATTATCTGCGAAAAGGGACTTCTCGCAGGACGCTCCTTCCCTATCGGAACAAGCGTTATCATTGGCAGAAACACTCAGAAGTGCGGCATTTGCTTCCCCGTGGATGCAAAGGGCGTGTCCGGAGTTCACTGCGAAATTCGCAGAACCGCCAACGGCTACGAAATCATCGACCGCGGTTCTTCTTTCGGTACAACATTAGGAAGCGGACAGAAGCTTACGCCTAATGTTCCCGTAGCTATTCCGAACGGAACATATTTCATGGTAGGAAGCGCCGAGCAACTCTTCCAGATAAAGTATTGATATGAACATTGATTTATACAGCTATTCGGGAATAGGCGGCAGACCTGTCAACGAGGACAGTTATATCACAGGCGGCGGCTATTATATCGTTTCTGATGGTCTCGGCGGCCATGACAACGGTGAATTAGCCTCCGGTGCGGTTACACGCTATATATCCGAAAACTACACTGCCGCAGATATTTCAAACGAACGTATCTCAAGCCTTATTCTGGGCGCAGACGAAGCGGTAAAACAGTACGGTGAGGGCGGCAAGGCAACACTTGCCGCGCTCTTCACCGACGGAAATGTGATAAGGCTGGACAATATCGGTGACAGCAGAGTTTATTATTTCCGCGGCGGAAAAATCATGTTTCGCACCAAAGACCATTCGGTCTGCCAGGCGTCCGTTGATATGGGCGAAATGACCGATATTGACGTGCGAAACAGCGCCGACCGTTCGGGATTGTTCAAGGTGCTGGGTGACAGCGCTCCGCTTAAGCTGCCTAAGCCTTATGATTTCATAGACCCGATAAATGACGACGCGTTTCTGATATGCAGCGATGGCTTCTGGGAGCATATCTACGAAAACGAAATGGAAGCCGATTTCCTCAAGTCCGAAACTGCAAAGGACTGGCTTGAACATATGCTTAAGCGGCATTTTCTCCGCTCGAAGAACAGCGGCGATAACTTTACCGCGATATGCGGAATTATTCACTCACAGAAAACCTTTCCGCGTACTATCGCCGCGCCTGCCGCAGAGCCTGTTGCCGATATACCTAGAACAGTCGATTTCGCAGATGATGCGATAAAGCCATCCATGCCGCTGAAAAGCAAGATCATCATATTTGCCAGCGTGCTGTTAGCCGCAGCAGCTATAATAGCAGCGGTGGTGCTGCTTGCAGTGAACAAGAGTGACAACAGCCCGGACGATTCCTCCGTATCCTCCTCCACCGAGGAGAGCACCTCCACCGAGGAACGCCCATCCACCGAGGAGAGCCCGTCCACCGAGGAGAGCCCGTCCACCGAGGAGAGCCCGTCTACCGAGGAGAGCCCGTCCACCGAGGAAAGCCCGTCTACCGAGGAGAGCCCGTCCACCGAGGAGAGCCCGTCTACCGAGGAGAGCCCGTCTACCGAGGAAACTCCGAGTGAGCCCGAAAAAACGGAAGAGCCGATTTTTCCCGGTTTTCCCGAAATCTCCGATATTCCATTTGAAACTGCAATACCGGAAAATCCGGGGAGAATATTATCTGTAATACGAGGTAAGAACAATGATTGAAATAAATGGCAAACATTTGTGCGAAAGCTGCTTTTGCGAGATAACAGAAGGCACTTTCTGCCCAAACTGCGGCTATAATCCGAGCCAGACTGTCGGCGACCCAACTATGCTGAGACCGGGAAGCGTTCTTCTCGGAAAATATGTTGTCGGAAAAGTAATCGGCAAGGGCGGCTTTGGAGTTACTTATGTGGCATACGATGTCACTACACAGAAAAAGGTAGCCATAAAGGAATATTTCCCTTATGGCGTAGCACTTCGCGCACCGGGTACAACTACCGTTTCCGTTTCGTCAATGGATAACGCGGAAGCGTTCAAAATGGGCGCAGAAAAGTTCTATAACGAGGCAAAGATGGTATCGAGATTTAACGGCAATCCTAATATCGTCGGCGTTCACGAGTTCTTTTACGAGAACGACACCGTTTACTTTGCTATGGAATATCTTCAGGGACATACGCTCAAGGATCATATCAAAACTCACGGAGTGCTCTCCCCTGCGCAGGCGCTTTTCATTGCGAATAATGTTTCCAATGCGCTTATGGCGGCGCACAGCGCAAATGTACTGCACCGCGACATTTCTCCCGACAACATTATCCTGTGCGATAACGGCAATGTAACGCTGATTGATTTCGGTGCGGCAAGACAGGTCGTGGCTGAGCATTCGCAGAGCTTTTCGGTAATCCTTAAGCCCGGCTTTGCTCCTCTCGAGCAATATCAGAAAAAGGGCAATCAGGGTCCGTGGACGGATATCTATTCATTGGGAACAACTATCTATCATGCGCTAACGGGCGATATTCCCGAAGACCCCATGTCCCGAATCGACGATGACGAGGAGTTCAGTTCCAATATTTACAACATCGAGCCCGAGCTTTGGGCGGTTATCCAAAAGGCGACACAGCTCAGAATTGAGGACAGATACGGTGACATTTTCATGCTGAGGAATGACCTCAGCCGCATTTCGTATCAGCCTGAGCCTGTGATAGTGCCGACCGAGGACGCAAGCGAAAAAATGCCTCAATTCCAGACTGCTGTTCCGTTCGGAATGACGCAGGGCGTAACTGTTGCAAATCCCCAGCCGGCAGCATATCCTCAGCCTGTCGCAAACGGAGCAAATCAGCCTGCCGCTGCGGAAAAGAAGCCGTTTAATTTTGGGGAGTTTTTCAAAAAGCACAAGAATGCCGTTTTGGGTATAACAGCGGCTTTGCTTTTAGTAATCGCTGCGGCAATTGCAATTCCTAACGTGATAAATGCACTGGACACCGCATCTATTTCAAATGATGACGACGATGACGATGATAACGTCACAGACAAGTCGTCTT
This sequence comes from Oscillospiraceae bacterium, assembly GCA_051882595.1. Taxonomy (GTDB): domain Bacteria; phylum Bacillota; class Clostridia; order Oscillospirales; family Ruminococcaceae; genus CAG-115. The sequence goes on along the minus strand of JBJESD010000045.1, from coordinate 10,058 downwards.
CAAAGTCGCAGGAGGAAGAAGTTACGGAGCTGAACACGTTGGCGGCTCAAATTAAAAACGCAACAACCAATTTATTGACGCGGAACGAAACAAAAGGAAAAAGACCTCCGTCAGAGCTTGGAATACTATTCACTGTGGATAGTACAGGAACATGGGAGTGCGAATCATCGTCCGACACCAGCACGTTTATCGATGATATTATCGCTGATGAAAATAGATATTTTCCCGACGTTGAAGATAAGGTTATTGCTATATTTATAAAGAATACCAAAGTAGAATTAGTCATGTGTGCTAACACAAACGGAAACGTTGATGAAGTCATTGACACATTCAGAGTATTATCCGGTGATGGTGGACTGGTTGACAATTCGGGAAACGTCGTAAGCGCATACGAATGGAACGGCAAGACAGCAGGTATCACCTCTGACGGAATAGCGGTCGGCACTTCTCCCGCTATCGGCTTGGGAAGCTCCACAGCGCAGACGGCTTCTACGACAGCAGCTACAACAAAAGCAACAACCACAACAAAGGCAACAACCACAACGAAATCCACTACAAAAGCTACTACAAAAGCTACAACTTCGTCAGAACCGGAAGAACTGCCGTACGATGAAAAAGAGCTGGTAGCCGACTTCAACGCGGCAGCCGATTACGTCCGCAGCGATATCACTACCATATTAGAGGCAATTCAGGATGAGTTTTCGCAGGGACAGATGTATGGAGTTGATAAGCTAAAGATAAGAATCGACAATAGTGGAAACTGGTCAGTTACGGGACTTAATCCCGACCATTTCACCAGCTTTGGCGGTTATAAGTGGAGCTCCAGCGCCAGTGGCATAAACAAAAACACGAGCGTCACCGACGGCGATATGACAAAAGCTTTACTTTCTTTGATGTCGAAGTATTACGAAAAATGGGCAGGTATGTCAATTTACGCAGTGATCCAGGGCGGCAAGTGTACATTTGTGGCTTTAGGCGCAAGCGACAGCGCCGATACGGTCTTTACTGTGGCTGCCGATATGGTAGACTCATCGGGAAAGATCGTATATGTTGCAAAATGGAACGGCAAAACAGCAGGTGTCGCCGGTAACGGATTATGCATCGGCACTTCACCGGCAGTAGGCTTGAAATAATCATTTAGCGCAGTAAAAAGGTCAAGCCGCATCATGACTTGACCTTTTTGCCGATTTATGGTACAATAAGTTAGTTTATTCTGTTAATGAACACAGCCAAAGGGGGATCTGAATGATCGAAATAAACGGAAAGCAATTGTGCGAAAATTGCTTTGAAGAAATTACAGGCGATAAATGCGGCAGCTGCGGCTTTGCCGCCTCGGACAGCGTGCTTGATCAATCGCTGCTGACAGCAGGAAGCGTACTGTCAAATCGCTATGTTATCGGACAGGTAATAGGAAAAGGCGGCTTTGGCACGACCTATCTTGCTTATGACGCGCTTGTGTGCCGCAAAATTGCCATAAAGGAGTATTTCCCATATGGCATTGCACAGCGTACATCCGAAAACGCCGATGTATCTGTTTTGTCCGAGGACAACGCACAGGCGTTTGAATTGGGCGCAGAGAAGTTTTATAATGAGGCAAAGCTGGTTTCAAGGTTTAACGGAAACCCGAACATTGTCGCAGTTTATGACTGCTTTTACGAAAACAACACCGTATACATGGCTATGGAGTATCTCAGCGGCCGCACATTAAAGGAGTATATCCGGGAGAACGGTGTTCTCAGCGTTGCTCAGGCGCTGTATGTTGCGAAAAATGTCGTGGGAGCGCTTGTGGTTGCTCACAGCGCCTCGATACTGCACCGCGATATTTCGCCCGATAACATTATCGTGTGTGACGACGGAAACATAAAGCTTATTGATTTCGGCGCGGCACGACAGGTCGTGGCTGAACATTCGCAGAGCTTTTCCGTTATACTTAAGCCCGGCTATGCACCGCCCGAGCAATACAGCAAAAAGGGAAATCAGGGTGCGTGGACGGACGTTTATTCTGTCGGAACAACGCTTTATTATATGGTCACAGGTGATATCCCCGATGATCCCACATCGCGATTTGACAACGATGACACTTTTGAGGAGAACCGGTTTGACATCTCCCCTGCCCTGTGGGAGGTTATCACAAGGGCAACCAAGCTAAAGGCTGAGGACAGATATCAGGACGCCTACGAGCTGAAAAAAGCCCTTGACAGTATTCCCGTTGCAGCCAAGCCGCTTGTTGCTCAGTACGAGGCGCAGGACGAAAGCGGCGAGCTTACCTCAAACACACAGGAAAGCCGTTCCGAGCTGAAAGTATCCATTAAAAAGCAGAAGCCCAAGCAGAACTTCTGGCGCAAGCATCGCCGCACTTTTATTGAGGCGGTCTGCGGTCTGCTTGTCGTGGCGCTCATAGTTCCGCTTGCGATAAAAGCGTACACGCCCATAGTCGTTGAAGCTCCGCCGTCGGGTAACTCCGACGCCTCACAGCCGACAAACAGCGGCAGTGTTGCGGCGATAGGAAACAAGCCCTCTCTTGAGGACATCAACTACACCGCTCCGTTGTATGATGGACTTGACAAAGCAGACAAGCAGCTTTACAGCGATATCTACTACGGGCTTATCAAGGACGAAACGCAGATAATAATTGACACACTTACATACACGATAGACGATATAGATTATGTTCATAGCTGCGTTCTTAACGAACACCCCGAACTTGTTCATACAAGGGGCTACAACGTAAACTATAACGACCTTAATAACAACAAGTAGCCCGACCCCGACGAGTATGTAAACTCTATCTCTCCGATATATTCGGGAATTGACAGATATGAGTACAACGACTTCATAGGGAATTATTTTAAGGAACACCTTCATTCAATCCGATTCGGAGATGCGTACCCGAATGGCGAGATTGAGGCTCTTAAGTATGTATTTGACGATATCGCGCTTAATACGACCGTTTTGGGCGGATTTAACACAAGACCCTCCGCTTCCACCGCTTACGGCGCATTGATTGACAGATACGCTGACGATCTCGGCATAGCAAGGGCATTATGCGACGTTGCACAGCGGCTTGGTTTTGACAGCTATGTGTTCGAGGGTTATGAAACCGATGGCGATAAAATAGCGTGGTGCTGCGTGAAAATGGATGATATATGGTATATTGTAAATCCCTATGGTGCAAAGCATTATGTCCAGAATTGTATAGCAAGCGTACCCTTCGGCGAGAAGGAAGTATGTCATTATAATTTTCTTTGTTTGAACGTTGGAAGACTGGACATATCAAGTATTGATGAACGACAGGAATACCTTTGGGACGGCGACAGGGTGATTGAAACAGAATACGATTTGCTGTATTATTTTAAGGACTATTTAAAGGTAGATTATTATTCGGAATCCGCTGAATCGGCTTATGCTGCGCTTCTTGAAAAAACAAAGGAGCAGCTTGACAGTGGCAGCAGCGAAGTTGATGTTTATATGCTTTCTCTCTGGGTCGACACGTTGTGGGAAATGATGCAGGAGAGCTATATCTCCGACCTTTCCGAGAAATACGGTATTACAATCACCGATTTCACAGGCGAGTATGCCGGTGACGCTCTGCACATTACGTTGACATTATAAAAGAAGCTCCTCCCCGAAAAGGGAGGAGCTTTCAGCTTAGCGAAAAAGCTTTATTTCAGGCTGCCGAGAAAACGTCAGATGCACGAATAACACTTCGTGTTACTCTAAACGCGCATAACGGCTAGGCTTTGTGCCTGCCGTTATGCGGTTGCAGGATGCAACAAAGTCATCGCCCAAAGGCGGCACGGACGCCGCCATATCAAAGCGATGACGAGTTGACAGACGCAGATGGCGGTTTATCGACAGCCCGAGGGCGTTTATTCAGCGTCGCTGTACCATATAAAATCCACCGCGTCGTAGTAGTCCATTCGGTGATTTATTGCATAGAACACCCTCGCGTCCACGAGGTTTCTGACATAAAGCGGTGATTTCCCTGCAAGCTGGAGCAGATAGTTCATCTCGTCTATACTTAGCTTTAGTATCAGGCTTGTCTGGATAATGAAATTCCTTGTGGGGGTGCGTTTTCCGTTAAGCACCTGATAACCATAGTTGCGGTCTACATTTAACATCCTGATAACGTCCGACTTTTTCATTTTTCTGTCGTCGATAAATCTGTTAAGAACATCGGCAAGCTCGGGCGGAGCTTCGTTTAATACCATGTCCTCGTCGAAATCGCCATGCTTTTTAAGCTGTTGCTCAAGATCTATTGTAAGCAGTATAATCGCCTCCGTCATAAGGAATTAAGATGAACCGGTAAAATCATATAATATAATGATTATACCATAAATTAATCATTTTTTCAATATAATAACAGTATAATTAACAAAAAAATTGTAAAATGACAAAACAGCATGAGCGCAAACACTCCTACCTATTCATTCGATTGCCTTTATTCCAACCGTCTTGTTTTGTTGAAATTGAAGCTTGGCAGCCTGCCCTTTCCCTCGTGGAATTATTTCTCACGCCGATGGCTTTCATTTCAATCATTACACATTTTGCAGCAAAACTTTATGACAATGCTTAGGGTGTGATAATCAAGACAGGCATAGCAGTATATCTACATACGGCTGAGAGATTAAATTAAGAAAAATTTAAGTAATTCGTGTTGTAAATACTAATTTATTGTGATATAATTATCATATTGGAAAATTTCAACTGTTCAAATCTGACGCAAAGTAATAATTAGACATGGTAATCGAAACAGAAGGATTGATTTTCGAAGTTATTCAGAGGTGTCGGCGCTGAAACTGCTGATAGAAAGAGAATTACCATTTGATACAGAACAAACAGGAAGAAACGGGGTGAGTTTTTGGCAGAGATATCTTCAGCCGCTCCGAAGGTGATGATTCGTGTCAAGGATCTTCGCAAGGAGTATAAGCTTGAGGGCGACAAGGTCGTTGCACTTAAGCGGATAAATCTTGATATAATGCAGGGCGAGATATGCTGCATTTTCGGCACGTCCGGCTCGGGTAAATCCACGCTGCTTAATCAGCTTGCAGGGCTTGAGCAGCCGACCTACGGAAGCGTGTACATAAGGGGACAGAACATAACCGCGATGAGCGAAAACCACCTCGCACGGTTCCGCCAGAAGCACATCGGCTTCGTGTTCCAGTCCTACAACCTGCTGCCGTTCATGACCGCGGTTGAAAATGTGGCAATGCCGCTGATGTTCCGCGGCGAAAGCAAGCGGCTGCGAACCAAAAAAGCCGTTGCCATGCTGAAAAAGGTGGGTCTTGCAAACCGCCTGAAGCACTACCCGAAGCAGATGTCGGGCGGTCAGCAGCAGCGCGTCGGCATAGCAAGGGCGTTTGTGGCAATGCCCGACGTTGTGTTTGCCGACGAGCCAACGGGAAACCTTGACTCAAAAACGACTATCGAGGTTATGGAAATGATAACGAGCTTTGCACGCAAGTACAAGCAGACCATCGTGCTCGTTACACACGACCCCGAGTTGGCAAAATACGCCGATAGGATCGTTACTCTTGTTGACGGGAAAATAGTAAATGACACTAAAGGAGAAAAACATGAACAAACTAATTAAGACAGTCTTGTCGCTTATTCTCAGTGCAGCACTGCTTATTTCTACCGGAGCTGCATTTCCTGCTTTCGCGGAAACACCCGGTTCGGAAGACCCGGCAAGCCCCGTACCAAATCCTATGGTTACGGATGTGATAATAACAAATTATAAAGACGGCTCAATTGTCAGAGAAATCACGACAGTTACTAATTTCAATGTTACCCTGACCATTTCTGACACCGGAATCAGACAAAAAGACTTTATTAAAGAAGACACAGACACAAAACAGAATTTCATAGATAACCTTATTATCACCAAGCCCCGTGACAGCTTCAGCGGCACTGTCGGAAGCAACATCAGCGTTCTTTCCTTTACCGATGACAGACCGACAGATAACGCTCCGGTAGTTTTCACTATTGAATTCCTTAATTGCAAATGGGATGGAACATCCAACGAATTCGGCTTCATGCTGGGATATGGTATTCTCGGAAGAGATATGACGACCATTTCCGTTCCCATCAAGCAGTGCCGGACAAGTACGGGAGACGACGACCCCGAAGACATCATTCCCGAGCCTTTATTCAAGATAAGTGCAAAAGAACCTGCCAATCCAATCAAGGCAGGCGACGAGGGTACATTCGACCTTGTGCTGAAAAACCTCGGCACAGCAGATGCGGAACGCATTCTCGTGGAGATATCCTCGTCCGAGGATATCCTTATCACCGAAAGCAGCTCCGTACAAGATGTCGATTATGTTTTCTCGGGCGACACTGTGACCCTCACGATTCACTACATGGCGCTTAACAAGATAAACTCCAGCAAGCAGAGCTTCAACGTTTCCGTCAAGTATTACTACGAAAACGGACTTAACGAAATGACCGGCACATCCTCAGCAATAATCAATGTCCAGGCAATAGTATCCACCGTCGAAAAGGTGTATCCCGTTGTTCTTTCGCAGTTTGACCTTGCCGAAAAGGAGCTTAAGCCAAACACTGCCTACAACGGCACCGTCACCCTGAAGAATATCGGCACCGCCGACATGAAGGGAATCTTTGTGACATTCAGCGCCGGAGAGAGCTTTATCCTCACCGATAACACCACCTCCTGCTACATACCCTCCATCGAGCAGGGAAAGTCGATCAAGGTGCCCGTAAAGATAAAGACGCTTACCGAAATAACTGCGCTTAAACAGGACCTCGGTATGTCCCTCAAGTATATGTATGACATGGGCAGCGACGAGCTGGACGGCAGCTATGAAAACACGTTCACAATGTTTGCTCCCGTCGACGGCAAAACCGCCCCCAAGCCCCATGTAACCCTCAAATCACTCGAAGAGCCTATCAGAAGCGGCAAGCACTACAAGTATTACATTAACATTGAGAACAAGGGCGAAATCAACATGGAGGACGTCAAGCTCACCGTCAAGGGCAGCGACGGGCTTATACTCATCCGGGGCACGGATTCCGCAGCCTTTGATATCATTAAGTCCGGCAAGAAAAAGCAGGCGCCTGTGGAATTCAAGACCGCAGCAAAGCTTGAAAGCCCCAACCAGTACTTCACCGTCGAAATGACCTACACATACACTACTCCGAACGGAAAAGAGAACGTCGGCGAGCTTTCTACCGTGCTTTCCCTTGACGCCACCGTTTCCAACGCACCTGTTGTCAGGCTGTACGGCGAGAACAGAAATTTCACCCTCCTCCCCAACACAGACTATGAATATACCGTCACCGTCAGAAACTTCGGCGATGTTACCCTCAGGGATCTGTATATTGACTTCACCGCCTCCGATTCGCTATATTTCCTTGAAAGGACAGAGTACGCATATATCGAAAGCATCAAGGCAGGAAAGTCTGCGGACGTTACGCTGAAATTCCACACCACCAAAGAAATTACAGGCGTTAAGCAGGTGATAAATGCGGCAATTGTGTACTGCTATGGCGCAGCCACCTCCACAAGCACTGCCGAGGCTCAGGGCACAATAACCCTTATTGCCGCCAATGTCACCGATGGCGGCTCGGGTGCTCCCAACATCATCATAAGCTCCTACGATATGGGTGCAGAGCAGATAGCTGCCGGCGACAGCTTTAACCTTGATTTTGACTTTTTTAACACATCCTCCGATACTGATATTGAAAACATCGTTGTGACGGTCAACGCCGGCGGCGACCTCAGCATTTTCGGCGGTGCAAACACGTTCTTCTACCCGTCGCTGTATGCGGCAGGTGCAATTCACGAATCAATTGCGCTGCGCGCACTTGCCACTGCGCAGACGGGAACATCTCAGGTCGGCATCTCTTTCAAGTATGACTATCTCGAGGACGGAAAACGCAACACAACTACCTGCGAGCAGACGATTTTCATTCCCGTTTATCAGCCCGACAAAATGTCGTTTGATGTAAATACGCCGGCAGGTTCGGTGTTTGTGGGAAATGAAGCGTACATAACAATAAGCTATATGAACAAGGGCCGCTGCGATATCTCCAACGTAAAAGCGGAGATAATCGGTGATGTTGCTGCGCTGTCTACCTCCAAAGTAATCGGCAACGTCGCTCCCGGCGCAAACAGCACGTTTGACTTCATCGTCACTCCGTATATGAGCGGCGAGTGCAGCTTCTCTATCCTGTTCACCTATGACGACGCGAACATGAACGAGGTTTCCCATGAGGTTCCCGTAAGCTTTTTTGTTGAGGAAATGATGTGGGATGAACCTATCTTCCCCGACGACCCCGGCATGATTGATGAACCGACCGGCGAGGGCGGTTTCCCGTGGATAATCATCTGGATAGCAGCAGGCGCAGTGGCAGTCGGCACTGTGATCACGATAATCTGCGTTGTCCGCCACAAGAAAAAGAAGAAAAAGCTCGCCGAGGACGATTTCGACTGGGAGGACGACGTATCTGACGATACAACCAAAGTGTGACCGGGGTGACGTCAATGAAAATAACCGATATGATAAAAATGTGCCTGCAGAACCTGCGGCGCCGAAAAAGCCGTACTTTTCTGACAGTTCTTGGCGTTGTGGTTGGCTGCTGCGCAATCGTTACAATGCTCTCCATCGGCATTGGGCTGCGAAATTCCCAACAGTTAATGCTTGAGGAAATGGGCGATCTTACGCTGATACAGGTCTATTCGGGCGGAAGCAATTCAAAGCTTGACGACGAAGCTCTGCGCAAGTTCCGGAATATCGCGAATGTTGATGTCGCACTGGGAAAAACCACGCTTAACGATATCGGAATGGAAATAAGCGCAGGTGAAAACGACCGCTATCACGCATACTGGGCGCAGGTTGTCGGCATAAACGCCGTCGCTATGGAAAAGTTCGGTTTCGAGCTTATCAGCGGCAGATTTCCCAAAGATAAGTTCGAGGTTCTTTCGGGACAGTTTACCGCCTATAATTTCTGCGACACAATGCGACCCGAGGGAAACAACACAATAGACCGCTGGTCGTATCTGTACCAGTACAACCCCGATACGGGCGAATACGAGTACAACGAAAACCCCGATAATCTTCCCGACCCGTATTTTGATATGCTTGACGCAAAGCTTAAGCTGGAGCTTTACTCCTACTCAGATTTTGAGAACAAATATTATCAGGAAATCACCGTAACGGGAATTGTAAAGCAGGACTACAACAAGGACTACGCTACAAGTGAGGGATTTATCTTCCTCACTCCCGATTTGCAGGCGCTTCAGAAAATGATTTACCCGACCTCCACGCAAAAGGCAGCCTACAACGAGATTTACGTCAAGGCAAAGGACATCTCCAATGTTGCAGACATCGAAAAGGATATAAAAAAGCTCGGGTACAACACCTACTCAATGGAGTCGATACGCGAGCCGCTTGAAAAAGAGGCGCGCCAGCAGCAGATGATGCTTGGCGGACTCGGCGCGGTGTCGCTGTTTGTAGCAGCGCTTGGCATAACAAATACGATGATAATGTCTATTTCCGAGCGCACGCGTGAAATCGGCGTTATGAAAGCGCTCGGCTGCTTTCTCGGAAACATCAGAACAGTTTTCCTTCTGGAAGCGGGCACGATCGGGCTTATCGGCGGAATAATCGGTGCAGGAATAAGCTTCGTGATATCGCTTATTATGAACATCGTGTCAAAGGAGCCGCAAATCCAATCGTTCGGCGAATTCTGGGCGCTGTTTTCTCCCGAAAGCATCATGACCTTTATGGACCCTGCGAACAGCCCGACGTCAATTATCCCATTATGGCTTGCAGGCTTCGCGATACTTTTCTCCGTAATAATAGGACTCTTCTCGGGCTTCTACCCTGCAAACAAGGCGGTTCACATCTCCGCAATGGAGGCAATAAAGCGTGAGTGATATCACACCAAAGCTGCAATGCTTAAACATACCAAATAAAAAACGTCAGGATTTAAAAAATCCTGCCGTCAGCTTGTCGAAAAAGTCACTTTAACAGGCTGGCGAGAAAGGTGCAGATGCACGAATAACACTTCGTGTTACTCTGAAGCGGCATATC
>JBJESD010000044.1:0-15855 GCA_051882595.1 Oscillospiraceae bacterium | reverse complement strand
ATAAAATGGATATTTTAGCAATAGAAAGCTCCTGTGACGAAACAGCTGCTGTGGTCATCCGCGACGGCAGGGAGATAATAAGCTCGGTGGTTGCTACGCAGATAGAGGAGCACAAGCTGTACGGCGGAGTAGTGCCTGAGATAGCCAGCCGCCGCCACTGCGAGAGCATAGTCGGCGTGGTCGAAGAGGCTCTTGTAAAGGCAGGAAAGACCGCTGAACAAATCGACGCGATAGCGGTCACATATGCCCCGGGACTTATCGGAGCGCTGCTGGTGGGCGTAAACTTTGCAAAAGGTCTTGCCTTTTCTCTTGATAAGCCGCTTATTCCCGTGCACCATATCAGGGGACATATCGCGGCAAACTATCTTGCACATCCCGAGTTAACGCCGCCGTATATCTGCCTTGTTGCGTCGGGCGGTCACAGCCATATCGTTAAGGTAAACAGCTATACCGAGTTTGAAACGATAGGCAGGACGGTAGACGATGCCGCAGGCGAGGCGTTCGACAAAGCAGCCAGGGCAATGGGCTTCCCCTATCCCGGCGGAGTGCATATCGACAATGCCGCGAAGTCCGGCGACAGGACAACGTACACGCTGCCTCATCCAAAAACCGCAAACCCGTATGATTTCAGCTTTTCGGGACTTAAGACGGCGGTTATCAACCTCATCCATAATGCAAAGCAAAAGGGAGAGGACGTTAATGTAAATGACCTTGCGGCGTGCTTTCAGTACACCGTCAGCGATATACTCACATCCAAATTTGTTCAGGCGGCAAAGGACAACGGCTTTAAGACTATAGCCCTTGCCGGCGGAGTAGCGGCAAACAGCGGACTTCGCTCCATGCTTGAAGAAAGAGCCGCGAAAAACGGAATGACCCTGTATGTGCCGCCGCTGTCCTTGTGCGGCGATAATGCGGCTATGATAGGCTGTCAGGGCTATTACGAGTACCTTGCAGGTGCGGTTGCCGGCACGGACCTCAACGCGGCAGCGACAATGAAGCTTGACAGCGTGACATACTGACAAAACGGCGCTGCAATAGATGAAACGATATAAGAACAAAGGAAAGAACGAATGAAAAACATTGTACTTATAGGTATGCCTGCCTGCGGCAAATCCACCATAGGCGTGCTGCTTGCAAAAGCGATGGGATACCGCTTTATTGACACCGACATAGTGATACAGAATGATACAGGCAGGCTGTTGCAGGATATCATTGATACAGATGGTCTTGACGCTTTCTGCATTGCAGAGGAGCGCGCTATATGCTCCGTCAGCGAGCAGGGCGGCTGCGTAATTGCGACCGGCGGAAGCGCGGTGTATTCGCGCACAGCCATGCTGCATCTTAAGGAGCACGGATTGGTATATTATCTGTCACTGCCCGTGCCCGAGGTGGAAAAGCGCCTGCACAACATAAAAAGCCGCGGTATCGCCATGCGCAAGACGGATACCATTGCTCAGGTTTTTGAGCGCCGCCGTGCCCTTTATGAGGAATATGCGGACATCACCATAGATTGTCTTGGAAAAACCCTTGAAGAGGCGGTAAGCGAGATTGCGGATTATCACAGGCTGGTATCCGACGACTAAAGGAGGCTAATATGTCTGAAGAGATATTGCTTGACAACAAAGACCTGTCGGGCGAGGAGAAAATGCATGATTTCAAGCACGTCTGTCTGTGTCTAGGCATGATGATGATAATAGTGTTTGTATCGCGCTATGCGGGGTCGGTTATTGCTGCGCTGGTAGCGCCGATACTTCCCGAAATGGATGTATTGAAGCTGTATATACTGGAGACGCTGCTGTCGTTTGTGTTTTTGTATGTCATACCGATATCGTGCGCGCTCATCATTCTCAGACCAAACGGGCTGCTGCGTGATGTATACAGAAAACCCGTGTATGCAGGTGCGGCAATGGGAATGTTTCCGGCATTCTACGGCGCTGCGATATTCGCTAATCTGATCACGGTGTTCATCGGAAGCTTTTTCAAGGACACCAGCCTGAGCGAATCGTTCAATACCGTCAACGAGATCCAGCCGGAAAGCTTTTCGTGCGCTGTCGTGCTGTTCATCCAGCTTGCTGTGACAGCGCCTATCTTCGAGGAATTATGGTTCCGCGGAATTGTAATGAAGGCACTGCGCCCCTATGGAAACGGATTTTCCATTTTTGTATCGGCACTGCTTTTCGGTCTTACTCATGCAAATCTCCAGCAGTTCTTTTATGCAACCGTGCTGGGAATATGTCTCGGCTATATCGCGGTATCAACAAAGTCCATCGTTGTCACGACGATCATGCACGCGATGTTCAACAGCATTTCGGGAATAATGCTGCTGTTTATGTCCACAACTGCGGTGCAGGATTATATGCTTGGCAGCCGCGATACTTCAGACCCCGTTGTTGCGGCGTTCCTCGTGTTTATGTTCTTCGTGATAATGCTGCTTATCGTGGGTATACTTATGGCAATATGGAAAGCGCGCAAGATACGCCGCTATAAGGTAGAGAAGATGTGGGATATTCCGTCCTCCCGCCGCTGGGGCGTGTTCCTTACCCGTGCTACGGTCATCATTATGCTGATACTTGCGGTGGATACGCTGACGTTCCGATATATTCCGACAGGGATATACAGGCTGATTGCCGGTTTGATCGAATGAGCGCCCGAAACGACACAAAAATAACCGCCGTACTGCGCGTTGCAGCCGCGTTTTCAGCGGCGCAGTTCGGCGGCATTTTTCTTGCGTGGCTGCTTAGGGGATTCGCAAGCGGTTATGTGTATAATCTTCTGCTTAACGTTGTCGCCGTACTTCTCGTAAACGCAGCAGCGTATCTGATTTTCTGCGGAAGAATACGGCTTCCCGAGCGCAGGGAAAACTACTCTCACGCCGAACCGTTTGCGTTTTTCTTTGCTGCGCTGCTTACTGCGTGTGTTGCGGCGCTGGTGTCCAATGCGCTTATCGGAGAGGGCACGGGCGGCGCTTCATCCGGCGCGGCGAAGCCGCATGAGCTTGTGCTGTATATTATATACACGGCTGTGCTTGCACCTGCCGCTGAGGAGGCGGCATTCCGCGGTGCCGCCCTGTCACGGCTTACAGATGTTTTCGGTGAAAACGGTGCGGCAGTGATATCCGCATTATTCTTTGCGGCGTATCACATGGATATAGAGGCTTTTGCGTATACGTTTGCGCTGGGATTTTTCCTTGCCGTGCTTGCGCAGCGCAGCGGAAGCGTTCTGCCCTGCATCCTTGCTCACGCGGCAAACAACCTGCTGACGGCAGGGGTCGCATACTCGGACGTGCTGTCCGCCGCTGTAAATATCTGTACGCCTGTTCTGGGTATAGCGTCGATATCGTGGCTGATACTTACCGGCAGACTTTTCGGCGCTGCGCGCAAACGCGGTTAGAATACTGCGGATGACGGTTTTTTATGTCATGCGACCGCATAAACGAAGCGATTTCATCAATAATACACATTATTTTTAAAAAAAGGTATTAACATTCCGACGGTTTTGTGATATACTATTATTATGGACAATTTCGCATTGTTTCGCAGTCGGCTTTTCATATTGCTTTTCACAGCGGCAATACAAGGGTATGGTGAATATGGATAACAAAAAGAAGATAAAATACATCAAGATAAAAGACGATCAGCCCAAAAAGCTGCCGTCCAAAAAGAAAAAAAGCAGGGCGATGAAGAATATCGGTCATGCTCTGACAATAGTCGGCACCACGTTTTCTGCTATGCTGCTTGTTATCGTGGTGATGGTGTGCATAGTTGCAACGGTGCTTACGGTGTATGTGCTTGACTTTGCGGATAACAGCTATGACGCAAATCTGCGCGATGTCGAGATGAAGTACACAAGCTTTGTTTACGCCTATGACGCGAACGGAAACGAGGTTGTGATAAAGCAGCTTGCCGCAGACGAAAACCGCATCTGGGTGGATTATGAGGATATGTCCCCCAACATCATCGACGCAACCACCGCGGTCGAGGACAAGCGTTTCTACGAGCACAAGGGCGTTGACTGGCAGAGAACCACATCTTCTCTGATAAGGGATGTGTTCAATCTGTCCGGCGCAGGACAGGGCGGTTCTACCATCACGCAGCAGCTTATCAAGAACATAACGGGCGACGACGAGGTAACGTGGGAGCGTAAGCTGCGCGAGATCTTCCGTGCGCTGAGTCTGGAGGAAAAGTATACAAAAATTGACATCATAGAATCCTACCTTAACCGTATCTGGTTCGGAGGAATGATATACGGCGTAGGCGCCGCTTCGGAGTACTACTTCGGAAAAAGCGCAGCGGACCTTACCATAGCAGAGTCCGCGATACTTGCCGGCATGATACGAAGCCCCGGCAGCATAAGCCCCTATGCCGACCTTGCAAGATGTAAGGACAGGCAGCTGTATGCGCTTAAAAGCATGTACGAGCAGGGACTGATAAACACGCAGGAGTATGAGTCCGCGTGCAATGAAAAGGTACGTTTTGCAAGGCCGGTGTACGGCGACAGCTTCGGCTACATTGACGAGAGAACGCTGGACGATGAGGACATCCTAGAAGAGGAGATTTTCGCCGACCTTGAATATGAGGCGTACAAGTGGAACGGCAACTATACGGTAACGCAGAACTGGTATGTTGACGCAGGTATCGAGCAGGTTATCAACGACTATGCCGATGAAAAGGGCATAAGCTACACCTCCGCGCGCAACGAGGTATATAACGGCGGATACAGGATATATCTCAATATGGATATTGAGATGCAGGAGGAGCTTGAGCGCAAGTACAGGGACCCCTATACGGTGCTTGATTTCTACGACCCCACCATGGCGAAAGAGAAGCTGCTTCAGTCCGCATTTGTAATCATGGATTATTCGGGCACGGTGCTTGCACTTGCCGGAGGTCTGGGCGAAAAAGAGGGCGACAGCACCTTTAACCGCGCAACGCAGGCAAAGCGTGCGCCCGGCTCTACCATGAAGCCCATCGCGGTATATTCCAACGCTATCGAGCACAATCTCATCACATATTCGACCATGATACCCAATCTGGGAATAGAGCTGCCTAACTGGGAGGATCCCGATAAGCCCATAATCTGGCCCAAGAACTTCGGCGAGAAGGTCGGCGACGGTAAGCTTTATCCTGCATGGTATGCGGTAAGGCACTCCACTAACACCGTTGCGGTAAGGGTGGCTCAGATGCTTACTCCGCAGGTGTGCTTCAATCAGGTTACCCAGAATCTCGGACTGTCTACGCTGGTCGAGACCGATATCGACTATTCACCTATCGCGCTTGGCGGTCTTACGCAGGGTGCGTACCTTGTGGAGATGTGCGCGGCGTATCAGGTATTCGGCAACGGCGGTTATTACTACGAGCCTATGCTGTACAGCAAGGTGGTTGACAGCAAGGGCAACACTATCCTCGAGCAGGATTTCTACGGCACACAGGCTCTCAGCAGCGACAGTGCGTGGATAACCAACCGCATGATGAAAACCGTTATCACCGACCCCTATGGAACGGGACAAAACGCAAAGCTTGATAACGTTGAGGTAATAGGTAAAACCGGTACATCCAACGACGACTCCAACCTGCTGTTTATCGGCTGCACTCCGGATTATGTCGGAGCACTGTGGGTAGGCCGCGACAACAACGACGATATCCTTGAAAAGCAGGTGTCCGGCTGGAGAACCATCGCAAGCATCTGGAAGACCGTTATGGTGGATGTTCAGGATACCTCGCAGATACTGAACTTTACTCCCGACAGCAGCGTGCTTGAGAGAAACTATTGCACCCAGACGGGCAGACTTGCGACAAGCAAGTGCAAGGATACAGAGCTTGGCTATTACCGCAAGGATAACGTACCGGAGTACTGCACGGGCGACCATGCAGCAATTCAGGAGGAGATATACCGCGAAAACGGCGTTGACCTTGAGGAAGAAACAGTCGATGCCCATTAGAGATCATTATAGCGAAGTCGCTTTGGCGCTGCCGGAGTGGCTTCGCTTTTTCGTGAGGAAAGTTTGCTTCGCAGCGGAATTATTTCCCGAAAATTTCACACAACATCGCGTTTTTTGGTTGAAATTGCGCTGATAATATGGTATACTAAAATTGATACCGTGCAATTGTCGGCAGAAGCTTTTTTCATGTTTCTGCCGCCCTGCGCAGATATGTGGATATGCTTCGGCTTTTCTGTGCGGCATTACAGAATATCCGACTTCGCAGAGGCGTGCGGTATTGCCTAAAGGATGAATTTGTATTGTATTGCCGTTTATTAACCGAAAAACGGCGCGGACTATAAAGAGAGGATATATAATGTCAAGATTTACGGACAAGCTTTGCCCTGTTTGCAGAACTAAGTTCGCCGACGGCGACGATATCGTTGTCTGTCCCGAGTGCGGCACGCCGCATCACAGGGAGTGCTATAAACAGACAGGAAAATGCGGCGTGGAAGAGTATCATGCACAGGGATTTGTGTGGAACGGCGCGCTTCCCGACCAGCCGGAGGAGTCAAGTCCCGAACAAGCCGACAGTGCACAGACGGAAGATACCGAGCAGGCTTTTTGCACCGAGCAACCCGACGAGCACCATGCCGAGCTTCCGGATTACAACCGCGGCAGCAGTGACAGCGGAACTGCTGCCGACGCGGAGCGGGTCAAGAACTTCGACGCATACTTTGAGATGTACAAAAGAATACACGAGCTGACCGATGACGAAAAGCGCGGCGAGGACGGCGTTTCCAGCAAGGAGCTTTGCCACTTTGCCGGGAAATCGGTTATCCACTATTCACAGGCGTTTGCCGCTTTCAGAATCGGCGTGCCGAAGAACGGAAAAATTCAGCCGGTCAAGGTGTTCCTTAACTTCTGCGCAGGGTTTTTCGCGCCTATTCATCAATTCTACCGCGGCATGATACCGCTGGGAATCGCGCTGGTGCTGTTTTCTGCGATAACCTCTATTCCCGACTGCCTGCTGCTGTTCGATAATCAGAATATCGGCTTCCAGCTGAGCGAGGCTACTGTGGCAATGCTGGATAATCTCTCAATAGTGTGCAGTATCGCTAATTTTGCGCAGATGATGCTGCTCTGCGTATTCGGCGATTACATTTATTATAAATTCTGCGTTCGCAGGATCAAAAAAATTCGTGCAAACTATGATGACGGAAACGCGGACGGTTATTATGCGGCACTGACAGCGGACGGCTCTCCCTCAAAGCTCAGGGTGGTGATCGGTATTCTTGCCCTGCTGCTTGTGAGCCAGATCGTATATTATGCGCCTGCATTTTTCTTGGCTTGACGAGCGGATATATTGCTCTTTGGTGCGTTTCATACGGGCGCGGCTGTGCCGACTGCCTAAGCGTCATGGAATGACTATACTATTTAGTGTTAAGGATGGAATATAATCGGATGAAGCTTATTATTCAGATACCCTGCTATAACGAAGCGGCAACGCTTGATGTTACAATAAACGATCTTCCCCGTCATATAGATGGAATTGACGAGATAGAATATCTTATCATCAATGACGGAAGTACGGATGAAACGGTGCAGCGCGCAAAGGAACTGGGCGTACACCATATTGTCAGCTTTACGCATAACCGCGGACTTGCCAAGGGCTTTATGGCAGGCATTGACGCGTGCTTAAGGCTGGGCGCGGATATTATTGTCAACACGGATGCGGACAATCAATACAGCGGCCACGACATCGAGAAGCTTGTGCGTCCCCTGCTTGAGGGAAAGGCGACCATGGTGATCGGCAACCGCCGCACCGACTCGATAGAGCACTTCTCTCCGCTTAAAAAGAAGCTGCAAAAGCTTGGCAGCAGCGTTGTCAGAAAAGCCAGCGGCACGGATGTTGTAGACACCACAAGCGGTTTCCGCTCATACACAAGGGATGCCGCTATGCGCCTTAACGTGCTTTCCGACTATACCTACACGCTTGAAACGATAATCACTGCGGGCGCTGACAGGACGAAGATAATGTCGGTGGATATCAACACAAATCCCGAGCTTAGAAAAAGCCGCCTGTTCAAGTCGATGTGGGGCTACATCAAGCGCTCCGGCGGCACCATCATGCGCAACTATGTAATGAGAAAGCCGCTTACCACATTCTTGTCCATTGCGTCGGTGTTCATCCTTGCCGCGCTTGCGCTGGGAATAAGGTTTATCGTATATATGTGCTCGGGCGGCGGCTCGGGACATATCCAGTCGCTTGTGCTTATGGCGGTGCTTGCCATAGTTGGCTTTCAGATCGGTATTTTCGGACTGGTTGCCGACGCGATATCAGGCTGCCGCAAGGTGATGGATGAGACCCTGTATCATGTGAAGAAAATAGAATACGACAACACAAACGGCAATTTTAAGATTTATAATGTCTGCAGTTATACAAAAGAGGAAATTGAGAAATAATGATTGAAAAACTAAAGCGTTTTTATTCCGCTTTCGGCGACAGGGGCATAATGTTTCTGCTTTTCGCTTTTTCTGTTGTTATCCATGCACTTCTGTCGCTCAATATGCAGCTTCCTGCGGTCAATCCCGATGAGATAGGGGTCGCCAGCATCGCTGCTTTCTACTCGGGGCGTGACTGGTCGCAGCTTATGAGCTCGGTTGGCTATTACTACGGCTATGTACAGGCGTTGTTTTATGCTCCTCTTGTTGTGGTTTTCAAGTCGCCGTATGCGCTGTATAAAGCTATGCTGGTAGTCAACGGTGTAATAATCAGCTTTATACCGATGATAGCGTATCATCTTGCCTTTAAGCTTGGCATAACAAAGGTATGGCATAAATCGGTTGTGGCTTTATGCAGCGGCTTTTATATAACATACATCGCACATACTAAGTTCATCTGGAACGAGGCTATCTGCAGCCTGCTTCCGTGGGCTCTGATATGGTGCATATACATGGCGTGGGACAGAAAGAACAAGTATTCGAAGTTTACATTTTCTATGCTTGCAGGCTTCACCTGTGCGTTATGCTTTGCGGCGCACTCCCGGCTGATCGCGGTTGTGGCGGCGCTTGTTGTCACTTTACTTATTGCAAGGTTTGTTTTTAAGGAAAAGATACTAAATCTGCCCACCTTTTTTATTACGGCTGCGGTGTCGTTCCTGACAGAGTATTTCTGCCGCCGGATGATACAGATAGTTGTGTGGGATGACGCTGCGCGCGGCAACACACTTAATGTCGGCGTCGAGCGCATCATAGGGCTGTTCAGCAAGGATGGCATAAAGCAGTTCGGGGCGACATTTTTCGGGCACCTGTACACGTTCTGCACATCCACGCTGGGACTGGGCGCATTGGCTTTGGTGTGTTTTTGTGTGATGTGTGTGCGCAGGATAATCGAGCATCGGCAGGAAGCTGCATCGGACGGCGACGAAAACTCCTCGGAGGGCACAAATCACAGATACAGTCTGCGTTTTACGGTTTTCGGTATTTATGCATTTTTTGCGGTTGGCGGAACCCTGCTGCTTTCGGTGCTGTACAAATTCAACTCGGCGCAGTACGGGGAGCTTAAGGATCTGATAGTATTCGGCAGATATACTGACAGTGTTGCGCCGCTGGCGGTTTTCCTTGCCTTGGTATTTTTGCTGCGGTACGGATATACTCTGTATACCATATTGGGCGGCATAGGCATATACAGCTTTGTATGTATGGGCTTTTCGCTGTTTTCAGTGCCCGAGCTTCAGCTCGGAGCTTACCGCGAATCCCCCATACTCGGTTTGCTTCCGTGGAGAGTCGGCGAAAGCTGCTCGCAGGACTTCACGCCGCTGAGCTTTACCATAATGTCGTCTATGGTGTTTGCAATGTTCGCTGTTTTCACGGTGATAATCTGCTGCACGAGAAGATTCAAGACGCATCTGATATCCGCGGTAAGCTGTGCGCTGTTTGCTTATACAACGCTGTATGCTGCGATAGAGTATCTTCCCATGAGAGCGGCGGAGAACGCCGTAAATATTGCTCCGGCGCAGGAGATAAGCGAATTTTTGTATAACGACGTAAAATCTCCGCCGATAGTCAGCTTCAATACCGGCTCAAGAACCGCGGGACTTATCCAGTTCCTCAATCCCGACACGCGTGTGTTTTACATCAAGAATGCACAAGCGCTGCCGGAAACGGGCATAATCATAATCAATAACGGCGAGCATATTCCATTGTCGCGCGATTACTATGATGTTATCGGCGTCACCGAAAAGCACACGGTTTTAGCTTACGGGGAAACCGCAAGGGACTACATGAAATATAAGAATACATCCGATTAAGCGGAGGCAAAAATGAACGATTTGGAAAACCAGAATCCGCAGCTAAGCGCAGGTGAGATTAAGCCTGAGAAACGACTGCGCACCTTTTTAAGCACAGATTTTTTCGTAATGCTGTGCTTGTATGTCGGCACACTGATTGTGCATATACTTATGACACAGTGTGCAACCATATTCAACATGACTCCGGACGAGTACAGCGTGACTGCGGTAGGAGCATATCTCAACGGGCTTGACTGGTCATCGACCGTCTCTACGGGAGGCTATTACGGATATTTTCAGGGACTGTTTTATGCGCCCGTATTTGTGATGACGGACGATCCCTATCTGAGATATAAGCTTATGCTTGCCGTAAACGGCGCACTGATGAGCTTTGCTCCGGTCATCATATATTATCTTGGCAGAAAAGCATTCGACGTCTCAAAGGGCGCAAGCGTCCTGTTCTCTGTTATCTGCGGACTTTACCCGTGCTATATGCTGCTGACGAAGTTCACATGGAACGAAACTGTGTGCAACATAATTCCGTGGGTATTCATCCTGCTTATGTATAAGGGCTGGGACTGCACCGACACAAAGAAAAAGCAGCTTTTTTCGGTTCTTGGAGGGCTGACGCTGGTCGCAGGCTATGCGACGCACGGGCGTATGCTTGCGCTTGCAGCGGCAGGGGTCGTAACTATCGTGGTGGTTTTCCTTCTGATGAAGAAAAAGGTGTTCTGCTTTTCGGGCTTCTTTATCAGCATTGGCGTTGGGGTAACAGCAGACTATTTTGTCAAGGAGTTCTTCCAGAATGCCCTGTGGCTGTCCGAGGCGCTTAACAAAACCCCGGGCAACACCATCGAAAGCACGATTGGCAGAGTTACGGGAGCTACGGCAGAAACCATCGGCAACTTTTTCAAGACTTTGCTTGGACACCTGTTTTACTTTATCTCGGCGACGTGGGGATTTGGTGCTATCTGCATTGTGATCATAACCTGCTGCGCATTTATGTTTATCCGTCAGAGAGTCAAAAAAGCCGCGGAGGAATATATTTCCGAAAACGATGCCGTATTGTCGATATTCGCCTTTCTGGTAATGGGGGCGGCGTTCACGGTCAGCGTTGTATTCAAATGCACATCCAGCCTTATTGAAAAGCGCGTCGATACGATGATCTACGGAAGATACACAGAGGTGTTCTATCCGATAGCGATATTTGCCGCACTTGTGCTTATATACCGCGGAAAGCTTACGATAATCCATACGTTTGCGTCGATTTGCTGTGCCTCGGTTATCTGCGTGATGACCAAGATATTCACGCTGCCGACCGTTCTTTCCGGCACTAAAATAGTATCGGGAATGATACTGGGTATTGCGCCCATGCGCTACGGCGAGGGTGTGAGGGATCTGCCCACTGAAAAGACCTTCACAAAGATCATAGCCACCGTGATGGTGTTCCTGCTGCTGATTATCGTAATTCAGTTCATGCGAAAGGACGACAAGCGTCTGTACAGGTACATCTGCTTCCCGATTGCAGGTCTGCTGATATATACAAATATATATTGCTATACGAATTATATTATGGTGCAGGCAAAGAATGCCGCTGCCGGTGCGCGGTATGTTTCGGAGGCGCTTTCTATGGCGGACGGCAGCGGACTTACCGTATGCTGCTTCGATGTGGCAAAGGAACGTTACGTCAAGGCGCAGTTCCTTTATCCCGAAACAAGGTTTATCATTGCTAAGAATACGAGCGAGCTTACAAAGCTGGAGGAGCGTCCCGACTTCATCCTTGCGGACAACGAGGATAATCTTCAGCTTTGGGTCAAGGACGCGTACCTTGTAGGCAGCATAGGCAACAAGATGCATCTGTACGCCTGCACGATTGAGGCATACAACTGGGCTGAGGAAAACGGATTTAAGTTGTCGGAGAATAATAAGGCTAGTTACAGCGGAGCAGAGATCCTTGCAACACAGGAGCTTATGGTTGATGGAGATACTGCGGTATTTGCTGCAAACACGGCTGTATACACCAACTATTTTACGATATTCAAGCCCGGAACATATTGCTTCACGGCTGTCGGCGAGGGAATTGACCGCGACAATGTGACGATAACGATAAAAAGCGACAAGGGCGAAACCACGCTGGACTATACTGTTATACAGAAATCCGACGGTGTGCTGAAGGTACTCATCGATACCGATGAAAAGCTGACGGGAGTGCGCTTCAAGCTGACAAACAACACCGGCAGCAGCATCATGCTGGAAAGCGTTGCTATCGAAAAATCCGACAGTGTGCCATCCTACAAGCTTGCATCGTCTGCCGCATATGCTGTGATTGCGTAAAAAGAGGAGCCGAAAATGCCTATTCTTAACAAAAACTCCAAGCGTGTTTCTCCGGCGAGAACGCTGGTGCTGGGGTTCATGATAATAATTCTTGTCGGTACGGTGCTGCTGTGTCTTCCGATTTCGTCAAGAACAGGGACTGCAACCTCGTTTTTCGATTGCCTGTTCACTGCCACCTCGGCGACCTGCGTTACGGGGCTTATCGTGTTTGATACCTATACGCAGTGGAATCTGTTCGGACAGATTATCATTGCGCTGCTTATTCAGGTCGGCGGACTGGGCTTTGTAACTATTATAACCTTTTTCAATATTGCAGCAGGTAAAAAGCTTGGCTACCGCACCATCGCAAACGCTTCCGATGGACTTACCGAAAGCAGCTTCGAGGGCGGCAGAAGAATATTCATAAGCATAATGAAATATTCTCTGATAATCGAGGTGTGCGGTGCGGCGGTGCTTGCTGCGGCATTTGTGCCGCGCTACGGCGCATATGGAGTCTGGGTCAGCATTTTCATGAGCATAACCGCATTCTGCAATGCCGGCTTTGACCTTATGGGACAGGAGGAGCAGTTCTCCAGCCTCATCCATTTCAACAACGAACCGATCGTTCTTATCACGATCGCACTGCTTATTCTGGTCGGCGGTCTCGGCTTTATCGTGTGGGAGAATTTCCTCAACATACGCAAGGTCAAAAAGCTCAGCCTGCATACATATGCCGTACTGATAATGACGCTTATCCTCACCGTCGGAGGTACTGTGCTGTATCTTGCGTCGGAGTGGAACAATCCGGAAACTATTGGGAAAATGGGCTTTGGGGACAAACTGCTTAACGCATTCTTTTCAAGCGTCACCACCAGAACGGCAGGCTACAACAGCATTTCCATCGAAGCCATGACCGACTTTTCAAAGCTTGGCACAATCCTGCTGATGTTCATTGGAGCTGCACCGGCATCCACGGGCGGCGGAATAAAGGTCACCACCATGCTTGTGCTTATCATGACGGTTGTGTCATATATCAGAAACAAGAATGATGTGGAGATATTCGGTCATAAAATCAACAAGCTTGCCGTGTACCGCACGCTGGTAATAACAGTGCTGTCCATGTTTGCTGTTTCGATATGCTTCACCGTGCTTTACTGCACCACTCCCGACAGCGCCGGCGCTGTGGACTGCCTGTTTGAATCGGTATCCGCGTTTGCAACGACCGGACTTTCATCCGGCGCAACTGCGGTAGCAACTACCGCCGGCAGGACGGTGCTTATTCTTACAATGTTCATCGGACGCGTCGGTCCGGTTTCGCTCATAATGTCGCTTATACTGAACAGTGGCAAACGAAAGAATATTGTTGTACCGGATGGACAGATAATTATAGGCTAAAAGCCGTATGCAGCCTTTATACGGCGGCATTGACCTGATATGGAAAGGACGGTATCATTATGGAAACCTTTGCTCTGGGAAAGCTTACGATGTATGTTTCGGACGACCACCGATTTGGAACGGACGCTTTTCTTCTCGCGTATTATGCCGGGGTAAGACCCGATAGTGTGGTGTGCGACCTGTGCACCGGCTGCGGAATAATTCCGCTTATATTCTGCAAGAACGTAATGCCGAAGCTCATCTATGCCATAGATATTCAGCAGGAGGCGATCGAACTGCTTAATATGTCGGTTGAAAAAAACCGGCTGCAGAACACTGTTGCGCCCATACTTGCGGACCTGAGGGAGCTTGATCAGAAGTATCTTGCGTTCGAGTCCTGCGATATCGTTACGGCAAATCCTCCGTACATGACCAGCGGAAGCGGCTATGAAAAGCTGTCGCGCCCACAGGCTATTGCACGGCACGAGCTTATGTGCACGGTGGATGATGTGTGCGGAGCGGCAGGCAAGCTGCTTAAATACGGCGGACTGCTTAAGATGTGCCACAGACCCGAGCGGCTGTCCGATGTCATCAACTCTATGCGTGAGAACAAGATTGAGCCGAAGAGCATAACCTTTGTGCACAACAGTATCCTCGATAAGCCGTGGCTGTTTCTCATTACGGGCAAAAAGGGCGCAAAGTCCGGCATGATCGTAGATAAGCCTATGATACTGCGCAATGACGACAAATCCTACACAGAGGAGTACTCGCGCCTTTATGAATGATATGGGAAAGCTGTATGTGGTGGGAACGCCTATCGGAAACCTGTCGGATTTCAGCCCACGCGGAATTGAAACGCTTGAAAGCGCTGATTACATCGCGGCTGAGGACACGCGCGTTTCTCTGAGGCTGCTCACCCACTTCGGAATAAAGAAGCCTATTCTGAGCTACTACAAGCCGCACGAGGCTGAAAAAAGCGTAAAGATACTTGCTCTGCTTGCAGAGGGAAACAGTGTTGCGTTGGTTTCGGACGCGGGAATGCCGTGCATCTCCGACCCGGGCGTATATCTTGTGCAGAAATGCTATGAGCAGGGCATTCCGGTTGAGGTGATACCCTCCTGCAATGCAGCTATCGCCGCTGTTGCGATAAGCGGCATAGACACCGCACGTTTTGCGTTTGAGGGCTTTTTGCCGACGGAAAAAAAGGAGCGCACAAAGCGGCTTGACGAGATAAAGACGCTCGCTCACACGCTTGTATTCTACGAAGCTCCGCACAAGCTGGAAAAAACGCTTGCGGATATGAAGCAGGCTTTCGGCGGCGATAGATACTGCGCACTCTGCCGCGAGCTGACGAAGGTACACGAGGAGGTGCTCCGCGGCACGCTGGAAGAGCTTTGCAGATACTATGGACAGACCGAGCCGCGCGGCGAGTATGTCATTGTAGTAGAGGGTGCACAGCCGCAGGAAGCGGCTGCATTTACACCGGAGCAGGCTGCGGAATATGCAAAGCAGCTTATTCTGGGCGGCGAGAAGATGTCCGAGGCGTGTAAGAAAGCGGCAAAGGAAACAGGCTGCTCCAAGCAGGAGATATACAAGCTTGTGCTTGAGGGATAGAATGCCGCAGATAAACCAAAGCACACACCTCGCAATGCGAGGTCAACAACCCAACAATACCACTGAAAGGAACCGAAATTATGAACAAGAAAAATCTTACCCTTATCCAGACGCTTGTGCCTATACTTGCAGCGGTAATCGTTGTAGCAGGCGCGGTTGCGTACATCTGCCTTAAGATTGCCGATGAGGTCAAGTACAACGAAAAGTGGAAGGACTATGACGAGTGCGGCTGGCACTGATTTTTCATATCCCCCAATAATAAAAGACCGCCTTTGATAAATCAAAGGCGGTTCAGTCTGTCGAAAAAGTCCCGTTGGGACTTTTCCGACAGGTTCTCCGCAAAAG
>JBJESD010000043.1:0-3762 GCA_051882595.1 Oscillospiraceae bacterium | reverse complement strand
TTTGCTTTCTTCATACTTCTATTATACCATATTATGCGCGTTTTGTCCACACCTCACAATTGGGTAAGTTATTTGTGCAAACTATACAATACCGAAGCACCTTTTTCGTCGAAGCATACTTGTATTTTATTGCGCTATTATGGATGCAGTAATAATCCGCTGCTAAGCGTCATAAAATATACAAAACCTAAGATGGAGCATAAAGATGAACAAGAAATACAATATCTCAGACATTCTTCTATTTGTGCTGTCAGCGGAACTTGCAGGCGTATTATCAGCGCTGCTGTCCGGCAGCTTTGACAGCTTTTTCAGCCGTTACAAAGAGCCGCCGCTGCTTGCGCCGATGTGGCTGTTTCCCGTTTTATGGAGCATACTGTACGCGGCGATGGGCTTTTCCGCATATCTGATATTCTCCGCCGATGTACCCGACGAGAAGAAAAGCAAGCCGCTTACGCTGTATTGGCTTCAGCTTGCGGTAAACTTTTCGTGGAGCATAGTATTCTTCCGGTTTGAAGCTTTGTGGGGAGCATTCGCGGTGATTGTACTGCTGCTTGTATTGCTGTTTCTGATGATACTCAGCTTCAGAAAGGTTCGTCCCTCTGCGGCATATATCAATATACCGTATCTTTTATGGGTGCTTTTTGCAGCATACCTCAACGCCGCGACTGCTGTAATAAACCGATAGAAACACAAACCGCCCTGTTATCCGAAAGGATAGCAGGGCGGTTGAGCTTGTCGAAAAAGTCGAATACCAGACTGGCGAGAAATCGTCAGATGCACGAATAACACTTCGTGTTACTCTGAAGCGTTGCTGCGACTAGCCTTTGTGGCAGTTGCCCCTCTGTTGCCCGACGTCCTGTCGGGCTTTGGGGGCAACAGCGCTGACGTCCTGTCTGCGCTGTCGCAGCGGCGCTGACACCGCAGATGGCGGTTTATCGACAGTCTGAACCGCCCTGTTATCCGAAAGGACAGCAAGGGCGGTTTTGGTTATTCCGAAGCCTTGAAATTATACAGCGGTCTTATAACCTTTATTACTTCGGCAGTGGGAGTGATATTATCCAGTATGTCCTCCATGCGCTTATATGCCATCGGACATTCGTCAAGGGTCGAAGAGCCTACGGAGGTTGTATATATTCCCCTCATGCTGTCCATGAACTCCTCTACGGTGAACCTCTCCTTTGCTGTGGCACGGCTGTAAAGACGGCCTGCGCCGTGCGGTGCGGAGAAGTTCCACTCGGGATTGCCCCTGCCGCGGCAGATAAGGCTTCCATCACGCATATTTATCGGGATAAGCAGCCGCTCGCCCTGTTTTGCACAAACCGCGCCCTTTCTCACAAGGTTGTTGTCAAGGTCGATGTAGTTGTGCACCGTTTCAAAATGCTCGTACTGAGCAATATCGCCGGCAAGCAGCCTTGACAGTATTATCTGAGCAATTGTGCTGCGGTTAAGCGCGGCATACTCCTGACATATCCGCATATCATGCAGGTACATTTCGCGGTATTCTCCGGTCAAATAGCACAGCTCACGGGGAATGCTGCACTCCTTGGCGATAAAGCTGCTGTGAAGCTGCTTTATCGCCGCTTGTATCTCGCTTTTTCTTCCCTGCGCCTTATACTGCTCGATTATGGCTGCCTGCTGCTCGTACAGCTTATCCTTGCCGCAGTGAAGCTCATAAGCTAAATTCTGATAGTATTCAGCGACCTGCTTTCCAAGATTGCGGCTGCCCGTGTGGATAACAAGGTACTTATTGCCGTCGCTGTCGCCGTCCAGTTCAATAAAGTGGTTTCCTCCGCCGAGTGTTCCTATGCTGCGCTCCAGCCGCTTTGCGTCCCTCAGCTCACGATAGCAGCAAAGCTCCGTCAGCTTTGGAAAGCGCACTATCCTGCCCTCGTGCACGCTCTTTCCCGAGGGAACATTGGTGCGAATAATATCGTCCAGCGCCGCGAAGTCAATATCAGCGGCTCCGAGCTCCACTGTCAGCATACCGCAGCCTATATCAACTCCGACAATGTTGGGTATCACCATTTCGCCAAGGTCCGCAGTAAAGCCAATTACACACCCCTTTCCTGCGTGAACGTCCGGCATTATGCGTATCCTGCTGCCCTTAGCAAAGGGCTGGCTGCAAAGCAGCTGTATCTGCTCTGCGGCAGAGTCCTCGATTATATCGGTATAAATCACTGCGTCGGCATAGCTGCCGTGTATGATATTCATAGAATCATTCCTTTCCTGCCGCTTTACAAGCGGCACTATTTATCCGTGAGTATGGTGCATAGCTGCGACAGCAGACCCTTGCCGGAGTCGACTGTGATGCTGCCCACATTTTCACATATACGCTCGATATATTCAAGCTCTTTAAGCTTGTAAAGCGTCTTATTCTCATCCATCAGCTTCGCGGTGTTAAGCAGCGACCGTGTAGAGGCGACCTCCTCGCGGCGCGTGATAACGCTTGCCTGCGCACGCTTTTCCGCTGCAAGCACCGTGTTCATTATGCTGCTTATCTCTCCGGGCAGAATGATGTCGCGGATTCCGGCTTCCTCAATCTCCGCATAGAGGAACTTTGCCTTTTCGCCGAGAAGTGCTGCGGTTTCCTGCGACAGCCGCTCCCTGTCCTCCAGCAGTTCATCCACCCTGTACTTTGCGGCAAGCTCGCGCAAGGCAAGCTGAGCCGCTATATAGAGCTGCCGCTCGAAGTCCTGTATCTCCATTATCCGCTTTACACAGTCGGTTACCTTGTAGGCAACCATAAATGTTATGCGAAGCTCTACCTTATCCTTTGTGAGTATCGACTGACCGTTTATCTCCAGAGAGCACCTGCGCGTGTCAACTGTTTCAATGGCGATATCATCCTCGTTGTTCCAGAAATAGTATACCCCCGGCTTGAGCTCTTTCACCATGCGGCTGTTGCGGAAGAGTATTCCCTTTTCGTACTCCTCCACCACATATTTGCGCACAAAGCTGCCGTTAAGCTTTTCAAGGATATGTACGGGGACATCCTCGCCTATCTCCTGCGCGGATATGTCAACAAGCTTGAATTCATGCGCGTCGAAAACAGACCAGAAAGCGTGCCTGCCCTCTCCCACAGCGCCGCGGAAAACTCCGTTTACATAGTGCAGCGCTATCTGCTGCTCCCCTACGGTAACGAAAGCAAGCTGAGCCGCTGCGTCTGCGTCATTCTCTAGCAGCTTGCGGTACTCTTCGCTTACGGGCATTGAGATGTCCTGAAGCTGTACGGTTCTGCCGCCGAAAAGGCTGTATTTACCTGCGCCCAGAAGTCCCTTGTATTTTCCGTTTTTGAAGAGCAAACCTCTCTGATTTTCGTTGATAACTATTGTTTTCATCTCGTATACCTCCATATATCTAAGCCATACGGCATATTCTGCGATGACCCTCCCAACAGGCAGCTGCGGCAGACGGATTGAGTATTCGTTGTGAAGCGGTGAAGCACCTGCGTGCGCACGCAGCGCCGCAGAAGCCTGACAGCAGCGGCAGAATACGGTATCCTCCCCCCGACAAGCAGAAGCCTGTCTGCCGCTGTAAGCATTCGCCTACACGGTGGGGACAAGTCACTTTTTGCCGGCTGCAAAGCAGCCAAATCCGAAATCCAACTTTGGATACTATGAGCAGGAGTCGAACCTGCTAACCGGAACTCCGGTTGCCATGCAGGATGCGCCTCCTCTGATACGGTAACGGTACACCGTCCGCAGCCCGAAGCTGTAAAAACTTCGTCGGCAACCCTGCAATAGGAATTT
Source organism: Oscillospiraceae bacterium (assembly GCA_051882595.1). Taxonomy (GTDB): domain Bacteria; phylum Bacillota; class Clostridia; order Oscillospirales; family Ruminococcaceae; genus CAG-115. The sequence continues at coordinate 13 of JBJESD010000043.1, read as the reverse complement.
TACATCAAAAGCG
>JBJESD010000042.1:0-16582 GCA_051882595.1 Oscillospiraceae bacterium | reverse complement strand
AATAGATTACAAATGCTCGCTGCGCGAGCATAAACTAAGTTTTTCGACAAGCTGAGACCCACACTGTGATGTCCTACATCGGGTGTGGGTCGTTTATTGATCGTTGCAGAGCACAACACTAACGCACAAGATCCTTTACAATCTCCGAGGCGATGATAAGCCCTGCCGTGCCCGGCACAAACACCGCGCTTGCAGGTATGCTGCGGCGATGTTCATTGCTCTCCTCCGAGGGAAGCGCATTTATGGGCTCCTCCTTTGAGTACACCACTTTAAGCTTTTTTATCCCGTGCTTTTTCAGCTCCTGCCGCATCACCCGTGCAAGGGGGCATACCGATGTCTTGTAGATATCCGCCACCTCCAGCATTGAGGGACAAAGCTTATTGCCCGTTCCCATGCTGCTGATTATGGGAGTACCCTCGCGCTGAGCCTTTTTTACAAGCTCTATCTTAGCCGTCACCGTGTCCACCGCGTCCGCTACATAGTCGTATCGGGAAAAGTCGAACTCGGCGGAGTTCTCGGGCAGGAAGAAACAGTTGTGCACCACCACATCGCACTCGGGGTTAATCAGCAAAATACGGCTTTTCATTGCCTCTGCCTTCGGCTTGCCGACTACATCCGACAGCGCCTCTATCTGGCGGTTGAGGTTTGTGATGTCAACGTCATCGCTGTCGATAAGGTGAATATGCCCCACGCCGCTGCGCGCCAGTCCCTCCGCGATATAGCTGCCTACGCCGCCGACGCCGAACACCGCAACGCAGGAGTTTCTCAGCTTCTCCATACCCTCTTTGCCGAAAAGGCGCTCGGTGCGCGAAAACCTGCCGTCCATCTCAGCTCTCCCTTACAGCGTCTACATGATATCTGTCCGCTTTTACGCCGTCGATAGCATTTATGAAATCCGTAAACCTCTCAAAGCCGTAATTCCTGTAATCGAAGCCCTCGAAATTGTTTCTAAGCTGCATACCCAGCGCACGCACGGTGCGCTTTCCGCTGCCGTTGGCAAAGTCTTTGACAAACTGCTCTATCTCCTCTGTCTGCTTTGCAAACTCAGGGTCTATATACAGCTTGTTGTACTTTATGACAATACCCTTGAACTCCGCCACAAGCTTGCGCGTCGAGGTAAATCCCATCTCCTTGAGAACACCCTTGCCGTACTTCTCGTCAAGCAGCTTTCCAAGCTCGGATATTCTTCCGCCGTTTTCCGCCGTTGCGGCAAAGTTAAGCACATCACGCAGCAGCGCGTTCATATCGGGCTTTTCGGGCTGCACAAGCTGCGCCGGCTCCTGAAGCACTATCTCCTCCGCAGCCTCGGCAGGTATCTCAACAACATCCCCGGGCCGCTCGTCGGTGTTCTGTACAGGCTCTGCCACAGGCTCCGCAGCCTGCTCCTGCTCTCTGACGATGGCAGGGTAGATGCGGTTTTTCTTGACCGTTACACCGCTTATCGCAGCCAGCAGCGATTTGTAATCCGCAAAGCCGAGGTCTGCGCAGTAGTTTCTGCCAAAACGGCTGATAAGCTCGTTGTTGAGCTGACCGATGTTTCCGCCCTGAGGCTGATTGTCATCGGCATAGCCGCACACCATCTCGACCGCCTTTTCAATGGTGATATCCTCGTGCAACACGGCAGGCTCGTCCGATTTCAGGAAGATAAGGTTGTTGTCCGCCGAAACGCTCTCCACCGACTGAAGCGCCGCATGGAAGTCCGCAAAGCCAAGCGTGCGGAAATATCCCTTTCCGTACTTGCCGATAAGGTAGTTGTTAAGCTGCCCCACATTTCCGCCCTTAGGCGCGCTCTGCTTTGCATAATCAATAAGCTCCCGAGAGAAAATGTCCATTGTTATCTCAGCGGTCTGCGGAACAGCTACGGGCTCGACAAAGGTTCCCGTGCGCTTGAAGCAGTCGTGCTTGTCGATAAATCTCGCAAAACGCTTTGAGCCGAAACGCGAAAAATCCACCTTGCCGAATCTTGCGGCAAGATAGCTCTCTATCTTCATCATGTTGTCGTTCTGGGGTGCGTACTCTGAGAAATAATCCTTTATTGCAGCCACTATCTGCTCTTCCGTAACCTCGTCCGGTGTCACAACGGGAGCAGGGATATCTGCCTTTTTCTTTTTCAGCGAAACAAACGTATTGCTTCTGCGCAGCTCCTTGAAGCTGTCGACAAACGAAGAGAACCTCTTGTAGCCAAGCTCGTCAAAGTTGATATTGCCAAAGCGCGAGGTCAGCACCGCGTTCAGTCTGGCAAGGTCTATGCGCTCGTCATTGTGTTCCTCCACAAATTCAAGCACAGCCTTGCGGATGGTCTTTTCATCCTGCATACCCTCGGACTCGCCAAGCTGATTAAGATAGCAGAAGTGGTGACAGCTTACCGTGAATGCGCGCGGAGTTTTAAGCTCGCCTATTCCCACGACAAGCTTGCCTGCCTCGCGAAGCCTTATGGCAAGACGAGTGAAGTCGCTGTCGCTGGTAACAAGGCAGAAGCCGTCAACCTCTCCCGTATACAGGATATCCATTGCGTCAATTATCATCGAAAAATCCGTTGCATTCTTTCCTGCGATGTAGCTGCACTGCTGCACCGGCATTATCGAGTAGTTTATTGCCGCGTTGTGCCATCCGTTGCCGCCCTTTTCCCAGTCGCCGTAAACGCGCTTAAAGGTGGGCGTGCCGTACTTTTCGATCTCCTGCATAATAAACTGCGCATATTTTGCGGATACGTTATCGCTGTCGATAAGCACCGCCAGTCTTTTTTCTTGTATCATATCATACCTCTTTGTCAGATTGCAACAGGGATTTTCTCGCCGAATTCATGGTATCTGTAATTTTCTGCGGTAAAGCTGTTTTTGGTGAATTTGTAGAAATCCGTGATATCCTCCACCTGCATAACGGGCACAGGAAGCGGCTCTTTCTTTATCAGCTCTTTCACCAACGGAATGTGCCTGTCATAAATATGAGCGTCCGCAATGACGTGCACAAGCTCGCCCGGCTCCAGACCGGAAGCCTTTGCAAACATGATAAGCAGCGCCGCATACTGGCAGGTGTTCCAGTTGTTGGCTGTAAGCATATCCTGACTGCGCTGGTTGAGTATACCGTTGAGCTTATTGCCGCTGACATTGAACGTCATCGAATATGCGCAGGGCGCAAGAGCCATCTCGTGCAGGTCTGCGTGATTGTACAGATTGGTCATGATGCGGCGGCTTGCAGGGTTGTTCTTCAGGTCGTACAGAACTCTGTCCACCTGGTCAAATTCGCCCTCGGGATACTTGTGCTTTACTCCAAGCTGATAGCCGTATGCTTTTCCGATAGTACCGTTCTCATCCGCCCATGCGTCCCAGACGTGCGAGCCAAGCTCGGATATGCGGTTGGACTTCTTCTGATATATCCACAGTATCTCGTCGATGGCAGAGCGGTAATACACCCTGCGCAGAGTCATTATAGGGAACTCCTCTGCTAAATTGTAGCGGTTTACAATGCAGAATTTCTTTATCGTGTGGGCAGGAGTGCCGTCCTCCCAACGTGGTCGGACGTCCTGCCCCTCGTCCGAGATGCCGTTGTCAAGAATATCGCGGCAGTTCTGTATAAACAAATCGTCGGCGCGGCTCATATCCAGTCTCCTTTTGAAATAAGGGCGGAAGCAACTCCGCCCTTCTGATTATATCTTGTTGAAAATAGACGCCTTTGTAAAGTCGATGTCCTCGTACTTCTTCTGTTCAAACATCGAAAGGCCCGAGGTTTCGCAAAGGCTGTAAATGCTTATGTCGTTTCCGTCGGCATACGCACGCACACGCTCAAGCACCTGCTTCGCCTTTTCGGGGAAGCCCGTAGCCTCGCCCTCGGCAGGCTTTCTGCCTATGCCGTCTGAGTCGATATCAAGCGCGAACAGCCCGTCAAAGCCATAGATGTATATCTCGGTAAAGCCCATGTATATCGCCAGCTGTATCATCTCGTAAAGCGGCATTATCCTTGATGTTTCGTATGCGCTTTCCGCACCCTCAAACGTGGGAAGTCCATCCACAAGTCCCTTGCCGAGGACGTTGAGATAGGTCGGCTTTTTCTTGAACTTATCCTCGAACACCTTTACATTGGCGTTAACGAAGCACTCCATGCTCTCGATATACTTGCCGTTTCCGAGATACGCGCCGGGATCTGTCAGCAGATAGTACGCCGGTCTTTGCGGCGTTCTGGAGAAAAATTCGCAAAAGCTGTCCGCAGCGAAAGTGCGCTCGTTCATCAGCATATTAAGCTCATCAAGCTTTGCGCTGACATTTCCAAGAATAAAGCAGCGCTCTTTGCGCATTTTATCCTTATAAACGCCAAGCTGCTGCGATGTTCCCCATTCAAGTGCGGCATACCTCTTGATATCAGCCGCAATGGCGCCCGAAATCTTTTTGTTCGCCATATTGAAGCCAAGACCCGTGGGCTGGTTCATCTCGCAGTAGTCGCGCTCGGTATATCCGCAGAGATGCTTAAGCGCATACGCGATCGAAGCAGAGGTGCCCATCACGCCGTCCATAGCCGCAAGCTGAACCTCAGCGCTGTAATACGGAGCGAGAATCAGCACATACAAAGAGGACGCCTTTCCCTTGAGCTCATCTATAAAGCGCACCGAGCCGTCCTCTGTCGCCTTGTTCTCCTCTATCGTTGCCACGAAGGAGGTCTCGGGCACCTTTACGCCTTTTTTGCGAAGCTGCTGTATTGTTTCGTTAAGCACCGCGATATCCTCGGTACCGCCGATGACAACCAGCTTTCTCTGACCGATTACCTCGATATTCTTTACAAGATAGCTTTTGTACGCGCCTGCCTTGCCGCTGCGTATTTTTGCATCATGAAGATATGTTGAATAATCCATTTATATTCCCCCTATTACCCAAAAGCCTTTCCGCAAGGCGGAAAAGCAACATTACAATGCCGGCGAAAACCTCTCGCGCCTTAATTGTGAGCATTGTACTGCGTCAGCATACGCCGTCGCGCCTTTTACTCGCTGAGCATGAACATATTATATATAACCTTGATTGCCTTTTCAAAATCGGCGCTTTCAATGCCGACGATGATATTAAGCTCGCTTGAGCCCTGGTCGATCATTCTGATGTTGATATTTGCATGAGAAAGCGCAGCAAACACGCGTGTTGCAGTACCCTTGACCGAGCGCATACCGCGGCCAACTACCGCAATCAGTGCAAGACCGTCGATTATCTCGAAATGGTCGGGCTTTACGACCTCGATAAGGCGCTGGGCAAGCTTTTCGCGCTGACCCTCAAGCTCGCGTGTATTAACGATAACGCTTACCGTATCAATACCGGTAGGCATATGCTCGGGGAAAATGCCGTGATTTTCAAGCACCTGAAGAAGTCTGCGCAGAAAGCCCTTGTGGCTGTTCATTCTGTCCTTTTCGATGGAGATTACAGAGAAGTCCTTCTTGCCGGCGATGCCTGTGATGATATGCTCTGCGGCAGGGTTCTTCTCGGAGGGAACGATGAGTGTTCCTGCATCCTCGGGAGCGTTGGTGTTCTTGATGTTGATAGGAATGCCTGCGCTTCTTACGGGGAACACAGCGTCCTCATGCAGCACGCTTGCGCCCATGTAGGAAAGCTCGCGCAGCTCGCTGTATGTGATGATGCTGATTCCGGAGGGATTTTCTACAATTCTCGGGTCAGCTACCAGCATACCGCTGACATCTGTCCAGTTCTCGTACATTTCAGCCTGCGCAGCCTTTGCCACAACAGAGCCGGTAAAGTCGGAGCCTCCGCGCGAGAATGTCTTTATTGTGCCGTCGGGCATTGCGCCGTAAAAGCCGGGGATTACCGCCTTATCGGTTTTGTCAAGCATTGCGCCAAGGCAAGCATTTGTGATATCATCATCAAAGCTGCCCTTGTTTGTGAAGAAAATAGCCTTTGCAGCGTCGATAAAATCGAAGCCGAGGAAGTTCGCAAGGATGATACCGTTGAGGTACTCGCCGCGGCTCGCTGCATACTCTCTGCCTGCGGCAGCCTTGAAGTTGACGCCGATCTTCTCATACTCTTCGTCAAGGTTTACGGTAAGACCGAGGTCGGAGATGATGCCGTTGAAGCGCTCCTTGATGGGCGCGAACGCCTTGTCGAACTCCTCGCCGTTCTGCACTGCGTCATAGCAGGAATAGAGCATATCCGTGACCTTGATATCATCGGGGTATCTCTTGCCCGGTGCAGATGGAACGACATAGCAGCGCCGGGGATCTGCATGGATGATATCAGCAACCTTGCGGAACTGATTGGCGTCAGCGAGCGAGCTTCCGCCGAATTTTACTACTTTACTCATAATAATTGACCCTTTCTTAAGGCGCGCCGCGTAACTGACGGTGTTCACCTCTGCCGCGTATCCGCTCGCATCTCCTGCGCCATCGCGGCAGATTTTGTCCTGCCTGCGAAAAACGGCGCAAAGGATGGCGAAATTGCACGGCAGCAATTATGCGGTGCTGCCTTTTCTTTGATTATTTGATATAATACACATCATTATTTTATCATATTTTATGCCGAATTGCAATAGTTAAAACACAGAAATTGCATTTATGGAGTAAAATTTCATCCAAAACAGCAAACGCGGACGTGAAAACATACGGATTTGCAGGCTGCGACGGACTTTTTGCGTACCGGAGCGCGTTTACATAAACGGCTTGTCGAAAACAATGATTACTCGGGTATATATGCGCATAAAATAATAATAAATTCAGAAACACGGGAGGTAACATATGCGAAAATTCATCTGTTTTTTACTTTGCCTTGCTGCGTCCGTATCTCTGCTGCCGACTTCCACTGCGGCGGCGAGCGGTGCAAAGGCTGAGATACTCATAGAAGCAAACACCATGCAGGTGCTGACTTCGGTCAATCCCGACAAGCGCCTGCCTATGGCTTCGGTAACAAAGGTGATGTCGCTGCTGCTGTGGGCAGAGGCGTTGGAAAGCGGCACGCTGTCCCTGGAGGAAACCGTAAAGGCAACCTCTGCCGTGCAGGAAGCCGACGGCTCGGTCATCTGGCTTGAAGCAGGCGAGGAGATGACCGCCGCCGAGCTTATCGAAGCGGTGATTGTAGCCTCGGCGAACGACGCCTGCATTGCGCTTGCAGAGCATACCGCAGGCAGCGAAGCGCAGTTTGTGAAGCAGATGAACGCCCGAGCAAGGGCGCTGGGCATGAAGAACACACACTATACCAACTGCGTAGGCTACGACGACAGCGGTCACTACACAACAGCCTACGACATAGCGCTAGCCACCGCGGAGCTGATGAAGCACGAGGTCTACCGCGGCTGGATGCTGACGTGGCTTGACTACCTGCGCGGCGGCGAAACTCAGCTTGTAAACACCAACAAGATGATCCGCTATTATGACGGAATAATCGGCGGAAAGACCGGAACAACCGACAACGCAGGCTGCTGCCTATCCGTCTGCGCCGAGCGCAGCGGTATGCGGCTTATCGCGGTGGTGCTTGGATGTCCCGATGATGAAACGCGCTTTTCGGAGGCGGAGGCGCTGCTCGATTACGGCTTCGAGGGCTTTGAAAAATTCACGCCGGTTATCGACAGTACGATGCTTAAGCCTGTTCCGGTATCACGCGGAACACAGAACACCGTTCTGCCGATCGTTGTACAAAAAAACGCCGAATGTATTATCCGCAAAGGCGCAGCCTCCGCAGTGGAGTATGAATATACCTTTGTCGAACAGGCAGAAGCTCCGATAGAGCAGGGGCAGTTCCTCGGTGAGTATCTTGTGCTGGCAGACGGCGTGGCAGTGCAAAGCTGCGAGATAGTCGCGGCTCAGTCGGTAAAACGAATCTCTTTCGGATATTGCCTTTGGGATATACTGTCCCAGATTATCTGGATGTAGTACCGCCGCAGTATATCCCTTATCGGGCTGCTGTTTATTGGGCAAAATGACCATAACAGCACAAAAAAACTCGTAAAACCTACAAATATTCGCCTTTTTTTGCAAAACACTTGACAACGCAGGAAAAATAAGATAAAATAAAAGCGGATAAGCTGTAAAGCTGTATACTCCGCACATTATCGGGAATGCTGCCCAGTATTCCGCCGCACGGCAAATCCGAAACCTTTGCCATATTGCTGACCGCTGCGTCATAGTATGCACATCACATTAAAAGCCGAAAATCATCTTTTGATTTTCAGCTATCACAACCTTTTGTGCAAAGTCCCGCACAATAAGGTCAAGGCTTAATGGGCTGTGACAGGCAGAAATGCACAGAAGCAAGCAAAAGGCAATTCAGCGTCACTCTACCAAAAGAGCCGATGTAATTAAACGCGAAGAAATCGGTTTCTAGCACAATACGGCGCAGTAAGCCCTGCGGTAACGTTTTCGCTCACCGCTCCGATTGGGTAAACCTGCTGATTTACGGCGTTTTATTCCACGGCATATATTAGAACAAGTGACCTTTCTTATACTCAAGAGAGGCTGTATCACGAACACCTTTATGGTAATCGCGATACAGCCTCTTTTTCTCGTGCTGAGATATATTCCGACGCGGTCAGCTTATTTTTCAAAGCTGACCTCAGTCTGTCGAAAAAGCCACTTTACAGGGTGGCGAGAAAGGCACATTTGCGGTCGGTTTTGCCTTACGCAGAATGCGGCAGAAATTGTTATCGCAATACCGCACAAAGATTGCATGCATATTGCGCAGTCAGATTTATAGTGCGTTCGCTTCTGTTGCGCAGCGTCCTTGCTGCGCTTTTGGCGAACGCCTTCCGACATCGTGTCGTCGTCAGATTGTATAAAAACGACGCAGGCGGCCTGACGCAGCGTTTTCTGCGAAGCAGATAATGCGTGCAAGGAGTTTTTGTGCACGCATTATGCGCTTTGCGCATAATGCTATGACGGAAAAGATGCAAGCAAGATGCGTGCAAAATCCAATAAATGGTCTTTGTGCGGTGTTGCCTTATATCAATACAAGCTTCCGTAAGCGGCGCACGCTCTGTAATCTGCGCCCTCGAGATCCTTTGTGCCGAATGCAGACCATGCGTGCGGTCTGAACAGGCGCTCGTCCGCGATGTTGTGCATAGACACGGGTATTCTCAGCATACTTGCAAGTGTGATAAGATCCTCGCCGATATGTCCGTATACAAAGCAGCCGTGGTTTGCGCCCCAGTTTGCCATAACGCTGTATACATCTCCCGCAGCGCCCTGCGTGCATATCGGAGCAAACCATGTGCTGGGCCATGTGGGGTCGGTTCTGCCAAGCAGAGTAGCATTCACCTGCTCGGGAAGCTCCACCGTGTAGCCCTCGATTATCTGGATGGTGGGGCCAAGTCCCTTTACAAGGTTAACTCTGGCGAAGGTGCAGGGCATGGTTCCCTTAGTAGAGAAGCTGGAGGAAAATCCGCCGCCGCGGAAGTAGCCGAGATTTGCGCAAGGCCATGTGGTCGCGGCAAGACAAGCGTCGATATCCTTGTCTGTCATGTCCCACCAGCACTTCATAACGCTCTCTCCGTTTTCGTCCTTTACGGCGCCCGTGCCGTCAAGTGCTGCCGCGCCGCTGTTGATAAGGTGGATAAAGCCTGCCGAAGCCTTTCCGTCAGGCGTCCAGCCGGTTACGCGCTCCACCGCCTCGGGCGACCAGTATGTGCGCACATCCGCAAATATCGCGGCTCTGCCTGTCAGAAGATGCAGCAAAAGCAGCGTAACGCCGTTAAGACCGTCGTTTTCCGTTGCAAACGGAATAGGCTCGCGTGCGCCGTTCCAGTCGAATGTGGAGTTGAGTATCGCCTCTGTAAAGTCTGCATTGGGCATAAAGTCTGTCCAATTTCTCTGTCCCTGAAAACCGCCGAAGATAGCGTTCCTGCCCTTTGCCTCCTCAAGCCAGCCCATTTCGGCAAGCTTTGGATTGCCCTTGAGGATATCGTGGATGATGCAGGTCATCTTTGCGATAAACTGCCAGTTCTCCTCCTTCTCGCTGTCGGAAAGAACGGGTCGCATATACGTCATGCCGGGAGTCGGATTGATATCTATTCCCTCGGGGCACTTTGCCTTTATCCATGCAAGAGCCTTGTTATACTCTGCCTCGTCGTAGATGCCAAGCTTCTCGCGGCGGATTATCTCCGTCATATCAACCCACTCGGGATGAATGCCGAGGTAGCTGCGGTAGAAATCCTCGTTGCAGTAAGAGCCTGCAATGCCCATGGAAACCGCGCCGATATTCACATAGCTCTTGTTCTTCATCGCGCCCACAGCAACCGCGCAGCGCGCAAAGCGGAGTATCTTCTCCTCAACGTCGGCAGGGATGCTCTTGTCCGTCGCGTCCTTAACATCGTGGCCGTAGATAGAAAAGCACGGCATACCTATCTGAGCATAGGCAGCGTTCGCCGCCGCAAGGAACACCGCTCCGGGACGCTCTGTGCCGTTAAAGCCCCATATTGCCTTGATGGTGTTGGGGTCCTCGTCCATAACCTGTGTTACATAGCACCAGCAGGGTGTGACCGTAAGCGTTGCCGTAACATTCTCCGAAGAGAACTTGTCTGCACAGGCTGCGCTTTCCGCAATGCCTCCTATGGTCGTGTCCGCGATGACGCATTCCACCGGCTCGCCGCTTGCGTGGCGCACCTTTGATGAAATGAGCTGCGCGGCGGCCTTTGCCATATTCATGGTCTGCTCCTCAAGGCTTTCACGTATTCCGAACTGTCTTCCGTCAATAACGGGTCGAATACCGATTTTTGGTAACATATCATTACTTCCTTTCTTGTTTTGATGAATATTTAAGGCAATACCGCATAATTATTGTCGTGCGATTGCGCCGTCAGATTTATAGTGCGTTCGCTTCTGTTGCGCAGCGTCCTTGCTGCGCTTTTGGCGAACGCCTTCCGACATCGTGTCGTCGTCAGATTGTACAATGAGGACGACGCAAGGCTGACGCCTTGCTAGAACAAATTGTGCAATATGACGGAAAAGATGCTAGCAAGCGTGCGGCAAAGGCGTTAGCTGGTAATTGTGCGGTGTTGCCTTAATGCCGTTTCGGCAGATATGCGGCGTTTACGCTTCGGGCGGCTCCTTTACATATGTCCTTTTTACGCCCTTTGTCTTAACTACCAGATTCTCGCCGTCCAGCTCGAACACGGAGGAGAGCTCGCCAACGCCGGTATCCTCTTTGATGGTAAGCTTATTGTCCTCGTATGTCCAGACGGCTTTTGCGCTTATGCCGAGGCAGCTGATATCCGCTGTTCCATCCTCGTTGATCGCAAAGCTGTTTTCTCCTATTTCCTCGACAGACTTGCTTACGCCGAATACCGAAACGCTTTTCAGCTTCCATGTACCGATGATGCCGTCTGCCTGTGCGGCAGCGATATGCTCCGGAGTTGCTTCCACCGTCTGCTCGGGAAGAATGGCGTCTATGCCGTTTTCGGCAGCCTCGGTCAGCGTGTCGCAGATTTCTTTAGCGTCCTCGACATATTCGTCCACCTTTTCGGAATACTCGTCATATGTTTCCTTTATCATCTCGGTTTTGTCCGAGATCTCTTCATAGCAGTCGGTTATCGTATCATATACCTCTTCCGCCTTGTCTATGATGTTGTCCGGACAGAAATCAGCCGCTATCGCGTATATCTTCTCGATATCGGACTTTGCTCCGAACAGGATGTCGGCAAGCGCGGATATTTTATCATACGGAACCACCTCGGACAGCTTATCCTCGATAGCCTTGATTGCAATATCCGCGATAGGCTTAAGCAGAGCCTCAAACGGGCTTCCCTCAAAGCCTGCGGCATTCTTGATGTCATTGAGCATCTCAAGCACATACTTCAGCGAATCAATATCGCTTAGCGACCATTCCGAGATATCCGTTATATCCAGCAGATTTTCCGGAATGTCCGTAATCGCCACATCTCTCGGAGTAAGCGAAGCATTGAACGCTACATTTGCATACTGTGCCGCCTTGAAATAAAGACTGCTCTTATATGCGCCGTCCTCTACGGAGCACTTTATTCCTAGCCTTATCGCACTGCCGCTCTCCTCGCTGTTCTTTGTACCTGCAAGATACAGATGCAAATCGCCTACCATTACTTTGCCGGTGCCGAATTCCACTATTTTTGCATCGGAATAGTCAAGATTAAATCCTATTGTCGCGCCAAAGCCTGTGCTTAAGCCAAAATGTATCTTTCCGCTGTGGTCATCGGTTTTGTCGATCACCGCGGTCAGTATGTCCTTATTGCCATTGAACAATGCGGCGCCCAACTCGTCCTCGGTGTCGGCATAGCCTGCACCTAATGTGCTGTCTCCAACGGTGACAGCATAGGATTTTCCCAGAATGTTGTTGTTATAGTCTACGACCGTGTTGACCTTGAAGCTTACATTAGTGTTGTCTTTTACCGATTCCGCAGCGCTGTCGAATTTCTCTTTCAGCATTTGTGCGGTATAATCCGCACCGCAGTAATTGATGATATCCAGAATGCAGGATGTAAGATATTCGTCTTCCGAAATGTAGGCGATCATCTCCGCAGCCATTTCGCCTACCTTTTCATTGGTCATCTCAACCTGCACAAGTCTGCCCTTGCAGCGGACTTCCGCCATCTCAAGCGAACCCTTTTCGATAACCACCTCGGCGTCAGCATAGTGTCTGAGGTAGATCATCGCAAGGTCTATTGCAATAGACTTTATTTTTTCAAGCTGAACATCCACCTCAAGATTCTCGAGAGGCTCGCCGATATCAAGCTTTATCATAACGCCCTTTTCGGTCGCAAACGGCAGCAATAACGCAATCGTGCCGTCGGCACGGGCAATCACCTTGACGTCATAAACGGCTTCGCCGCCGGTCATTGCGATATATGCCTGTATTTTTTCCTCGTCGGCAGCAGCTTCTGCCGCAAAGGATATATCGCCGATCGCAGCAAGCACCTCGTCAATGGTGTCTGCAATTTCATCCGATACCCCGAGCATTGCCTTGCCGGAGTCCGTCAGCTCTGCATCCAAATCGAATTTTATCTCCGCGCCGTTGGTGCCGAAGGTGTCTTTCATCTTTTGGTTGTAAAGCGAAATCACACCGCCGAGGTCGAACTCCTGAATACCCTCGCCCATGGTGTTGGCAGAACGGTAGGACTTCGCAAGATCACCGATGGCGTCGGAGGCAAGCTTGCTTATTTCCTCCTGCGTCAGTGCAAGCTCCTTGTCCTTTGGTGCAATGAGGTCCACCGCGCCGAGCACGCTCTTTGCCTCAAGCTGGGAGGCGTATCTTCCGTTGCCGAGAATAAGATTTAGGAACAGACCGCGGAAAAACAAGCCGATAATAACTCCGCATATCGCCAATACTGCCAGTACAGACAGCACCACCCAAAGCGCAGTTCTCTTTTTCCTTATCGGCTTAACTGCGGCTGCCGAAGACTGCTGAGCAGAAAATCCGCCCTCGGCAGGAATGGCTCTCTCGGCTGCGTATTCCGGTGTGGGCAGGCTGCTTGTTTCGGCAGCTTTGTACATTTTCGCGCCGCAGACCGCACAAAAGCGCGACTCGGGCGGATTATCCCCACCACACAAGGGGCACTTCACCGCGGACGGTGTTTCAACAGGCGCTCCGCACTCGAGGCAGAATTTCGCGTCCTCTGTGACAGGCGCGCCGCATTTACTACATTTCATATCATATTATCCTTTCAAATAAATTCCCATAATAATTGTATAACGTAGACCAAGATATGTCAATCGCCTTGTACAACGAAAAATATCAACATTTTTATACAAAATACACAAACACGATATATTTGCGGAATATCGGAAATACGACTCCCGTTTTTTTCTTCCGTTGGAATAATTCTAAGGATTTTCTCCACACTAGATACAGCAAGAAATGTGAAAGGATGATATATATGAAAAGAAAAATAGCGGTATTGGCGTTTTGCGCCGTGTTGTGCGCAGCAGTGTGCGTCCTCCCCGATATAGCCGTCAACGCAGCGCCCGTGGCGTCGCTGACCTCGCCAAAATGCGTGAACTACTGCAAAAGCCTTACAGCCTGCGGCACGCTGTCGTACCTGTCACAGTCGGATGTTGTGTCAACACTGCCGCTGGTGATAAAAAGCTGCACGGTGAAAGAGGGAGATTATGTCGAAGCCGGCGATACCGTTGCCGTGGTGGATAAGGAGGGCAGCGCCTCCTTTATCGAAAGCATGGGGCAGCTGAGTTATCTCTCCCTTGCATCGTCCGGTATATCCGCCGCGGTGGGGCTGATACCCGATACCATCGCCGCCGACCGCAGCGGAAAAGTCCTGTCCATCGCAGGAAACGGTGCCGCAGTTGAGGCAGGCGGAAGCATCTGCACCATAGCGGGCACCGATACGCTGGTAATGACCGCGCCGGTAAGTGAACTGTACATTTCATCCATAGAGGTTGGTCAGCCGGTAAGCTTTACGCTGTCGGCATATCCGGACGCGGTAATGACCGGAACAGTGTCGGGGATCTCGGGCAGCGCCAGAAACAGGTACAGCGGCGCTGTGCTGGAAACAGTGGTGGATGTGACTATCACACCCGATTTCAGCGACCCCCGTATGAAGTCGGGCTTAACGGCAGATGTGACCTTTCAGCTTGAAGAAACCAGAACCATCTGCGTTCTTCCGTATAATGCGATAGGTCAGGACGAAGCAGGCGAATATATCTACCTTTACAAAGACGGCAAGGCGGTGCGGCAGAATATTTTTACGGGAGCGGAGTTTTCGGACGGCACGGAAGTAATAAGGGGTGTTTCGGAGAGCGACCTTGTATTTACCTCGCCCGAAGAATTATCCGGCAAAACCTATATAAGAATGGTACAATCGGAGGAATAATGGAGCTGCGAAAATCACTTATCAACATATTCCGCTGCCGCACGCGGTCGGTACTGACAATGGCAGGCATCGCAATCGGAGTAATGTCTGTCGTGCTTATCTCCACAGTCGGAAGCGTCGGCACCGCACAGGTGAATTCCACACTGGTTTCTATGGGTGTAGACACGCTGCTGGCGCAGGCAGCGGATAACTCTGTCGGTATCACGCTGACGGACTCCTCCATAGCAGCGGTAAGCCGCATTGACGGGGTCAATGACGTAATGCCGCTGATGGCGTCCGTATCCGAGGCAAAAATCATCGGCAGACGCCTTAACACCTATATCTGGGGAGTGGACAACTCTGCCGACCGTCTTATTTCTCTGGACGCCAAGCACGGCAGGCTTATCAACTCCTCGGACTGCGCCGCAAACTCAAAGGTTTGTGTAATTGACGAGTCCTTTGCCGAAAAGACCTACGGAAGAAGCAACATCGTCGGCAAGGAAATAATGCTGTATCTTGGCGGAAGATATCACACATTCCGCATTATCGGCATCGCAAGCACGGGATTAAGCGGACTTCAGGGTGCAATGACCAATATCATTCCCGGATTTATGTATATTCCCATTTCGACCATGCAGCAGCTGTGCGGCAGAAGCACATACGACAGGCTTGCCATCAAGGTCGACAGCATGGACGACAGCAGCGTTGTCGACGCCGTAGAAAAGGTGCTTGACAGCACAAGCGGCTGCACCGACGGCTTTGTGATAAACAATCTGCTTTCGCAGAAAAAGCAGCTGGATGATATTCTCTTAACGGTAACTACCTCGCTGTCGCTGGTTGCCGGAATATCTCTGGTCGTGTCGGGAATATCCGTAATGACTACCATGATGATGAGCGTAGGAGAGCGCACCCACGAAATAGGCATAAAAAAAGCTATCGGCGCTTCAAACGCAATGATCTGCCGCGAATTTCTGACCGAAAGCATTCTTCTGACCCTTGCAGGAAGCACCGCAGGCATAGCGGCAGGGCTTGCCGCTGCGGCAATAGGCTGCGCCGCATTGGGCATACACCTTACCATCAACATCACTGCCGTTGTGCTGTGCGCTGCCGCCTCGGGCACTATCGGAGCCGTTTTCGGCGCGTACCCTGCATATAAGGCAGCAACGATGAAACCAGTAGCCGCACTGAGAATGTAAGCCTTCACCGTATATACACTATATAAAAAAAGACACCTTTACTATCAAAGGTGTCTGAGCTTGTTGAAAAAGTATCTTTCCCAGGCTGCCGAGAAAGGTGCAGATGCACGAATAACACTTCGTGTTACTCTGAAGCGGCATATCAGCTAGGCTTTGTGCCTGCTGATTATGCCGCTGACGACGCAGATGTGCCTTTATCGACAGACTGAAGACACCTTTACTATCAAAGGTGTCTTTTTCATTCATGTCAATCGGGCGGATCAATAACCCTCGCCCTCGGAGAGAATATAGATATCGACCTGAACCGCGCCCCAGTTGCAGCTGTCGTAGTAATGCTCATAGCGGTTGCCGAAATAAAGGTCGATGGCAACCGTTCCATCCATCAGCGCAATGCCGGTGTCCGCCGCAATAGCATAGCCGTATACTCTGGAGCCGTCCTGTGCGACGATATAAAGCTCGCTTCCGTATGGAATAACATTGGGATTTACCGCCGCTGTTCCTATCTCGGCAGGTCTGCCGCTTGCAGTCACTGCGTTGTATCCTGCGGTGTATGCCGTAGCCTTGCCGGATACGATGCGTGTGTAGCTGCTTGGCAGGCCGTTAACAAGAGTCAGATCTTCGGGAGATTCCATCTTCGCATA
>JBJESD010000041.1:0-17397 GCA_051882595.1 Oscillospiraceae bacterium | reverse complement strand
GAGCCGATTTACGAGGCTTTGGGGAGCGGTTGGTTTTATATTAGGATTGTTTACAGCAGGTTAATGATAAATTAGAAAAACAGAATAATCATTCCAGCGTTTCCTGCAAGCGGTATTGATTATAGTTTGCTGTAACTTTCTGCTGCGCAGCCGTATGCATACAGAGCAGAAACAACATCAGCAAGTCCTTCTATGTCGCTGTTTATTGCTCCCTTTACATAGCTGAAAACGCAGAAATTGCGTATTGTTATACCACCGACAGTAATTTTGAACGGCTCACCCATCTTGTCTGCGGATATGCCGGAAATTGCCAGATACATTCCGTTGGTATCGCTGCCGACTGAAAGGCGCTTCGCATCAATTTCATCACCATTCTGCGTCACCTTGAAGTCATTGACCGTGAACTCTCCGCCGCTGAAATACAGCTTCGCGGTGACCTTGTTCTTCAGACTTATTACCTGACCTACAAAGCTGTAAGCAGCGTCATTGTCGGTCACGGTGTACTTATACGCAGAAAGCTGAGACACATCCACATCAGGCTTGGTGAATTCCAACTCAGTACTGCCTCTGAAATACTTTTCGGCTGCTGCACCGTAATTCAGCATCGCATTAACCAGCGGAACCTCATTGGCGTATTCCTCCGAATTGGCGAGGATATAGTCAGCATAGGTCTTTACAGAGTAGGTGAAACTATCGCCGGTCGCCTGACCGCCAACATAAAGCTGCCCTGTGATGATGTCGTTCATCTCTGCTGCTGCAACAGGGTAGATGAACTCGTAGCCGTAATAAGAATCGTAATAAACATCGCTTACAAGAAGATCGGATTCTCTGCCGTTTACTGTAAACTTAATATATGCGTTTTCATCAGCGATAACACTATCAGCAAGCCTTATATAGAACTTCACGCCGATATCATCGCCTAAAAGCAGGCTGTGGGCTCTGATGTATAAGTAGTCGGTATCAACGTCAATAGTATTCGAGCAATTAGTCCATTCCTCGGAGACATATGCCCTTATTTTGAAGTAGTATTTCTTGCCGCTTACAAGCTCTGTAATCGTGTAGCTTGTGTCTGTAACAGTATCAGAAACCAGTTCATATCGGGAGCCATCCGTGCTGTAATAAACAGCATACATGGTTGCACCGCTGAATTCGTCCCATGAAAGCGTTATGCTGTTGAACTCTGCGGAAGCGGTCAGTCCGGAGGGCACGGGGGTGCTTGTTGAATACGCCGGATTGTCGTTCGCAATATTTTTAAGGTCAGGATAATACAGGTATTCTTCGGTATTGGTTTTCTTGCTCCACTTTTCTGTATCAAAGCCGAGGTCGGTAATTGCGGTTTCAGTAGTGAGCTGCGCGATGGATCTGCCCCAGCCGGGGTTTTGGTTGTAGATGTCAACATTGACATCACTGTTATAATATACGTTTGATATATCGCCATCGTTTTCTCCTGCGGGGTAGAAATATGGCTCTCTTGAAGAAGTTCCTGTCGCTGTAACTTCGCCGATGTTATAGCAGTTTTTCACCGGAGCGCTATTTGATTCTCCCCACACGCCACCAACATACTGCTTTCCTTTAATCGCACCCGTGTTGTAGCAGTTTTCAATTGCACATCCGTCAATCAGTCCTGCGATACCGCCGACTCTGTCATTGGAAGATGTTACCGCGCCGCTGTTATAGCACTCGCTTATTTTGGTGGTTTCTAATGAACCGTTGGCTTTTCCGCATATACCACCGGTATAATATGTATCGTTGCTGGAAACGCTGCCGGTGTTGTAGCACAGACTCAAAGTGTTACCGGAGAATTGTCCGCATATACCGCCGGTGCAGCCGGACGTTGCATAGCTGGTTTTAAGAGTATTCCGGATATTGCCTGTGTTATAGCATCTGATAATATCTTCGGTATCACCGCTGTTGTTGGAGAAGAGTCCGCAAATGCCGCCGACATACTGAACACTTCCGGTTATAATGCCCGAATTATAGCTGTCCTTTATTGTGTAATCACCGGACTTTCCACACACACCGCCGATATATGACGCTCCGCTTATCTCACCGGTGTTGTAGCAATTACTCACGGGGACAACATTATATCCGCACACGCCGCCGACATAGTTATTTCCGGTAATATTGGCTGTATTGTAGCAGTTACTTACAGAACCGGCAGGGTCACCGGCAGGACCATATGAAGCACTTCCGCATACGCCGCCGATATTGTCTTTTCCGGAAACATTGCCTTCATTGCAGCAGTTGCTTATAGTACCGCCATACAGTTGTCCGCACACGCCGCCCATAGTACCGGCAGAAAGGTCAGTATCGGCAATATATATCACCCTTATTGTAGCAGTATTCTATCGTACCGCCATTATTTATTCCGCATACGCCGCCTGCCTGACCACTAGCTTCTGTTGAGATAATAACATCCGCTTCATTAGTGCAGTTGCTTATCTTACCTTCGTTGAATCCGCAAATCGCTCCGACGCCTATATCGCCGGGCACTATTTTACCGTCGGTAACGCTGAGATTCTTTACCGTAGCGCTTTCGCTGATATATGAAAACAATCCGTATGCGCTGTCGCCGGTCTGATACAAGCCGATGACCTTGTGGCTTGCGCCGTCAAAGGTTCCCCGAAAAGGTCGGTCTGATGAGTCCGGCCATCCGCCTTCCCTCGCTCCGATGGAATTCCACTCGTTCGGCTCGCTGTTAATGTCGTCATTAAGCAAAATATCCGCAGTCAGAGTGTAGTATGCTGAAACATAATCTGCATTATTGCTGTTAACATACTGTGCAAGCAATGCAAGCTGCTCGCCGTTGGCTATACGGTACGGGTCGGCTTCAGTACCTGCACCGCCGTCGAAAGAGGCTGCGGCAGTGCCGTCCCATTCTGCTGATACTGCGCCGTCTGCCAAGTATAAAGTGCCGCCGTAATATAACGGAATACTCTGCCGAAGCCGTGCCTGCCAGCATTATGCTACTAAGCAAGACGCAGATTACTTTGCTGAACAATTATTTTGTTTTCATAAGCAATTTCTCCTTTATAGATTTCATGTCGAAGCGCATATAAACTGATACACACATGTATTATAGCATATTATTTCGCATTATCAATACCAAAAGTTCAAAATTGACAGTAAAATCTTGTAACGCCGGAATAAATCTGCGGCAGAGATATTATCGAATTGAAAGATAGGAAAAACCGCTCCCCGAGCCGATTTACGAGGCTTTGGGGAGCGGTTGGTTTTTGTTTGGGCTGCATCATATTATGAAGATACCTGCACTTATTTCGCAATATGGATCATTTCTTTGTCATCTCAGCGATATCATACGACTTGGTGGCTACTTTATAGGCAAGCCTGAAATTCACAAGCGGTATGATATCATAGTCCTGTGACAGTTCTTCAATTACTTCGCTGTTGTTTGTGTAATCGCTGTCCTCGTTCAAATCCCATTCTGTCGTGATAACAATGCATTTATCGGTATAATCGGCGATGTTTTTAAAGCTGCCGATATCCACAACATTGGGGAACACATCAGAGGTGACGAGAACCGTGTACATCTCATCACACACATAATGCGTTGCTTCGGGGAAATAGTATGCAAAAGTTCCGAGTGACCGCTCGTGTGTATGAAGGAACGCAATATCACCGTCCGCAAATACCCTATTGATCTCTTCTCTGATATTCGTTCCATCGGATGTTTCGATTTCTGCATTATAATAATTGAGGTTCCAGCACAGATTTATCAAAAGCACCGCCGACAAGAAAAGGTTGCATATTCGGCTTCCGAATTTGCCCACCAGCGCGGAAAAGAAGACAAGCCATGCCGTTGAAATTATTGCATAGTAACGCTGTGAGGCGATATTTCTGAGGAACAGATTAACGATTCCAAGCAGCAGGAATGAAGCGGCAATAAACAGCAGTAAAAGCAAAAGCTCCCAATATGCGCCTTTGTCCTCGGGCACTCTGATTACTTCCTTGATTTTCTGTGCGCCCTTGATTTTTTTGAGGTCGATGTGATGAATAA
The DNA here is from genome assembly GCA_051882595.1 of Oscillospiraceae bacterium. GTDB lineage: Bacteria > Bacillota > Clostridia > Oscillospirales > Ruminococcaceae > CAG-115. The sequence continues at coordinate 13,379 of JBJESD010000041.1, read as the reverse complement.
ATACAAAGAATAGGCTCAATGAAACCACAAAGAGTATCAATGTGTCAAAACTGTTGGATTTTGAGGAAAAGCTCTCTCCCACTATCCAGCTTATCTGGGTGAAGATGCCGGCAGAGGAGGTCCAGAAATGCTCCTTTACATTGCTTATCTGGCTTAAAATGACCCCAAGCCACGGGATATACAGCACTGCGCTTATCACTCCGCTGATAAAGAAATACTTCAGCTTTTTGTACTGCTTTCTGAAAAGGCATACCGCCAGCAGAACGACATAAACACAGAACATTCCCACCAGAGCAACGTTGTGCGTATACATACAAAGCACCGAAAACACGGTCATGCAGATATATGCGTATCTCTTCTCCCGACTGTACGCCGTCACGGCATAGACCGTTGCCGCCATAAAGAAGAACATTGCAAAAATGGTGGGACGAATCTCGGTCATAAGGTCCAGCATAGCGGTCGAGCAGAAGGTTAGTATCAGGCATATTCCGGCAGACCAGTTTCCGAACAGAGTTCTCACAGGGAAAGCCGCAACAAAAAACATACCGAAAATCGCAGCAAGCGAAAAAGTCCTCATCACTATAAGAGAGTTTCCAAACGCCATCGTGAACAGCTTAAGCGCAATAGCATAGAAAGGAGGGCTGTAATCGTACGGCAGCAGCTCGAATATCTCCGGGATGGAATGCTGCGTCAGCGCGTATTGATAGCAGCTGTCGTAGTTGACATAATCATGCGTCATTACCGGAAACACAAACAGCAATTCCGCTGCGCACGCCGCCACAAACAGTACGACAAGCGGCAGACAGCCTTTCATGTACTCCTTGATTTTTTGCTGAAACATATGTTGATCCTCATTTCTTTTTGTGGACATTTCCGAAAAGCGCTGTTCAGATAAGATCGTTTCTGTTGCATAGCCTCAGTGTTTCGGCAACCTTTTTCACGTCCTGAGTGTTGTTCTTGGAGCATATCAGCAGTGCGTCCTCGGTATCTACCACGACAAGGTTTTCGATACCGACTGTCGCGATAAGCTTCTTTCCGCCGGAAATTATGGAATTCTTGGTGTCGATGGTTATCACGTCTCCGACGGTGATGTTGCCGTATTCATTAGTGGGATTGATCCGCTCAAGCACCAGCCAGTTTCCGACATCGTCCCAGCCAAAGCTTCCGGGTATCGTGAAAATGTTCTCTGCACGCTCCATAACGCCGAAATCAATCGACTCCGCCTGCATAGACGGGAACACCTCGCACAGCACATCGTCAAACCTGTCTGTTCCGTATGCGCTGCTTATCTGCTCTGCTTTGCTGTAAATGTCCGGCAGAAATTCTTTGATGTTCTTCAGGATAGACGAAGCCTTCCACACGAACATTCCGCTGTTCCAGAGGTATTCTCCGCTGTTTACATACTGCTTGGCGGCGTCAATTTCGGGCTTTTCCACGAAACGGATGACCTTGTACGCACCGTCGCTGCTGAGCTTTGCGGAGAAGTTTATGTATCCGTAGCCTGTTTCGGGATATGTGGGGGATATTCCTATCGTGACCAGATTGACGCCCTGTTCCGCTTTTCTGACCGCAAGCTTAAGCGTATCAAGATACAGCGCGTCAAACTTGATGAAGTGGTCGGAGGGCAGCACCAGCATTACAGCGTCCTCGCCGTACTGTTTGCGGATTATTCCTGCCGCAATAGCGATACAGGGCGCGGTGTTTCGGGAGACAGGCTCGAATATCACGTTTTCTCTGCTTATCTCGGGAAGCTGCTGCTCCACAAGCTGCGCGTAATTCCGGTTGGTGACGATGAATATATCATCCAAAGCCACAAGAGGAGAAAGGCGGCTTACCGTCTTTTGTATCATAGTTTCCCCGTCTGCCGTCAGGGAAAGGAACTGCTTTGGTCTGCCGCTGCGGCTTTTCGGCCAGAAGCGTTCTCCTTTTCCGCCTGCCATTATCACTGCTGCTATCTTCATATGTTAACCTCTAAAAAAAGTAATTTAAAAACCAAACAAATTAATTATACACCCGATACAGCGATTTGTCAACCGGATGACATTTTCTTCAATTCGTGACGAAGCCGTGAAAAAAAGCTAAAAACCGCCCTGCGATATGCGCCGCAAGGTTATTGAAAGGACGCATATCGCAGGGCTGACTTATCTACAAAAACATTCTGAGCTCGGGGTCGTCTATCTCAAAATCAACGCATCTTTCTATCCACTGCAAGTTATACTCATTAACGCCGAGGCTGATGTGATACTGATACGAGAAGAACCATCCTTCCGATTTGTTCTCAAAGCGTTCGAGCTCGTCGCCGTTTATGTACTCGTTGTATCTCTGGACAATTATCTTGTCCGCCCTGTCCATTGCCACGAAGTACTGTACATAGTTGAACGCTATCAAGCCGCAGCATACCGCGGCAGCGCACACCGCCGCCCATTTGCCTGTCTTCTTCAGCGCTCTGCCGTTGAGCTTGTTGCAGTATTCGAAAAAAGCCGAGCGGTTTTCGTCCTTTGAAAGCAGCTTATACAGCCCATATCCTGCCGATATACCGATAACGGCGGCGATAAGCTCTACCAATGCAGAGCCGAAAACGGCATTGCTCAGCCTGCCTGTGCACCAGAACACTATTTCTCCGCATATCAGCGAAAAGCAGAAGATTTTGTTGCCTTCGCTCATGTCGCCAAAGGCGCCGCCGCGGTACATCTCGGTAACGTGATGCAGTATTTTCCATATGCCTGCCAGCATTATCAGTATCGGGAAAAAGGTCGGTCTGTTGGTCTGAAATCCTGTCATAACCAGTGCGTACAAGCCTGCTGCGGAGGATATCATCCATGGCAGCATTTTTATTGCGCGATCCTTTTGACCGAACCTGACCAACAGAATCAGCCCTGCCGAAGCAATGACAAGCGGAATCCTGTAATTCTCAAACAGCCACACCGTATACTGTTGGAAGACCACGAAAGCCTCTTTGATGTCGAACAGGCTTATGCTGCCTATCTCATCAGCGCGTGCTGCGTTTCCGGGAGCCAGAACAACGTTTGCCGCTCCCACCGCACACAACGCAAGGCAGAATACGGCGGTAAGATTCGGCTTTTGCTTCTCGGTTATCAGAAACGCCGCTATCCACAAAAACAGCATTCCGCCGGTGGTTTCGTTGGTGGAGGAGCTTATCAGCACCATCACAAGCAGCAGCAGCTTTTTCAGTATGTTCTTATCCCGATAGTGCCGACCGAAATAGAGGATAGTGGCAAGCAGCAGTGTGCCTGCCCACAGATAATTGACGGAGCCCGAAAGCCACAGCACATTATCCCCGAAAAACGGAAGCAGCATGAACATGGAAGCGTATATCATCGCCTGCGGCAAAGCCTTTATCCGCTCCTGTCCGAATGCGGCGCGATATATCAGAAGACCCAGCACGATGAACATAGCGGAATTAATCACATCAAAGATAACCTTGCAGTTCATGTTCACCAGAAGGTACACAACAAAGTGGGCGAGGACCCTGCCCCCGCTCATGTTGTAGTAGTTTGCCATAGACTCGAATATATCGCCCAGAGAGCTTACCGGTCGGTCGGCTTCTGAGGGCATAAAATCCAGCCACACAAAGCGGAAATGGAAATCATCCGTGATGTATCCGCACCTAAGATTAAGCGAGAGAATGATCGCAAAAACGACGAAATATACAAGAGCAGCCAGGCAGAATTCCTTTTTTTGTGCCAATGGCTTATCGTTTGTCATAATACACCTCCGGCAACCGTATCGGCTGCACACAATTGTTTGTAATAACGTTGAAATGACGATCCATTCATTCTTTCGTGGAAAAATTTGCAGATATGCACAAAGTTTTCCAAAGGCGAACGAATGAGCAAGGCATTTAAACCGTGTAATAAACGTTTACGTTTATTATATCACAGATAAGGCTGTTTGTCAATTAAACCTCCTTGACTAGGCTGTGATACTGTTGTGTTTCATTAGAATCGCACAAAGAAAGAAAAAATTGAAAGATAAACCAAAATCTCCGGAATAAAGAAATGCTGCGAGAAAAATGGGGTAAAGTGAGCTTCTCGCAAATACAACAAGAACCGTTCGTATTATCCCTTGGCTTCTGATAACCACATCTGATGCAACCGCCCGATACAGATGGAAAACCGCTCCCCGAGCCGATTTGTTGCTTTGGGGAGCGGTCGAATTGTTATTCGGATATTAAATACGTTGATTTTCAGTTGTTTTCTGTCGCCGGTCTGATACGGTATTCCATATTCATCACTCGCCTATGCGTTGTAGTACATATCGTAAACGATATAGCCGCTCACGCCGTTAAGCGAGCCCTCACGGGTCTCCCGGCACATCATACAGCGCGGCTCTTTCATCGGGAAACCGCTTGTCGGGAAAATGTTGTATTCCGATGACGTGCGGAAGCCTACTGTATTGTAGAACCTGAAATCGCCCTCGACGGTTATGCCGTTAAAGCCTGCCTCGCGCACCTTTTCGATTCCCATTTTCAGCATTGCCGAGCCGATTCCGCGGCGCAGATAGTCGGCGTGAACCGACACGGGCGCAAGCATTACAATTTTGCAGTCGCTCTTATCGCCGCCCTCGCGCGTTGTTGACAGCGGAAAATGCGAGAAAAGAAAATGCCCGACTATCTCACCGTCAAGCTCCGCCACAAATGAAAGCTCGGGTATGTAATACTCCGAATCGCGGATTTCCTCTACCAGCGCTATAATATCCGTGCCGTCGGAGTAGTCTGTGCCCTCGCGGAACGAGCGCAGAATAAGCGATACGATTGCTTTGTAGTCCTTGTGTTCTTCGGGTCGTATTGTTAGGTTATTCATAATGTAATTCTTCCTTTTTGTTGTTTGCTCTTTAATGCAAATGAGTGAAATCCATAAGCACCGCTCTGCACGGCGCACCGTCCGTATCTGTCAGATTAAGCGGCGCAGCATTAAGAAAATACGCGCCGTCCGCGACTGCCGAAAGCCTTATTCCCTCCAGCAGTACGACTTCCTTTTCAAGCAGCGCAAGATGAACCGCCATCGGCGCGTTTTCGGGTCCTACCGTCTGCGATTCATTACCGAGCAAATCTATTCCCGCCTGCGCAAAAATCTGCGCTGCTTCAAGAGTGACAACGGCTCTGCCCTTGATGAGGAGTTTCTTTTCCGCGCCGCGATGTTCCCGTGCGGCTCTTTCAAGAATACTCTCGGCGTCACGCGCGGTCACTTCGCCCTCATGGCTTACCACATACGCCGCCCCGATAAGCTTTTCGAGAGGAATTTCATTCACACCCTTGCCGTCTTTCAGAAAGTGAAACGGCGCGTCAATATGCGTGCCGTTATGTACGCACATTGAGATTGCCGTCATGTTGTAGGCGTCGCCGTTTTCCATTCTGCGAACCGATGTTTTGACAGGCTTCGGGTCGCCGGGGAACACCTCGCACTCAAACAGCGGCTGTGTAATATCGTATATCATAAAACTGCCCCCCATTCTGCCGATAGCTGCTTCATATTCAAAAACACAGCTAACGAGCGTTTATTGATGGCATTATATCACGCTCTATCGCTCTTGTCAAGCTAAGCTTTTCTGACATTGTTCGCAATTCCAACTACGCAGACAGTTTTCTGTCTGCTGTCGGTAATATGACGGACGTTACCGTAGTCTATCCGTATTGATGTGGACAGAAATCGCTCTCCGAGCCGGTTTTATTGCACAATTTTTTACTTTTTTTAAATATTACTTGACTTGTTGTTATTATTGCTCTATAATATAAAGAGAATCGCATGAATTGTAACGTATTTTCGGACAGAATTTACGGGCAAAACGAAAGGAAAAAGAAATGGCTGTACAGGTATATACTCTCAGAATTACATATCTCGGCGTTGAAAACAGGATATGGCGCATGGCGCAGGTTTCGTCAAGCTACGACCTCGCACGGCTGGGGTGTATGGTGCTTTCTACATTTGATACGCTTGCCTGTCATCTGTTCGGAATGACCTTCAAAGGCGTACAATATTTCCTCGACATAGAGGAGCTTGAAACCGCTCCCGAGGATACCGTTTGCAATATGCTTTGCATGACAAGATTAAGCAAGCTGAAAATGGAAATCGGCGACAAGCTGCTGATGACCTACGACTACGGCTGCGACCAGCAATTCGAACTGGAGCTTGTTGCGACAGAGCCAATGCTTCGCGGAAAGGGCACTTCATATCCGAAAATCATCGCCGGAGAGGGCAGTGGCATAGTAGACGATATCCCTGCCTTTGAGCTGATGGAGCTGATAAAGAAAACCGACGAAACGGGAAGCAGCGGGTTTGTATACGAGAAGAACCGCTACCGCGAATGGGATTACCGGGATTACGATATGGATTGTGATAACGCTCTGCTGAAAGGCGAGATTGACGTTATGATGAGTAATTATTTCTATGATGAGGATGATGACGAGTTCTGAAAAATGGAATCCGTGAGAGGTTATATTGAAGCATAAACGGCAGGAGCACCCACGCTCCTGCCGTTTCAGTGTCATACGGATTGGTTTTTAGCCGCCTAGCCGGACGTATATACTCCTTTGCCGTGCTGTTATAAGTGGGCTGAAAAGCAGCCCCTCACTATCAATTATAATCATAATATCCTCCTTGATTTGTGTATTTTTATGTTAGTACAAGTCAGTGCATTTCAATGCTTTTCTCGTTGAGATGTGTTTTTGGTGATTTTCCTCCGGTACACCTATATAGATTTAAGGTTATTTTTTGTCCGGGCAGAAAATCAGGATAATCCTGTAATGATCTATCATAACGGCAGATAGAGAATAAAGCGAAGAAAGCCTTATTGATTTCACAACCGTGTCGCGTAATCTGTTTTCTTTTTCATACAAATCTTCCTTTCATTATTCCGGTATTACCAAATCCGTTACCCTTGTTTATTACAAGGTAGTTGGTGTGTTAAAAGTTACAAAAAATAATCGCCGCAAAAAAACGCGGCGATACAGGCTGTCGATAAACCCTCATCTGCGTTGTCACTGCGCCCCACGACAGGCACAAAGCCTAGTCGTGGGGCGCGTTCAGAGTAACACGAAGTGTTATTCGTGCATCTGAGGGCTTCTCGCCACCCTGCAAAATCGATTTTTTCGACAAGCAGAATCGCCGCAGATTGACTGCGGCGATATTCTCAGAACCTCCATACAATTTCGATTTTGTCGTCCCATAGCAGAATTTTGTGAATAAACTGCTTTGCGATAGCGTTTCGGCTCTCGACTGGCATTGCGTCAAACTCCGAAAGCAGCGGCAGCACGTCCTTGTAGTTGAGCCGCTGAGGCGCGCCTGCGGAGTGCCTGCTTATCTGCGATTCGATTTCGCCGCGCTCCTTTATCAGAGCCTCAAGCTTGCCCTCCAGCACCTTTCCGATTGCCGAGGAGGTCGCCGCTATCTTGTCTACGAGGTTGTCTATCTGCGAGGAAACGTTCTCCAGCCGCATTTTCAGCTTGTTTACGGCAGGGCTTTGCACGGGCTTGTCCGGTTCAATTGAAATATCCCGTATCTCCTCGAACCTTTTGAAGAGCTGCTCCCTTATAGCCTGCTCAACATCATCAATTCTTGGATTTCCGTTGAAGCCCTCGCAGACCTTTTTGTTCGCCTTGCCCGAGCAGTAGAAGTAATCCGTGTTGATGACGCGCAGAGCATAGCCGCAGTTTCCGCATTTTATCAGCCCCGTGAGCCATGAGCGCGTGCCGGATTTGCCCTTTTTAAGCTGCCTGTTTCCGTCAAGCTTGTGCTGAACATCAAGCCAGACCTGCGCCGGAATAACCCCGTCATGAAGCCCTATCGTCAGGACATGGTCTTTAACGTTGGTGTACTTGCGTTCGTTGGAGGTGCGCTTTCCGTACAGAAAACAGCCGTGCTCTCCCGTGAATTCCTCAACGGGAGTGGGTATCCTGCAGCCCTTTTCCTTGTAGTAGCGGTAAACGTCGGTATCCGCCATGACGTAGGACGGATTGCGGAGGATTCGGCTTATCATGTTGCTGTCCCATGAGGAGCCGTTCGGCGACAGAATGCCGTCTGCGTTAAGCTGCTTTGCGATGTCGCCCAGCGATGTCCGCTCCTCGCGGTACGCGTCGTACATAAACTGCACGGTGAGCATATCGGTATTCGGCATAAGCACCGAGGTCTTGATACCGCCGAGGGTGGTAGGAGTTTTGTCAAAGCCGAATGGCGGAGGTCCGCCGAGGTACAGCCCCTTTTCGCCGCGCGCGTAATAGTTGTCCTTAACGCGCATAAGGATATTCTCGCGCTCCAATTCGGCGAAAACCATGATTATACCCAGCATGGCTCGTCCGATAGCGGTGGAGGTGTCGAAGGTCTCGACGGTGGAGGCGAACTCCACGTTGTACTGCCTGAAAAGCTCCATGAGGTTGGAGAAGTCGTGCAGCGAGCGGCTTATTCTGTCCAGCTTGTACACAATGAGCTTTGTAATCGTGCCGCGCTTGATATCCGACAGCAGGCGCTGAAATTCGGGGCGCTCAATGTTCTTTCCGCTCCAGCCCTTGTCGGTGTAGATTTTGTATTCCTGCTCCGCTGCTGCAAAGCGCTTGCAGAAATCAATCTGCGTGTCAATCGAGATGCTGTCTTTTTTGTCTATACTTTGTCTTGCATAGATAGCCGTCATTTTGTCGTCCCCTCAGCGCTCAGGCGCTTTTGCGCTCCGATTTGCTCTCGGCTTGTGTTCGTGCAGCTTCGCCGTCAGGCAAAATTGACGGCGCTGTCGTCAAAGGCTGAACATCAGCCGCGCAGCGGCTTTCATTATATCGGAGAAGCTCGCGGTAAATCTGCTGTGAGGCGGCGGTTTTCGCCTTATCCTTTTCGGATTGGGTTTTTGCGGCGTATGTATTGATGATTTGGTAGTTCATAGTGCACTCCCTTCCTGCTTTTTGTAGAAGTATATTGTCCGCCGCGCGGTATTATTCCTGCCGTTGTAACGATGTTCCATCCCTATCCGGTGTTGACAGTGTAGACTGGAAAGAGCCTGCTCCTGCGGATATAGTAAAAAAGGTGCTTGACGGAGTTGGCAGCGGCTCGATACTGCTGTTTCACAACGACCTTGAGAACACCACGCAGGCGCTTCCCGAGATATTGTCAAAGCTGCGCAGCGAGGGCTACGAGCTTGTGGGAGTAAGCGAGCTTATCTATCACGAGGACTACACTATCAATGCCGAGGGCAGGCAGATTCCGCAGGTCAAGTCGAGCATTGATATCACCCCCGAAAACGTTGACGAGGTTATGGCGCAGTATGCGGACGTAATAGCAGCCGCAGGGGTAACGGAGCAGCAGGCTGAGCTCGCTGCGCAAGCCATCAAAAGCGGACAGGAGCTTCCCGAGGAGGTAAGGGCGGTAATCGCGGATCTCGGAATTGAGATAACGGAAAACGCTGCTGTTGCAGCGTCAAAGGGTGCGGTTGATACCTCTTCACCCGACGGACAGCAGACAAATGGCGTGGGAAAGCAGTAAAAGCAGCTGCGAGAAAGCCTCGGCAGAAATGCCGAGGCTTTTGGTCTGTCTCTCAACTGTATGTTACTTCCAATGTCCGAAATCCATTGCAGCATACATATAAATTGAATGTGTTTATCTATTGACTTTTGTGAAAATTAGTGGTATAATTAGTGTGAAATTCAGGAAATAAAAGGTATTTTATAGTACTTGATTCCCGAAAATATTACAATGGAGGTTAATTTATGAAAGCATCTAAATTCAGAAGTATTCTCGCCGGATTGCTTGCTGCTGTTTCGATGGCTAATATCACCTTAGCTGCCGCAGCGGAATTCCCCGAGAAGGAAAAAGAGCTTTTAATAGGCTCTGCTGACTACTTTGCCGACAGATATAAGCCTGCAGAGCTGACTGTCAAGGATACAGAGGCGTCTGTGTTCGGTCTTAAGGACGCAGTGTTTGTGGACGAATACGGCAACGAGTATACGTTCATGCCCAAGGGCAAAGGCGCAGACACTGATATGCTTGACACTGCACTTCCCACAAGCTACAACCTGTACGACTACAACCGTGTTACCTCGGTCAAGAACCAGAACCCTTACGGCACTTGCTGGTCCTTTGCCGGCTGCTCGGCGGCTGAGTCCAACATGATCACACAGGGGCTTGCCAACACTTCGATCGACTATTCCGAAAAGCACATGGTATGGTTCACCCTGGGTACAGGTCCCAGCAGCACAAGCGATCCTACATACGGCGACTGCGAAGAGCTGGGATATTCTTCCTATAACAGAGGCGGTTTTGTTTGGGACGCTATCTGCACGCTTGCCAAGAGATCCGGTGCAGAGCTCAACTCCACAGTCCCCTACAACGTTTCCTCCAGCAACTATACGGTTGACGAGAAGTATCGTTATGATTCTTATGCTCATCTGACCGACGCAACCTTCCTTGACACAACCGATAAGACTGCTATCAAGCAGGCAATTATGAATAACGGTGCCCTGTACCTTACATACAAGCACAGATATGCAGCAGAGAACGAGGGTTCGATATTCACCTACTACAATCCTACTGCATCCATAAGCGACGGTGGTCACGCTGTTTCTCTCGTCGGCTGGGATGATAACTTCAGCAAGGACAACTTCAGCACCGTCAACGGTCTGTCCAAGCCATCCTCCAACGGCGCATGGCTTATCAAGAACAGCTGGGGCACAGGCTTCGGCAACAACGGTCTGATGTGGATGTCCTACGAGGAGACAACCATCAATGCGATCGCTGCTTACACAATGGCTCCCGTTAACGACTACAAGAACATCTATCAGTGGGACGGCAACGGCTATAATGTAGCATATGCAACTCATGGCTTTGCTAACATATTCACCGCAAGGGGCAACGAGTCGCTTAAGGCAGTTTCTGCTTTGTTCATGGAAGATGATTACGATTGCACTATCAGAATCTATACCGGTCTTACCGACGCTTCCAAGCCCACATCCGGCAAGCTTGTTTACACAAGCAGCACCTTTGATACCGTTACAGGATATCACACCTACAAGCTGCCCAATCCTATCAGCCTTACCAAGGGCGAGAAGTTTGCGGTAGTGTTTGATACCTATGCTTATATGATAAAGGACAGTAATGCTTACGCAGCAAACACTACGCTTGCTTGCAGCAGCACTACATCATTCTCCGCTACCAGCTACAATGTCTGCATAAAGGCATTCACCGAAAACGAGAGCAATGGTCCCAAGAACGTTAAGGCAGTTCCCGGCGACAAGAAGGTCAAGGTGACATGGGACGCTGTTTCCGGCGCAACAAAGTACGTCGTATACAGCATTCTTAACGGTCAGTACACCAACCGCGGCACAACTACCGGCACAAGCTTCACTGTAACGGGGCTTACAAACGGCACAAAGTACGGCTTCCTTGTACAGGCTTATGTAAACGGCGCATGGACATCCTTTACTACTAATGATATCGTGTACGCTACTCCTGTTGCTAAGCCCGTCGTTACCGCAACACCCGGCAACGGTCAGGTAAAGCTGACATGGAACACAATTTCCGGCGCAACAAAGTACATCGTGTACAGCATCCTTAACGGAACGTACACCAACCGCGGCACAACGACCAGCACAAGCCTCACCGTAACAGGTCTTACAAACGGAACAAAGTACGGCTTCCTTGTTCAGGCATATGTAAACGGCGCTTGGACGCCCTTTACTTCCGACGATATCGTGTACGCTACTCCTATCGCTAAGCCTGCTATTACCGTTACTCCCGGCAATGCTCAGGTAACAGTAAAGTGGAGCGCAGTTTCCGGCGCAACCAAGTACATCGTATACAGCATCCTTAACGGAGTATACACCAACCGCGGCACAACTACCGCAACAAGCTTCAATGTAACAGGTCTTGCAAACGGCACAAAGTACGGCTTCCTTGTACAGGCTTATGTAAACGGCGCTTGGACGCCCTTTACTTCCGACGATATCAAGTACGCTACTCCTGTCGCAAAGCCTGCTATTACCGTTACTCCCGGCGATGCTCAGGTAACAGTAAAGTGGAGCGCAGTTTCCGGCGCAACCAAGTACATCGTATACAGCATCCTTAACGGAGTATACACCAACCGCGGCACAACTACCGCAACAAGCTTCAATGTAACAGGTCTTGCAAACGGCACAAAGTACGGCTTCCTTGTACAGGCTTATGTAAACGGCGCTTGGACGCCCTTTACTTCCGACGATATCAAGTACGCTACTCCTGCTGCTAAGCCTGCTATTACCGTTACACCCGGCAACGGTCAGGTAACAGTAAAGTGGAACGCAGTTTCCGGTGCAACCAAGTACATCGTATACAGCATACTTAACGGACAGTACACCAACCGCGGCACAACTACCGCAACAAGCTTCGCTGTAACAGGTCTGACGAACGGCACAAAGTACGGCTTCCTTGTTCAGGCTTATGTAAACGGCGCTTGGACATCATTCACTGCTGATGATATCAAGTACGCTACTCCTGTCGCTAAGCCTGTTATTACCGTTACTCCCGGCAACGCTCAGGTAACAGTAAAGTGGAATGCAGTTTCCGGTGCAAGCAAGTACATCGTATATAGTATTCTTAACGGTCAGTACACCAACCGCGGCACAACTACCGCCACAAGCTTCACTGTAACCGGTCTGACGAACAACACGAAGTACGGCTTCCTTGTACAGGCTTATATTAACGGTGCATGGACAACATTTACTGCTGATGATATCAAGTATGCAACACCCACTGCATAACTTCACCCTGCATCTGAGATAACCGATCTGAAATACAACAGGGCAAAAAAGCAGTTGTAAAGAACCGTTATCAATAATCAATCCCGTCAAAGTTCTGCGTTACCGCAGCTTTGACGGGATTTTCTTTGAAATCTATTATGATTATCCACATAAAGCAAACAAAAAGCCCAATCCGCGAGGGATTGGGCAAAATATGTGTGCAAACGGAAAATATGCAAGAGGATGAGGGTAGGGCTTTAGCCGGTGGTTTTAGAGGCTGCATTAACATAACTATCCGCCTTAATTACTCTTTCGCTCGATGAATTAAGGGAGATTACGCATCTGAATTCGGGTTTATGAATCAATGCGATTATCTCCAGCGGCATATTGCTGTCTATTATAACCGCTTTCGGGAAAGCCGCTGAATAGTCAGCCTTATCGCGTGGGTGCGGTTTTATGACCAAAGAATAGCCTTCGGTATATTTCGCGGCAAGCTTTTGATAAATCTCCATCTGTTCTGTTTCGGACAGGACTATGCCGTCCTCATACAGCGGCTGAGTAATCAGCAGCACAGAATTTCTGTCATCGAACTGCGGCATATCTCTCAGAAAAATGAGCTTCAGCGTTTCGAGCTCGGCAGGGGAGAGGCTGTCAAACAGCGGCTTTCGGG
>JBJESD010000040.1:0-17754 GCA_051882595.1 Oscillospiraceae bacterium | reverse complement strand
AAAATAGATTACAAATGCTCGCTGCGCGAGCATAAACTGAGTTTTTCGACAAGCTAAAACCGCCTTTGAAAAATCAAAGGCGGTTTGCTTATTGTCTGATTATGCTTATCCGATTAAACGATAGCACCCTTGGAAATAAATACGGGATAATCCTTGGAGCCGGTGATAGCGCGGTTTTTGGATATTGTTACATCCTTGTCGGCAATCGCGTCGATAAGGGATGCCTTTTCTTCGATGACGGTATCCTGCATTACGATACTGTCCTTAACAATGGCACCTTTCTGAACAACAACGCCTCTGAACAGCACGCTGTTTTCTACAGTACCCTCGATAATGCAGCCGTCTGCAATGAGAGAGCCCTTGACATTTGCTTCGATACCGTACTTTGCCGGAGCAACATCGCGTACCTTTGTGTAGATGGGGCGGTTGAGGTTGAATACCTCGTGGCAGATGTCGCGGTTCATCATATCGGCGTTAGCCTTGTAGTAGGTCTTCATGCTGTCTATGATCTCGAAGTAATTATCGTACTTATAGCCGCAGATCTTGTAGTCGTGCAGCTTATGGAGCAGGATATCTGTTTCGAAGCTGTACAGACCGCGGCATTCGGACTCGCGGATAATATCCTCGAGGAACTTTCTCTTCATCACGAACATATCAAGCGAAACATTCATCTCGCCGCTGATAGCAGGTCTTGCGAGAACATCATAAACCTTGTTGTTCTCGTCAACGGAGAGCACGGTTTTGGTGATTGCTCTTTCTGTTGTATAAACGCCCCTGCCGTATACGCAGGTGATATCTGCACCGCTCTTCTCGTGGAAATCCACCATTGGCTTGATATCCATATTAGCGATAACGTTTGCGTCAGCCATAACCACATACTCTGCGTTGGACTCGCGGATGAATTCAGCCGCGCCTGCAAGCGCTTCAAGTCTGCCGCGGTAGATACCGCTGCCCTCTCTGCCGTAGGGGGTGAGGATATGCAGACCGCCTGTTTTTCTTGCGAGATCCCATTCACTGCCCATGCCGAGGTGGTTCATGAGGGAGTAGTAATTGTGCTTGGTGATTATTCCTACCTGAGTAATACCCGAGTTTACCATATTGGAGAGGGGAAAATCGACCAGACGGTATCTTGCACCGAAAGGCACGCTAGCCATTGCTCTGCCCTTTGTCAGCTCGGGAAGGCAGGTTTCATGCATATTAGCAAAAATAAGTCCTAAAACATTAGCCATACTTGCCATATCAAAAACATCCTTTCCTATCTTAAATATCCTTAGAAATCATTGCCTTGGGGGCAGCAACAGCGTTTGCTGATACATTAACATTGTGACCTATAACGGCAACACCCCACTGCGACTTATCCTCAATGCGCTCGGGGCGGTCACCAACGTGAGCACCCTCGCCGATAACGCAGTTTTCGCCTACGATGGCATACTCAACAACTGCTCCCTTTTTGATAACAGAGCCGGGCATTACGATGCTGTCGGTTACCACTGCGCCCTCTTCGATAACTACGCCTGCAAACAGAACGGAGAAGTCCACCGTTCCGTAGATCTCGCAGCCCTCTGCTACCATAGAGTTCTCGATTTTGCTGTTGGTGCCTGTATAGTGAGGCGGCATTACGGGGTTTCTCGAGTAGATCTTCCAGCTGTCATCCAGCAGGTCAAGCGGAACATTGGGATCCAGCACGTCCATATTTGCTTCCCAGAGGGAGTCGATAGTGCCGACATCCTTCCAGTAGCCGTCGAAGTGGTATGCAACCATCTTTTCGTTGTTGGCGAGCATCATGGGGATGATATTCTTGCCGAAGTCCTTTGTTGCGCTCTCGTCGTTCTCGTTGTCGATAAGGTGCTTTCTGAGCTTTTCCCATGTAAAGATGTAGATACCCATGGAGGCGAGGTTGGATTTAGGCTCGGCAGGCTTTTCTGCGAACTCGTAGATAGTGCCGTCGGGATGTGCACTCATGATACCGAAGCGCGGAGCCTCCTCCCACGGAACCTCAAGCACTGCGATGGTGGCGTCAGCCTTCTGCTCCTTATGGTAATCCAGCATCTTGGAGTAATCCATTTTGTAGATGTGGTCGCCCGAAAGAATAACTACATACTCGGGGTCGTATCTGTCTACAAAGCCGATGTTCTGATAGATTGCGTTAGCAGTACCGGAGTACCATGCCTTGCCTGCGGCGCTTTCGTAGGGCGGAAGAACGTGCACGCCGCCGTGCGCCCTGTCAAGACCCCATGGCTGACCGTTGCCTATGTATTCGTTGAGCACCAGCGGCTGGTACTGGGTGAGTACGCCTACGGTGTCGATTCCGGAATTTACACAGTTGGAGAGTGGGAAGTCGATGATTCTGTACTTTCCGCCGTAGGGAACTGCAGGCTTTGCCATATCCTGCGTCAGTGCGTAAAGACGGCTGCCCTGACCGCCTGCAAGAAGCATGGCTACGCACTCTTTTTTAATGTGATTCATATATTTCCTCCTGTCCCGGCATAAAGCCGTGATATTTTCATTATTCCTTCGCAGCGTCGCAGCTTTTTTTGCCGGTTTCTGCGGTGATAACTGTTTCTTCAGCAGAGCTGTCCTCGGTGATTTCGGCTGAATTTTCAGCGGCTTCCTTGGCAGCCTTGCAGGGTGGTGTGCGCTTGTTTTCTATGGTGAAGTACATAACGGACATCGGAGGCAGATCAAGCGTGATCTTGTACTGTTCTCCGTGCATAGGCTCATCAACAGCCGTGATCCTGCTGTTCTTTACGCCGGTGCCGCCGTACTTTTCGTCATCCGAGTTGAGTATCTCTACGTAGTCGGCATAATAAGGAACGCCGATATCATACACCTCGTGGCGTACAGGCTGGAAGTTGCATACGCAGATAACCTCGTCCTTATTTTTTGCGATACGTCTGAATGCGATAACACTGTTTGCATTGTCCTCGCTGGATATCCAGTGGAAGCCCTCCCAGCTGGTGTCGCATTCCCAAAGCGCAGGCTGTTCCTTATACAGCTTGTTTAGGTCTTTTACAAACTGATGAATTTTATAGTGCGGCTCGAACTCCAGCACCTCCCAGTCAAGACCGGTCTGGAAGTTCCATTCCTTATACTGTGCGAACTCCTGACCCATGAACATCAGCTTTTTGCCGGGATGAGCCATCATATAGCCGAGGAATGTACGCATAGAGTTAAAGCGGAATTCTCTCGGACCGCCCATCTTATCCAGCATCGAGCATTTTCCGTACACTACCTCGTCATGAGAGATAGGCAGGATAAAGTTCTCGGAGAAAGCATAATAGAACGAGAATGTGACTAGGTTATGGTTGTACGGTCTGGAAAGCGGATCCATGGACATATAGCGAAGCATATCGTTCATCCAGCCCATGTTCCACTTGAAGTTAAAGCCAAGACCGCCGATATCCGCAGGCTTTGTGACCATAGGCCATGCGGTTGATTCCTCGGCTATCATCATCAGGTTGGGATGCTCCCTGAAAAGCGCTGTATTCAGCTTCTGGAAAAATGCGATCGCCTCAAGGTTTCCGTGGTCGCCGTATTTATTGGGACGCCACTCGCCGTCGCGGCGGTCATAGTCCAGATACAGCATAGAAGCTACCGCGTCCACACGCAGACCGTCGATATGGTATTTTTCTATCCAGTAGTTTGCGTTGGAGATAAGGAAAGACTGAACCTCGGGCTTGCCCCAGTCAAAGACATGGGTGCCCCAGTTCTTGTGCTCGCGCTTAAGCGGATCCTCATATTCATAGCAGCTGGTGCCATCGAACTCATAAAGACCTGCCGCGTCCTTGGGGAAGTGAGCGGGAACCCAGTCGATGATAACGCCGATGCCTGCGTTATGGCACTTGTCCACAAAGCCCATAAAATCGAAGGGTGTACCGAATCGGGATGTAGGCGCATAGTAGCCTATCTGCTGGTAGCCCCAGCTTCCGTCGAACGGATGCTCTGCTATGGGCATAAGCTCTACATGGGTATAGCCCATTTCCTTTATGTATGGTATAAGCTCATCGGCAAGGCGGCGGTAGTTGTAGTAGCTTTCGCCATCCTTTTTCCACGAGCTGAGGTTGACCTCGTATATATTTGCTGCGCTCTCGTAGATATTCTTGGCTGCAAGCTCCTTCAGATACTTGCCGTCTGTCCACTTGAATCCCTCGATATCGTAGAATCTTGTGGCGGTGTTGGGGCGTACTTCCATGTAAAATCCATACGGATCTGCTTTAAGCTTTATCAGTCCATCGGGCGCTTCGACGCTGTACTTGTAGTTATCAAGCTCGCGTATGCCCTCGATAAACAGCTCCCAGATGCCGCCGTCGCTGATCTTGTTCATGTAGCTGCGCGTTCTGTCCCAATGGTTGAAATCACCGACAACACAGACGGATTTGGCGTGCGGCGCCCATACGCGGAAAACCACGCCCTCTTTACCGCCTGACATTATTTTATGTGCGCCGAAGAACTCATATGCATGTGAGTTTTCACCCTGATGGAAAAGATGCAGCGGCACGCCGTACTTTTCCGGCACAATAATTGCCATGAATGTATACCTCCTGTAAAGTAATGAAAAATATCTCTTGCGCAAAATCACTAAAAAATCATACAAGAGGATATTATTCCTTATGCTTATTGTATCACAATCACCATTTTATTTCAATAGTTTTGTTAATAATTCATGTATATTGCCATTTTTTTATCAATAATTTTGTCATTTTTCACCAATGATTTTCAACAACCGCAGTTCGATTGCATTTTTCGGCATTACCAATAGAGCGATACAACAATGTTTTGGGAAAACAGCAAGGCTTGCCGTTGATATTTTGGCAAGCCGTTTATGCTGTATTATTGATCTCTGCAATATCTTTCGACCGAGATTTTGCCGATGTCCGCGGCATTTTCTGCGTTGATTTCTGCGAAAAGGAAGTAATCCGACAGATGGTTCATTGCAGTACGGGAGGAGTAGGAGACATACAGGGTTATGGCGGAGCCTGTTTATCATACAAACTCCTGTCGGCATTATATGAAGTGACAAAGGCTCAGAGCCATGCGGCTGATTGCGTCTCAGGCTGTCGGAGCTGCGAGGTAATCGTTGACTATTCTCACCATCATGTCGTTCAGCGATTCTACCTGATAGTCACCGATGGTCGGCTCGATATGGTCGCCGCCTATGCCGCTGTCGTTGGTAAGGAAGGTATATGTGCCGCCCGTCATGAACGCCATTGTTCTCAGCAGATATTCGGTGGATTTGTCAATGCCGCTGGAGGCAACCGGGATAATGCGTATGCCGTTTTCCGCTGCCTGCGCGATATGCTTGTTGACCTCAGCCACTACCTGCAAGTCTTCGTGTGGCGGTGCGTCCAGCACGAGGAACATCAGCTTTGTGGAGTCTTCTGCCCAGCTGTGCTCGTTCAGTGCGTTGTTGAGTGCGGTATGAACTGCCTCGGGGAAATCTCCGCCGCCGTCCGCATACTGCTGTGCAAGGTCGTTCAGCGCGTCGGTGATATTGTTTGTGAAGTCGAAGCTTCGGATGACGTATTCATCCTGCTCGTCACGGTAGAAGTTGACGCTTACGCGGATATCAAGGTTGGGATTATCATTCTTAACTCGCTTGATAACATCATCAAGCTCTGTTTGCAGATATATCAGCTCATCGCACATAGAGCCGGTGGTGTCTATCATAAGCATTAGGTCAAGGGATTTTTTGCGGTTTTGCTGTATCTCGCCGAGGTCGATAGTCAGGCTGCTGTCGCCCTTTAAATCGGCAGTTATGGATTTGCTTACGCCGCCGTATTCGGCGGTTATCTCGCATTCCGTATCGCCATTGCTGTTCTCGAAATACAGGTAAGCTCTGCCGCGGTTATCGGTTACTGCGGAATTAACTGCGCCGTCGCTCTGCTTTACCACAACGCCCTCAACCGGGACGCCGCCGGCGGTTACTATCACCTCATGTCGGTTGGTGAATGCGACCTTCCAGATATCGTGGTAGTAATTCCATTCCGGATGGCTCTGGTAGAGGGATACCCAGTCGTTCCAGTGGTCGTTGTCGCGCCACTCGCCGCCTGTAAGCAGACCTGCCTCGGGTGGGATATAGTTCTCGATGTATTCGGGCGAAACGCCTATTTCAGCGAAGTATCCTCCGTCAGCTCCGTCCATTGCTGGAGCAAATGCGCCGTCGGTCAATGCGTAGTCGTACTCTGCGCAATCATCGCCTGTTATACCCTTAATAAGCGAGGCGGAGTCCTCCATAACGCCTGAGCCTGCGCCTGTCGTGCGAGTAGGCTCAGCCGGAGAAGCCCCTGCCCCTGCCATTGAATCGGGCGCCATAATGTCCTCTTCGATTATAACGACATCCTTAGCGGAGCAGCCGGAAACGGTGATAAGCATTGCAGAAGCAAGCATAAGTGAAAATAGTCTTTTCATAGTGTAACCTCCTTATTGAACAAAGGCAATGCCGCAGAATTATTGATATATGATGGTGCGGCATTGTTGTTGATATCGGATTTCCACGCGCTTCATTCTGCTAATAAAACAAACCGGACGGCAGAAAGGTTGCAATAAAAAAGGAATAAGTTTCATCTTTGCAAAATGAACGCCCCGGGGCTTGAGCCCCGGGGCGAAAATCGTACAGTTCGGCAGGAAAAAGCAAAATCCGGGGCATTGACCTCGGATTTTACTTATTCAGTCGATCTCAACGGAAATTTTTTCATCGGCTCTAACTGCGCCTGCGCGCATTACAGTGCGGATCGCCTTGGCGATTCTGCCCTGCTTGCCGATTACTCTGCCCATGTCGTCCGGAGCAACGTGGAGGTGGTAAACCACAACGCCCTCTTCGTCGGGCTCATCGGCAGTGACCTGTACTGCAGCCTTATCCTCAACGAGGGCAGACGCAATAGTAGTCAGAAGCTCTTTCATATAAAATCCCTCCTTGGGGTTATCGTTCAAACGGGCTTAAGCCCGCACCGGATAACTGTCAGAATTACTTCATCAGTCTCTTGACGGTATCGGTAGGCTGTGCGCCCTTCTTGATCCACTCGTTAGCCTTCTCCATATCGATGTTAACGGCTGCAGGCTCCTTGGTGGGGTCATATGTGCCGATCTCCTCGATGAAACGGCCATCTCTGGGGTAACGGGAATCAGCAACAACTACACGATAGAAAGGAGCCTTCTTAGCGCCCATTCTTCTCAGTCTGATTTTTACTGCCATTTTTGTTTTCTCCTTTCATAAAATTTTATTTCACGCAGGATATCTGCGATGAATAATCGGTTTTACATCGGAAATCCGCCGGGACCTCCCATATTTCCCATCTGCTTTAGCATATTCATGGGAATGCGCATCTTTTTGCCCTTGCCCTTGCCGGTAAGACCCATCTGCTTCATCATTTTCTGCATAGCGTCAAACTGCTTTAGCAGCTGGTTTACATCCTCGACCCTGGTGCCGCTGCCGGCAGCAATTCTGCGCTTGCGCTTTGCGTCGATGATAGAGGGCTTCTCGCGCTCTTTTTTGGTCATAGAGGAGATGATAGCCTTTGTGCGCGGCATTTTCTTTTCGTCGATCTGACTTTCGTCGATCTTGTTTGCGCCGGGCAGCATCTTAAGTATGGATGATATGCTGCCCATTTTTTCTATCTGCTCGAACTGTGCATACAGGTCGTTCAGGTCGAATTTATTTTCCTGCATCTTCTGCATGGCTTTCATTGCCGTCTTTTCGTCAAGTGCAGTTTTTGCCTTGTCGATAAGCGTAAGCACATCGCCCATGCCGAGGATACGGCTTGCCATTCTGTCGGGATAGAACGGCTCGATGTCGTCGATTTTTTCGCCTATACCGGCGAACTTTACAGGCTTTCCGGTGATGGCAAGCACGGTAAGCGCCGCGCCGCCCCTTGTGTCGCCGTCCAGCTTTGTAAGGATAACGCCCGTGATGTCCAGCGCCTCGTTGAAGCTTTCCGCAACGTTTACTGCGTCCTGACCTGTCATGGAGTCAACTACCAGCAGTATCTCGTTGGGCTTTGTTTCGGACTTGATATTCTTAAGCTCTGTCATCAGCGTTTCGTCTATATGCAGACGGCCTGCGGTATCCAGCAGCACGACATCAAAGCCGTTGTCCTTTGCGTAGCGGATGCCCTCTTTTGCGATTTTTACGGGGTCGGACTGACCCATCTCAAAAACGTGTGCGCCTGCCTTTTCGCCCACTATCTTAAGCTGGTCTATCGCCGCAGGACGGTAAACGTCGCACGCAACCAGCAGGGGACGTCTGTTCTGCTGTATAAGGTGCTTTGCAAGCTTTGCGCAGTGTGTAGTCTTACCTGCGCCCTGCAAGCCGCACATCATGATAACGCACGGGGGCTTTGAGGGGAAATCCAGCTTTGCGGTGGTGTTGCCCATAAGCTCGATAAGCTCTCTGTGAACGATATCGATGACCTGCTGTGCGGGGGTAAGGCTTTCCATTACCTTTTCGCCGACTGCCTTTTCGCTGACCTTTGCCACAAAGTCCTTTGCGACCTTGTAGTTTACGTCCGCGTCAAGCAGCGCCATGCGAACCTCGCGCATTGCGTCCTTGATGTCCTTTTCGTTGAGCTTGCCGCGTCCGCGAAGCTTGCCGAATACGTTATTAAGCTTTCCCGAAAGTCCTTCAAAAGCCATGCTATCACCGCCTTTATCAAAGTCCTCTCTTAACTTCGGAGAGGATGTGCAATATCTCATCGAAACGCTTGTCGCTGCTGTAATCGGCGCTTATATCCTCCAGTATGCCGGCGGCTTTGTCAAGCTGTGCCGAGAGAGTGCGCAGCCTTTTTGCGAACCCGAGCTTTTCTTCAAGCTCCAGCAGTCTGCGCTCGCCGTTTTTTATTGAGTAATGCACGCTCTGCCGCGTTACTCCGCCAATCTCCTCGGCTGCTTCGGATAGGGACAGGTCTGCGTTATACTTCATATCCAGCGCTTCTCTCTGCCCGTTTGACAGCAGGTCGCCATAGATATCAAGCAGCAGCACAAAGCTTATGTCATGCTCCATAATAACCGCCTTTTCTTAAGTCATCTCCGAGGGTGTAAAGTAAAAATACTCAACAGCAACATTGCTATTATATCAGACAAATCCTGTTTTGTCAAGTGGTTGAGCGAAATTTTAAGGCAGCACCTGAAAAATTCATACATATGCACCTGCCGCGGGCAAAAATGCGTTGGTTTATGTACGAATTTGTGGGGTGCTGCCAATTAATAATAGGTACCGGAGGCTTACTTCAGCACTGAAACGGCGTCCGAGATAGTTTTTTCAAATGCTTCTCTTCCGTACTTATCCACCTCGGACTTATCCTTTATACCGTGGGTAAGGCAGCCTGCGCCGCCGATACAGCCGCCCACGCACGCCATTCCCTCGATGAAGTTGCCGTCAAGCACATTCTTGCTTTTCTTGAGCAGTGCCGTGCGGCACTCCTCTATGCCGTCGCAGGAAACGGCATTCAGCGCGAAGTCGATGTTCTGCTCCTTAAGCGCCTGGGCGACTGCGTCGGAAAGACCGCCCGAACGGGCAAAGATACGCCCGAAATAGGATGCGTTGTCCAGTACATCCTCGGGCAAAGCGGTGATATCCACATCGCGGCTGTCGAACAGCGCCTGAAGCTCCTCGAAGGTGAGAACGGCGTCGATATAGGGCTTGACTGAGCTGCGCTGAACCTCCGCCTTTTTTGCGGTGCACGGGCCGATGAATATGGTTTTTGCATTCTCGGTGGTATCCTTGATGTACTTTGCAATTGTAGCCATGGGGGACAGATTGTGAGATACAAGGGGAAGCAGGTCGGGGAACTGGGATTCGATATATTTCACAAAGGCAGGACAGCAGGAGCTTGTGAGAAAGCCCTTTTCGGCAAGCTCTCTGGACTCGCTCTGAGCGACCATATCTGCGCCGAGGGCAGCCTCGACAACGGTATGGAAGCCAAGCTGCTTAAGTCCGGATACCACCTGTCCGAGCTTTGCATATGTGAACTGGCTTGAGATAGAGGGCGCAACGATGGCATAGATTTTATAGTTTTTGCCCTGTTCGCTTTTCCTGATAAGGTCGATAACGTTAAGGATATAGGATTTATCCGTAATCGCACCGAAAGGACACTGGTAAACGCACGCGCCGCAGCTTGTGCACTTTTCGTTGTCGATTGAGGCGGCGTTATCCTCGTTGATGGAGATTGCTTTGACCTTGCAGGCTATCTGGCAGGGGCGCTTGCGGTTGACGATAGCGGAGTAGGGGCAGACCTTTGCGCATTGTCCGCACTCCACGCACTTGGATTTATCAATGTGAGCGACATGGTTGTGGTCGAAGGAGATAGCTCCCCTTTTGCAGACATCCTCGCAGCGGTGCGCAAGGCATCCGCGGCATGAGTCGGTGACGTCATATCCTGCGGCAGGACACTCGTCACAGGCGATGTCTATTACCTCTATCACATTCGGGTTATCCTTGTCGCCGCCCATAGCTATCTTAACGCGCTCGGCGAGTATTGCGCGCTCTTTGTAGACGCAGCAGCGCATAGTGGAGGTTTTTCCGGGCACGATTATCTTCGGGATATCCAGTACGTTATCAAGCAGGGTATCGTTCCATGCCTGCCTTGCTACCTCGCGCAGCACTTTATATTTAAGGTGCTGTACCTTTGTATCGAATTTTCTCATTGGCTTACCTCCTAGAAATAGCTGACCTTGATGCGCTTGCCCATCTTTTTAAGGCAGGCAGAAAGCTCCTCGACCAGGTTCATCTTTATATTGAAATTTATCGGCAGGTCGGGATTCTGATGTGCCGGATTTATTGCTCTGCCCACATAGAAGTTGATATCGGTTGCTTCTTCAAACAGAAGCTGACAGATAAGCGACGCGCCGTCACGCTTGAAGCTCCAGTGCTCGTAGCTTTCGTTCTTGTCGAGGTAGTCCTTTGCATACTCGAGAACGCGGTTCACCGTGATAACGCCCTCTGTCACAAGGTCTACGCCCTCCAGCTCTGCTGTCGGGGGGATATCCGAGCGCACGAAGTTAAGGCTTGGCTTAAGCGGCTTGCCAAGGAATTTTGCGGCGATAGAGGATGTTGTTCCGCCGCAGATGATGTGTTTTCCCTCTTTCGAGAAGAACAGCGACATCATGCGGTCGCAGTCGCTTCGGTTTGATGGGGGACCGAACAGCATATTCATCGGCTCTCTCTTGCGTATTTTGACTATGCAGGCTGTGGCGTCGTCGCCCGGCTTGTTGCCGTACAGCTTATTACATTCGTCCACGAGTATTGTGGAGAGTGTTTTGGCGGTATAGCCGCAGTGGGATATCGTCTCCATAAATGCTGCGATATCCTCGCGCTTCCAGCCGAAGTTGTACGCTGTGCCGATTCCTGCATGGGGGCATCCGTCGCTCATTGCGATAAAGATATCGTTCTCGCACAGCTTTATTGTGGATTTGTATATGCGCTTGCCGTCGATATTCATTTCGGTTTTGGGATATTCGCAGTTTGCGTTGTTGCGTATGAGTATGACGTGGGGATTATCATACTGGATAAGCTCGGCGGTCTCGTTGTTTTTGATGTGCATTATCGTAAAGGTTGAGTATGCTACTCCGCGCACCGAGCAAACGGGGAGAGTTGCGGCGATAGTGCTGACGCATTCTTCGAGCGGCAGACCTGCCGCCATCATTGTCGATATTATCTTGGAGGTGAGGGTTGAGAGTATGCTTGCCTTTACGCCGCTTCCCAGACCGTCCGCCAGTACTATTACGGTAGAGTTTTCGTCCTGCTCCACAATATCGACGTGGTCGCCGCAAAGCTCCTCGCCGTAATGATAAATGCTTTTATAGCCGATATCGGCGCACAGATTATTCATCGGAAATCGACTCCTTTAATTTGGAAAGAGCAATTTTAGTTTCCGCAGCCGTTTCACCAAGCAGCGAGGCTATCTCCTGCACGATGCGCATTTGCTTTTCTACGACCTTGTCGGCGACCTCAACGGTCTGACGGCTGATGCTGTCCTTTTTCTCTCTTGCTTTCTGCTCCTCGGTTACGTCACGCATAATGCCTATCAGCAAATGCGAGTCCTTGTCGTGCACTACTGTCTGCTCTACATATCGGTTGTATTCGGCGAGATATGTCAGCTTGTTGCGGACATCCTCGCTGTTGTGCAGAACCTTTAGGAACACGGTCGGGTCGAGTATGCGAACAACCTGGTCGCCGAGAATATCGGACGCGTTGCGGATGTTCATTATCGCTCTTGCCGCGTCGTTTATCTGCTGAACCTCGAGGTCCTCGTTAAGCACGATAAGACCGTTTGGGGTATTCGTTACTATGGTGTCGGAGAAGCTTTCCGCCTTATCTTTCAGGAACGGCAGGCACATTGAGTATTCCGCCTTGCCCTGACAGATAGCGATTGCCTTTTCGCGGCAGGTGTTGTAGCCGCACGAGCCGCAGTTAAGCATATCCGACTCCTTGGTTTTGCCCATCTTGCGCAGAACGCTGCTTATCTCTGTTTCGGAGGGCATAAGAAGTCTGTGCTCGATATAGGTGAAGCGTTTGCGCATTGCGTCGGGCGTCGGCTGAACAACGTCGAAATCCTCCGCTCCGGCATAGCTTGCGACCGCTACATAATCCCTGATAGGCGAGCGGTGGTACTTTTCCATTACCGGACCGCCGATACAGCTTCCCGTGCAGGCGGACATCTCTATAAAGCACTTGTGTATTTTTCCGCTTTCTATGTCGCGCAGCGCGGCGATGCAGTTATCCACGCCGTCCACCGCCATATATGTATATTTGTTGACTGCCGGCTCCATTGTTTTAAGAATGCCGCCGGTGGTGGGGAAGAAACGGGCGCGGCTGTTTACGCTGCTGTCCATTTCCTGCTTAAGCTCGATGTTCTCAGCCTTAAGCCAGTTTGTCAGCTCCTCAAAGGTGAGGACAGCGTCTGCGCTGCCCTCGTAGTACATCGCTTCATCTTTTTTGGCAACGCACGGACCAATGAACACCGTCTTTGCATTGGGAATTCTCTTTTTGATATCGGCGCAGTGTGCCTGCATCGGGGAAATCGTATCGGCAAGATATTTCAGCTCGTTCGGGAAGTACTTCTGTATAAGCAGATTGATTGAGTGGCAGCACGAAGAAATCAGGATATCCCGGTCGTCCTCTGCAAGCATACGCTCGTATTCGTTTTTGACAAAGGTTGCGCCGATCGCTGTTTCCTCCACATCATAGAAGCCCAGCTTCTGAAGCGCCTCGCGCATTGCGCTTATGCCTATTCCGTCATAGTTTGCTATGAAAGAGGGCGCAAGGCTTGCAACCACCGGAGCGCCGCCCTGCAAAAGCACCTTAGCCTTTTCGGTTTCGCCGGATATCTCCTTTGCATTCTGGGGGCACACCACGAAGCACTGACCGCAGAGTATGCACTCGTTTCCTATTATGTGTGCCTGATTTCCCGAAAAGCGGATCGCCTTTACGGGGCAGTGCCGGATGCATTTATAGCAGTTTTTGCAGTTGGATTTTTTTAACGTCAGGCAGTCAGCCATATTTATTCATTCCCTTCATTTCCGAGAGCGCTCAATACTTTTTCAGAAAAGAACTCTTTAAAGTTCTCTCTTGTTATTCCCGTGTGTATATCGTCGTCTATCTGTACGGTCACGCCGACGCGGTTGCATTTTCCAATGCAGAAGCTGCCGGCAAGCGTGATGTCATCCTCCAGTTTGTGCTCCTGTATCGCATTCTGAAAAAGCTCCACGATATCCGCAGAGCCTTTCAGGTGACAGGAGCTGCCTACGCAGACCTGTATTATCATAACTTAGCCTTTACCTCTTTTTCGAAGAACTCTGTTACCGTGTCGGGAGTTACCGAGAAGAAATTGTCGTTAACGGTAACGCAGACGCCCTGCTGGCACTTTCCCATGCAGAATGTGCCGCCGAGGTCAACCTTATCGCCGAGCTTGTTCTCTGCGATGAGGTACTGAAGCTGCTCTACAACGCTGCGCGAGCCCTTGATGTGGCAGGAGCTGCCGATACATACTGTGATTTTCATTTGTGCGTCCTCCTATTATTCGTAATCAACTACGTCAACCCATGACAGCAGGAATTCTCTTTCCTTTTCGTTGCCCTTGACGGACTGGGAAGCGGCTACGATAGGCATCCACTTCTGCACATACTGCTTTGCGGTATTGCTCTTTTCGCAGAACAGGTCGAGGTACTCGCGTGCGCCGTCGATATCGCCGTTGAGCCAGAACAGCAGATATGTTCTTGCTGCATCGGCGGAAGCGTTGCCCTGGGTCGCGTGAGCCCAGTCGAGGATATACGGTGTTCCGTCCTCTGTGATGATTATGTTGGAGGGGTTAAGGTCGCCGTGGCAGACCTTGTTGTGCTTTGGCATACTGTCAAGACGTGTATGCAGGTCGTATCTTGTTGTGGCGTCAAGCTCGCAGGCGCTGATCTTGCGGTTCATCTTGTCCTTTAGCTTATTGAGCAGGGGGCAGGTCTTGGACTGGATCTCAAGCTGGATATCCACCAGCATTGCAAGATAGTTCTGCTTCTTGTCGGGGTTTTCTTCGATAAGCTGGGCAAGGGTCTTGCCCTTGATGAACTCGGATACGATTGCCCACTTTCCGTCTACCATTGTTACTTCAAGAATCTTGGGGATGTTAAGTCCTGTTTCTTCAATTCTGGACTGGTTGAGCGCCTCGTTAAGCACGTCAGCCTTTGAGTAATCGGCGTTGAACACCTTTACGCAGGTGTCGCCGTCACGGTATATGGTCTTGTTGTTTCGTACTGCTATTACTCTGTCAAGTTTCATGTTATTCTGCCCCTTTCATTACGCTCTCTTGCTCTTCTTGCCCTTGTTGTATGCTGCTTTTACTGCGTCAGCCTTTGCGGTGCCTGCAACTTCCTTTGCAGGCATTTCAGCCTCTACAAAGTGCTTGCCGTAGTATGCGTTGAGATACATCTGCTTTATCTCGCTCATGAGAGGATATCTCGGGTTTGCGCCGGTGCACTGGTCGTCAAATGCCTGCTCGGTCATCTCGTCGAGGGTGTCGAGGAAGGTTTTTTCATCAATGCCGTAGTCCTTGATGGTCTCCTTTATGCCGACCTTTGCCTTAAGCTCGTTGATGGCGCTGATAAGACCCTCGAGCTTTTCTGCGTCTGTATTGCCCTTGATACCGAGGTAGTCGGCAATCTCCGCATAGCGTGCAAGGGTGTGGGGGTGGTCATACTGGGAGAACGTACCCATCTTTGCAGGAGCCTCAGCGGCATTGAAGCGCAGAACCTCTTCTATCATCAGTGCGTTTGCTACGCCGTGGGGCAGGTGGTGGAATGCGCCCAGCTTGTGAGCCATAGAGTGGCATACGCCGAGGAACGCATTAGCGAATGCCATACCTGCCATAGTAGCGGCGTTTGCCATCTTCTCGCGCGCCTCAACATCTGTCTGACCGTTCTCGTATGCACGGGGGAGATATGTGAATATAGTCTTGAGCGCCTTGAGAGCAAGACCGTCTGTGTAGTCGGTTGCAAGCATTGCTGCATAAGCCTCGACTGCGTGAGTAACAGCGTCTATACCGGATGCTGCGGTAAGTCCCTTGGGTGCGGACATATGGAAATCGGTGTCGATGATAGCCATATCGGGAAGCAGCTCGTAGTCTGCCAGAGGATACTTCACACCGCTCTTTTCATCTGTGATAACTGCGAAGGGAGTAACCTCGGAGCCTGTACCGGCGGAGGTGGGAACTGCGATGAAGTATGCTTTCTCGCCCATCTTGGGGAATGTATACACTCTCTTTCTGATGTCAATGAAGCGCATTGCCATATCCATGAAGTCTGCCTCGGGATGCTCGTACAGTACCCACATGATCTTTGCAGCGTCCATTGCGGAGCCGCCGCCCAGTGCGATGATGGTATCGGGAGCGAATGCGGTCATCTGTGCTGCGCCCTCCTTAGCGGAAGCAAGAGTGGGGTCGGGGGCTACGTTGAAGAATGTTGTGTGAACGATGCCCATTTCATCCAGCTTGTCTGTGATAGGCTTTGTGTAGCCGTTCTGATAGAGGAATGTATCGGTTACGATAAACGCTCTCTTCTTGCCCATTACATTCTTCAGCTCATCGAGGGCAACGGGCAGACAGCCCTTTTTGATGTAGATTTTCTCGGGTGCGCGGAACCAAAGCATATTTTCCCTTCTTTCAGCAACTGTTTTGATATTTATAAGGTGCTTTACACCAACGTTTTCAGAAACGGAGTTTCCGCCCCAGCTGCCGCAGCCGAGAGTGAGAGAGGGGGCAAGCTTGAAGTTGTAGAGGTCGCCGATACCGCCGTGAGAGGAGGGCGTATTGATAAGTATACGGCAGGTCTTCATGCGCTCGCTGAACTGAGCTATCTTCTCGGTCTGTGTTACCTCGTTGAGGTATACCGAGGAGGTATGTCCGTAGCCGCCGTCTGCGATAAGGCGCTCTGCCTTTGAGAGGGCGTCCTCGAAATCCTTTGCCTTGTACATTGCCAGAACGGGAGAGAGCTTCTCGTGAGCGAACTCTTCGCTGAGCTCTACGCTTTCGACCTCGCCGATAAGTATCTTTGTACCTGCCGGAACCTCAACACCTGCGAGAGCAGCGATTTTTGCGGCAGGCTGACCGACGATCTTCGCATTAAGCGCGCCGTTGATGATGATGGTTTTTCTTACTTTCTCGGTTTCGGTGGGCGTGAGGAAGTAGCAGCCTCTTGCTGCGAACTCGTTCTTTACTGTATCGTATATGTCTTCAAGCACGATAACCGACTGCTCGGAAGCGCAAATCATACCGTTGTCGAAGGTCTTGGAGTGGATGATGGAGCTTACCGAAAGCAGGATATCCGCGCTGTCGTCGATGATAGCCGGCGTATTTCCTGCGCCTACGCCGAGGGCGGGCTTTCCGCTGGAGTATGCAGCCTTAACCATGCCGGGGCCGCCTGTTGCGAGGATGATGTCTGCCTCTTTCATTACCATGTTTGTCAGGTCGAGGGAGGGAACGTCGATCCAGTCGATGATGCCCTCGGGTGCGCCTGCCTCAACTGCTGCTTCAAGAACCAGCTTTGCAGCGGCGATGGTGCAGTTCTTTGCTCTGGGGTGAGGAGAAATGATGATCGCATTTCTTGTTTTCAGTGCGATAAGACATTTGAAGATCGCTGTGGAGGTGGGGTTTGTTGTGGGGATTACGGCAGCGATCACGCCGATAGGATCCGCAACCTTTTTTATTCCGTAAGCCTTGTCCTCTTCGATAACGCCGCAGGTCTTTGTGTCCTTATATGCGTTGTAGATGTATTCGGAAGCGTAGTTGTTCTTGATCACCTTATCCTCAACTACTCCCATGCCGGTTTCCTCGACTGCCATTTTTGCGAGGGGAATGCGAGCCTTGTTTGCGGCGGATGCAGCGGCTAAGAAAATCCTGTCTACCTGCTCCTGTGTGTAGTGTGCGAAAACCTGCTGCGCTTTCCTTGTGCGGTTGAATGCCTCTTCGAGCTTTTCAACGCTGTCCACGATCTCATAAGTCTTGTTCTCCATGGTGTTCCTCCTGAATATTTAGTATTCTGTCGGAAGCTTTCGGCTTCCGTCTGACTTCGTTAATATTATAACAAACATTTCTGCGTTTGTAAAATATAAGAATGTTATACTGGGGTTATCATTTATGATATATCGGGCTCAGGCTGGCGATAAAGGCACATCTGCGTCGTCAGCGGCATAATCAGCAGGCACAGATAGGATGTCTGTGCAGTTGCCCCAAAAGCCCGACACGACGTCGGGCAACAAAGGGCAACATGGCACAAAGCCTA
>JBJESD010000039.1:0-4077 GCA_051882595.1 Oscillospiraceae bacterium | reverse complement strand
AACGAATGTGCAAGGCATTTTAATCGTATAATAAACGCTTGCGTTTATTATATCACTAATGCGGCAGGTTTGCAATAGACAATTGACGTGCACGCAGAAAAAGCCGTACATTGCCTGCCTGCCGCGGCGGCAGTCGGGGATTATTCGCGTTTTTTGGTCAATACTACTGGACAAACGGCGCTGTATGTGATATAATATAATATGTATATTTGTATTTATACACGGCAGTGCAGTTTGCGCTGCAAATAAAAGAAAGGAAATAAAAACTCATGACTATTACAAAGGACACTATCATTGGCGATATTCTTGATATCAACCCCGAGGCTGCTGCTCCTATCTTCTTCGGAATGGGTATGCATTGTCTGGGCTGCCCCTCTGCAAGAGGCGAGAGCGTTGAGCAGGCGTGCATGGTTCACGGCGTGGACGCCGACGAGATCGTTGCCAAGCTTAATGAGGCTATGGGTAACTGATAGTGATATCACTTGACAACAGGCTTAAGACCGCCGCGGCTCTTTGCAGAAGCGGCGGAGTGATCTGCGATGTCGGAACAGACCATGCGCTGCTTGCCTGCTATCTTGCAAAGAACGGTGCAAAAGAGGTGCTTGCCTCGGATATCAACGACGGTCCGCTTGAGTCCGCTCGCCGCACGGTGCAGCAATACGGCTGCAATAATGTACGGGTGATAAAGTCCGACGGGCTTAAGCAGATAGACTATGCCGACGATGTTATCATCTGCGGCATGGGCGGAGAGCTTATTGCGGATATCATGCTGGGCTGCCGTTTTTTGTCCGGGAACACCCGTTTTATCTTACAGCCCATGACAAAGGCGGAGGTGCTTCGCCGCAGACTGTATGCGCAGGGCTTTGAGATACTGGAGGAACACACTGCCTATGACGGCGAGCGCGCTTATGTCATAATGCTTGCAGCATATACCGGAGAATGTCGGGAGACGGACGAGGTTTTTGCCCTTGTCGGAAAGGTGAGCGACCCGAAATATCTGCGGCTTGCAGCGCGCAAGCTTATGAAAAACGCGGCGCACATGGACAAATCCGAAAGCTTCGCCGCGCAGGCAGCACGTCTGCGTGAAACGGCGGACGCTATCATCAGAAAGGCGGATGAGCTATCATGACGGTAAAGGAAATATTAGACTATATCAATACCATATCTCCGCTGTCAACAGCGGTGAAGTACGACAATGTGGGTCTTATCGCAGGAGACGCAGATGATAACGTAACCGGCATATGCACCTGCCTTGATATAACCAACGATGTCATTAACGAGGCAGTGCAGAAAAATGCGAACCTTATCGTTTCGCATCATCCCGTGATTTTCGATCCGCTTAAGAATGTAATGGCAGGCTCGCCCGTTTATAATCTCATTAAGAACGGCATCAGCGCCATATGCATACATACCAATTTCGATATGAGCGAGGGCGGCGTCAACGACGCGCTTCTGGAGCTTCTCGGCTTTGAAAGCAGCGAGGTTCTGGAGGTGATTCATCCAAACGGACTTGGCTTCGGAGCCGTGTGCGATCTGCGTTTCGGCTTTACGCCGAAAACGCTTGCAGAGCACTGCAAGAATGCGCTGTATCTCGAGAGCGTCAGGTATTCGCAGGGGGAGAACGAGATCTCCCGTGTTGCGGTGTGCTCGGGCTCGGGCGGAAGCTGCCTCAGAGAAGCCGTAGAAAAGGGATGTCAGGCGCTTATCACTGGTGACATAAAGCATAATGTATGGGTCGAAGCGCGCAATATCGGCTTCACCCTGATAGACGCAGGTCACTACGGCACGGAGAAATGCGCGCCGCACCGTATCGCAGCCCTGCTTAGCAGGAGCTTCGGCGCAGTTCCGATTTTCGCTGCGGACAGTGATACAGAGCCCTGCCGCTATGTATAGGCGAGTATGATTTTACGGCTGTCCGGGCTATTTCACGGCAGATGGCAGCAATAACTCACATCGTGGCATAATTCGGCTTTGGTGTGTTTTCGGGAGGGAGAGAGTTTTATGTCGCTTGACGGAGCGTTTCTGCACATCGTCAGAAACGAGCTTATGCCGCTTGTTGGCAGCCGCGTTGATAAGGTATATCAGCCATCGCGCGAGGAAATAGTGCTGCTGCTGCGCACGCCGCGCGACGGGGCAAAAAAGCTTATCCTTTCCGCTAACAGCATGAGCGCCAGAGTAAACCTCACCGAGGCTGCGTTTGAAAATCCGCAGAAGCCGCCCATGCTTTGTATGCTTATGCGAAAGCATCTGGGAAACGGACGGCTTACCGATATACGTCAGGACGGGCTTGAGCGCATTCTGTACTTTGATTTTGAGTGCACCAGTGAAATCGGCGACATTGTGACAAACACACTTATCGCGGAGATAATGGGACGGCACAGCAATATTATCCTCGTGCGTGACGGCAGGGTCATCGACAGCGTTAAGCGCATTACGGATGATATTTCATCTGTGCGGCGTGTTCTACCGAATATCGTGTACGAAACTCCTCCGAGAAGCGACAGGCTGAGCCTTACCGAGGTCAGCGCCGAGGAGGTAGTCGCTGCGATAGCGGACAGTCCCGAGAGGGTGCACAAAAAGCTGCCGTCGGTGCTTGAGGGCATTTCGCCGATATTCGCCAGAGAGTGCGCGTACTATGCCGCAAAGGATGTTGACGCGGTATGCTGCGAGCTTTCCGAAAGTGCGCGCGACAGGCTTAGATTTATCCTCAACAAGGCAAAGAAAGCGCTTGACGGAGAAGCGGATTTTACGATAGTATCCGACTTAAACGGAAAGAAAAAGGATTTCTGCTTTATCAATATCGAGCAGTATTCAACGGGTATGCTGGTGTCGCACTGCGACAATGCAAACGCGCTGCTTGACAGCTTTTTTTCCGCGGCAGGAAAAACCGAGCGCACAAAACAGCGTGCGCATGACCTGCTTAAGCTGCTTATGAATGCATACGAGCGTGTTTCGCGAAAGCTTGAGCTTCAGAAAAAGGAGCTTTCCGAATGCGGCGAAAGGGAGGTCTTCCGAGTCTGCGGCGACCTTATCAACGCCAATATTTACAGGCTTGAAAAGGGAATGACAAAAGCGGAGCTTGAAGACTTCTACACGGGCGAAATGCGCGAGATATCACTTGATTCAAGGCTTACTCCTGCGCAGAATGCACAGAAGTACTATAACGAGTACCGAAAGCTTGACACTGCCGAAAAGATGCTTACCGAGCTTATTGCCAAGGGGCAGCAGGAGCTTGTATATATCGACAGCGTATTTGACGCGGTCAGCCGCACCGAAAGCGAGGCAGACCTTGCCGAGATACGCAGGGAGCTTCGCGAGCAGGGTTATCTGCGCGGCGGAGTGCGCCCCGACGAAAAGGTGAAAAAGCTGTCTGAGCCGCTTAAATTCCGCTCGTCGGACGGGTTTGACATCCTTGTCGGAAGAAACAACCGACAGAATGATGCGCTTACGCTTAAAACAGCGAAGGCTGCCGATATCTGGCTGCACACGCAGGGCATAGCAGGCTCTCATGTCATAATCCGCACCGAGGGCAGGGAGGCTTCCGAGCAGACCCTGTTCGAGGCGGCGCAGCTTGCGGCGTACCACTCCAAAGGACGGGACTCGTCGCAGGTGCCGGTAGACTACACCGCGGTGAAGTTTGTGAAAAAGCCAGCCGGGGCAAAACCGGGAATGGTGATTTTTACGAACAACAAAACGCTGTTTGTAGCGCCCGATGAGGAGCTTGTAAAGTCGCTGAAAATAAAATAGCGCACGGGCTTTATGCCCGGGCTTACGCGATAATATGGGCGGATATAATTCCGTCCTTACGATAGAAATATACATAATCTGAAAGGAAAACCAAAAATGAGAAAGGAACTTGCAAAAACCTACTCCCCAAAGGAGTTTGAGGACCGCATCTATAAAAACTGGGAGGAAAAGGGCTATTTCCACGCTGAGATAGACCCCAAGAAAAAGCCCTATACCATCGTTATTCCTCCGCCAAACATTACGGGACAGCTTCACATGGGTCACGCTCTGGACAATACCTTACAGGACATTATTATCCGTACAAAGCGTATGCAGGGCTACGCTGCCCTC
>JBJESD010000038.1:0-18317 GCA_051882595.1 Oscillospiraceae bacterium | reverse complement strand
AGGGCGCACAGGGATTGTGCGCCCTTGTAACTTTGGAGGTAACAATTTTGGCAAAGGTTATTGCAATCACCAATCAGAAGGGCGGCGTTGGCAAGACTACCACCTGCTGCGGATTATGCGGAAGCCTTGTAAAGCGCGGATATAAAGTTCTCGCCATCGACCTTGACCCTCAGGGAAATCTCAGCTTCAGTCTTGGCGTGGAGGCGGAGGATAACTTCACTGTATATGACCTTTTCAAAGGAAACTGCGATATAGCAGACGCTATTATCGAGGGCGACATCTGCGATGTTATTCCGTCCAACATTCTGCTGTCGGGCGTTGAGCTGGAGCTGACGGGCGTTGGCAGAGAGTATATCCTGCGCGAGCAGCTTGAGTCTGTAAAAGACGAGTACGACTACATCGTTGTTGATACTCCCCCTGCGCTGTCTGTGCTGACAATCAATGCATACACTGCGTCGGACGAGCTTGTTATTCCTATGCTCTGCGAGATTCTCAGCCTGCAGGGTATTGCTCAGCTTAAGCAGACGATATTTGCGGTGCAGCGTTATTATAACAAGACGCTTAAGGTACGCGGAATACTGCTTAATAAGTATAACGCGCGGCTTACCCTTACAAGGGAGGTCGAGGAACTGGCGCAGATGATAGCAGACCAGCTTGAAACGGAAATATTCGCAAGCAGGATAAGCGCAAGCGTATGTATAGCAGAAGCGCCTGCGCACGGCGAATCCGTTATTACATATGCGCCGAAATCCAAAGCCGCCAAAGAGTTCCAAGCGTTTACGGAAGAGCTTATAGGTTCGGTTAATTAAAATCGGAGAATTATTTGATGAGCGCCAGAAAAACTGAAATCAGCGAAAGCAATATTCAACCTTATTCATCGGCTGCACAGAAAGCCGGAAAAAGTCGGGCAGAAAGCCGTAATGCTGTAAGCGAGCCGCACGGCGCGAATGCCGTCGGAAAAGAAGAGGACAATACCGCGCCCAAAAAAGCTGCTTCTAAGCGCAGGACAGGCAAAACGGCGGATAACGCCGCAAAGGTCGCATCCAACATTGCAGATAAGGCTGATGACACCGATGTATCCGCAAAGAGTGCACAGCCGCATAAAAAAGCCCGTTCTTCCGCAAAAGCCGAACCAAAGGCTTCTGAGATAAGCAGCAAAACGCCTCAGGTGCTTAAGCTAATTGAGCAGAATAACGGTGTGGTAAATCCTA
This sequence comes from Oscillospiraceae bacterium, assembly GCA_051882595.1. Lineage (GTDB taxonomy): Bacteria > Bacillota > Clostridia > Oscillospirales > Ruminococcaceae > CAG-115. The sequence goes on along the minus strand of JBJESD010000038.1, from coordinate 17,106 downwards.
CGATCATGGCAGGAAAAAGCAGCATCCCGAGAAAGCTGAGGGGAATAGAGCCGCTGTCGCGCATCATAAAGCGCGAGACAGAAGAGATTTTCGGACTGGAAGCGGAGGAGACCTATAATGTAACCGCTCTTGTGATAGCCGACCATGCAGAGGAAATACTGGGTCGGTTTAACGCCTGCTGCTGTGAGGTGTGCGTAGAGCAGCTTTCGCGGCTTACCGCAGAGGCGGTGCCGTCCAGATTTGCAAAGCTTCGCAAGCGCGATGTCGAGAACAATCATCCCGATGTCGAGGCGCTTAAGGAGCCGCTGCGCAAAACCGTGACATCCAGCATGATAAGGATAGTAATGCAGAACAGAAAAAGAAGCTTTCACGAATAAGTCAGCGCCCTCTTCGACGAATGTCGGGAGGGCGCTTTGTCATATCATATTTTAATGTTTCATCCGAAAATCATGTGCCTCAAAGTGAGTTCAGCTTGTTTTCGAGGTATTCGCGGATAGCCTTTGGAGAAGCCGCGCCCTTAAGCGCCTTGTTCGCCTGACCCATAAAGAAGCCGAATACCTTTTGGTCGCCGCTCTTATACTGCTCTGCGGCTTTGGGATTTGCGGCGATTATCTCGTCGATGGTGCTGCTGAGAAGACCGGTATCCTGCTTTATCCAGAGGTCCTTTGCGTCGGCGATATCCTTTGGCGAGCCGCCGTTTTCAGCCATTTCGCCGAGAACCACCTTTGCATTTGCCTGAGAGAGCTTATCCGCATACAGGTACTCAACAAGCGCAGCGAAGTCCTTGCCGCTGAATTTGATGTTGTCGAGGTCAAGCTCGCCGAGGTTTACGCGGCGCATGAACTCTCCCACGAGATAGCTTGCGACATTCTTCGGGTTTTCGCATACCGAAGCGGCTTCGTCAAAAAAGTCGCTGATACGCTTGTCACCGATGATAATAAGCGCGTCGCCGTGGCTTATGCCGTACTCGCCGGTATAGCGCGCCATGCGCTGCTCGGGCATTTCGGGCAGAGAGAGCCTGATTTCCTCCAGCTCCTGCTCGGTGAAGATAATGGGGGGAATATCGGGGTCGGGGAAGTAGCGATAGTCCTGCGCCTCTTCCTTTGATCTCATTGCAAGGGTCTCGTTTGCGGCTTCGTTGAAGCGGCGGGTCTCCTGAATGACCTCCTTGCCGCTGTCAAGCAGCTCTTCCTGACGGGCGATCTCCACCTCGATAGCCTTTGCGATAGCCTTAAGCGAGTTGAGGTTTTTCAGCTCGGTGCGTGTGCCGAGCTTTTCGCTGCCCTTTGGCGCGATGGAGATGTTTACATCGCAGCGAATGCTGCCCTGCTCCATCTTGCAGTCGCAGATGCCTGCATACTGCAGCAGCAGCTTTATCTTCTCAAAGAACGCCACAACCTCGTCCGCGCTGTGGAAGTCGGGCTCGGTAACTATCTCGATAAGCGGAATGCCGCAGCGGTTGCAGTCAGCGAGGGAAATTCCCTGCTCGCTGTCGTGAATAAGCTTGCCGGCGTCCTCTTCAAGGTGGATGCGGTTTATGCGTATGCCGGATTTCTCCCCGTTGACGTCAATGTCAACTCTGCCGTCAAGGCAGACGGGTCGGGGCATCTGCGATATCTGATATGCCTTGGGCAGGTCGGGATAAAAATAGTTCTTTCTGTCCCATTTTGTAAAGCGGCTGATATTGCAGTTCATTACATACCCTGCCTTGATGATGTACTCAACTGCGCGCCTGTTGAGCACGGGCAGCGTGCCGGGAAGTCCGCAGCACACGGGGCAGCAGCGTGAATTGGGCTCTCCGCCGAACTCTGCCGAGCACGAGCAGAACACCTTGGAGCTTGTCAGAAGCTCTGCATGGATCTCAAGTCCCATAGTAGGATAATATGCACTCATTCCGACACCTCCTTAAAGAACGGGCGCAACGCAGCTGAAGCTGTGCTCAAATGCGTCTGCGCATTGCAGAATAGTCTGCTCGTCGAAGCTTTTTCCCACAAAGGACATACCGATAGGAAGTCCGTTTTCGGTATAGCCGCAGGTCGTGCTTATCGCAGGAAGTCCGGCTATATTTACAGTTACGGTGCAGATATCCGCAAGATACATCTTTACCGGGTCGCTCTCCTGTTCGCCTATCTTATATGCGGCGGTGGGAGCGGTCGGGGTGAGTATAACGTCCGCACGGCTGAAAAGCTCGGCGTATTCGCGCTTGATTTCCTGACGCAGGGCGAGAGCCTTTTTGTAGTAGGCGTCGTAATATCCGCTTGACAGTGCATAGTTGCCCAGCAGAATGCGGCGCTTTACCTCCTCGCCGAAGCCTTTGGAGCGGCTGTCGCGGATAAGCTCGTCAAAGCTGCTTCCCTCGCCGCGGAAGCCATAGCGTATTCCGTCATAGCGCGACAGGTTTGAAGCCGCCTCGGCGCAGGCGATAAGGTAGTAGGCAGGAATAGCGTATTTAAGCGAGGGCATCGAGCAGTCAACAAGCTCTGCTCCCTGAGCCTCGAGAACCTTTGCGGCGGAGAAAACTGCGGCTTTTACCTCTTCGTCAATTCCATCGGAGAAGAACTCCTTGGGCATGGCGATTTTCATGCCCTTTATCGGCGTGCCAAGTTTTTCGGTGAAATCCGCCGCTGCGCTGCGTGCGGAGGTCGCGTCGCGCCTGTCGTGGAAGCAGATGGTGTTAAGCATAACGGCGCAGTCCTCTGCGCTGTTGCATATCGCGCCTATCTGGTCAAGCGAGCTTGCATAGGCAACCAGTCCATAGCGCGATACCCTTCCGTAGGTGGGCTTTATTCCGGTAACTCCGCAGAAGGATGCCGGTTGGCGGACAGAGCCGCCCGTATCGGAGCCGAGAGCGCACGGCGCAAGCGAAGCGGAAACCGCAGCCGCGCTTCCGCCGGAGGAGCCTCCGGGAACCCTGTCGGCGTCAAAGGGGTTTCTGGTCTTTGCAAATGCGGAGGTCTGGTTGGAGCCGCCCATGGCGAACTCGTCCATGCTGGTTTTGCCGAGCAGGACATAGCCCTCGCGCTTAAGCGCCTCGATTACAGCGGCGTCATAAGGCGGCACAAAGCTTTCCAGCATACGGCTTGAGCAGGTGGTTTTTACTCCCTCGGTGCAGATGTTGTCCTTTATGGCTATCGGAATGCCGGTCAGGGCGGTGGCTTTGCCGCTGTCGATGGTTTTCTGTGCGGCGTCCGCCATCTTCATTGCCTCGTCCTTTGTGACGGTGATATACGAGCAGAGCTTGCTGTCTAGGCTTTCAATACGGTCGAGGTACTCGGAGCAAAGCTCCTTTGCGCCTATCTCTTTTGCGTCCAATGCACGGCGGAGTTCGCGCAGACTTGCTTTTGTTATGTTCATCGCTTTGCCTCCTTTACTCTACGACCTTTGGAACAACAAAGCAGCTGTCAACGTTCTTCGCGTTTGAAAGCAGCTTTTCCGCAGGGAACGACGGCTCCGGCGTATCCTCGCGTGTATCGCAGAAATTAATGCTGTTGTTGTCCCTTGTGTCATCGTAGGTGAGGTCAAAGCTTTTGATGCCGTCCATCAGTTCGACGATGTCCGTCATCTGTGCAGCAAGCTGCGGCAGCTCAGACTCGTCGTAATTCAGCCTGCTGAGGCTGCAGAGGTGATGCAGGGTTTTCTGATCCATTCTGTCGTTTCCTTTCGTTTGTTCTTATTTTATGGCTTTATCTGTATTATGCCACTTTTGCTCTTGCGTATTAATTGCTTTAGTGCTTTTTTGTGGTGTATTATATCACCCGAGGCTTATATTGTCAATAGGAAATTGTTAAAAACTGCCTTGTTCTCTCTCAATTTTGTTAGTTTTTGCGTAAATATGCGCGTATTGCTGCCGCAGCTTTTTATTAATTTCGGTATTTTACACTAATATCCCGAAAAACATCCTGCCGCTTATGATTTGATATTGACTTTTTGTGAAAATGTATTATAATTAATATGTATGCGTTATTTCGTCCGAATGATGTAAATAACCGTAAATCTTTATTAATCGAGGATAATATTATGAAATGGACAGGCTTAAATGACCTCCGCGAAAGCTATCTTAAATTCTTTGAATCAAAGGGACATCTGCGCATGAACAGCTTCCCTCTCGTGCCTCAGGGCGATAACTCCATTCTGCTGATAAATGCAGGCATGACGCCGCTGAAAAAGTACTTCCAGGGCATTGAAGAGCCGCCCTGCCACAGAGTTACCACCTGCCAGAAGTGTATCAGAACGCCCGATATCGAGAATGTCGGCAAGACCGCGCGCCACGGCACATACTTCGAGATGCTGGGCAACTTCTCCTTTGGCGACTACTTCAAGCACGAGGCTATCGCATGGGCGTGGGAGTTCCTCACCAAGACGCTTGAGATACCTGCCGACAGACTGTGGGTAACCATCTACGAGCAGGACGACGAGGCAGGCGATATCTGGGCAAACGAGGTCGGAGTTCCCCGTGAGCGCATCATCAAGCTCGGCAAAAAGGATAACTTCTGGGAGCACGGCAGCGGTCCGTGCGGCCCCTGCTCCGAGATACACTACGACCGCGGCGAGAAATACGGTCACTTCGACCACATCGGTCAGGACAACTTCGAGGAAGTGGGCGACTGCGACCGCATCATCGAGATATGGAACAACGTATTCACCCAGTTCGACAATGACGGCAAGGGCAACTACACCCAGCTTAAGACAAAGAACATCGACACCGGCATGGGTCTTGAGCGCCTTGCCTGCGTAATGCAGGACGTTGACAATCTGTTCGAGGTTGACACCGTTCAGAACATCCTTAAGAAGATAAGCTCCATTGTTGCGGTTGACTACAAGCAGGATGAGGTAAAGGACATTTCTCTGCGCGTTATCACCGACCACATCAGAAGCACGACCTTTATGGTAGGCGACGGCGTTCTCCCCTCCAACGAGGGCAGAGGCTACGTTCTGCGCAGACTGCTGCGCCGCGCCGCAAGACACGGCAGACTTCTCGGCTGCACAAAGCCTTTCCTGCACGAGGTATGCGATACCGTTATCGATGAGAACCTCTCCGCTTATCCCGAGCTTGGCGAGAAGCGCGCCTACATCAAGAAAGTAATCCAGACCGAGGAAGAGAGCTTCGCAAAGACCATCGACAAGGGTACCGAGATACTGGGCGAGATGATAGAAAACCTCATAAAGAGCGGCGAAAAGACGCTTGCCGGCGCTGACGTATTCAAGCTGCACGACACCTACGGCTTCCCGCTTGACCTTACAAAGGAAATCCTCGAAGAAAAGGGACTTTCCGCTGACGAGGAGGGCTTCCACGCTCTAATGAAAGAGCAGAAGGACACCGCGAGAAAGAATAAGAAGCTTGGCGGCGGCTGGGACAACGCAAAGAACTCCGAGCTGGACAAGTTCAAGACCACCTTTGTCGGCTACACCGAGCTTACTAAGCAAACCAAGCTGCTTGCTATCGTTAAGAATGGCGAGATATCACCTCTTTGCGAGGAGGGCGACGATGTTTCCGTAGTACTTGAGGAAACTCCGTTCTATGCGGAGATGGGCGGTCAGGTAGGCGACTGCGGTCTGGTAGTATGCGGCGACAACGTTATCGAGATAGCCGATACCAAGAAGCTGCCCGGCGGTCAGTTCATCTCCAACGGCAAGGTAGTATGCGGCGGCTTCTCCGAGGGCGAAACCGTCACCGCAAAGGTTGACGCGGATAAGCGTGCGGCAACTCAGCGCAACCACACCTGCGCTCACATTCTCCAGTCCGCTCTGCGCAGCGTGCTGGGCGACCATGTACATCAGGCAGGCTCGTATGTTGACCCAATGCAGTGCCGTTTCGACTTCAGCCATTTCAGCGCGCTGACAGCCGAGGAGATAGCAAAGGTCGAGGAGTATGTTAACAACGTCATCATGGCTGCTGTTCCGGTAGTTACCGAGGAGCTTCCTATCGAGGAGGCAAAGAAGCGCGGCGCAATGGCTCTGTTCGGCGAGAAGTACGGCGACGTTGTACGCGTTGTATCCGTGGGCGAGTACTCCACCGAGTTCTGCGGCGGTACGCATCTCAGCAACTCCGCGCAGGCAGGACTGTTCAAGATAGTTTCCGAAAGCTCCGTAGCAAGCGGCGTAAGACGTATCGAGGCGGTAACGGGCGCAAACGTGCTCAACCTGCTCAACAGCTATAAGGACACCGTTATGGGCGCTGCCGAGGCGCTTAAGCTTGCGAATGCAAACGAGCTTGTAAAGCGCTGCGAGAGCGTAATGTCCGAGCTTCGCGAAAAGGACAAGAAGATAGAGAGCATGGCTCAGGCAGCGGCAAACGCACAGCTGGGCGACCTCAAGGGCGTTGATGTCAACGGCGTTACCGTTATCACTGCGGCTTTAGAGGACACAGGCGCAGACGGTCTGCGTAAGATAGGCGACAGCCTTGCGGATAAGTACGACGCTTTTGTTGCGGTTCTTGCAGGAACAAGCGAGGGCAAGAGCAACATCCTGTGCAAGTGCTCCAAGAGCGCTGTTGAAAAGGGCGCGAACGCAGGCACGCTGGTTCGTGAGATAGCTGCTGTCGCAGGCGGAAAGGGCGGCGGAAAGCCGGATCAGGCTATGGCGGGCGTTCCTGACGCTTCCAAGATAAAGGACGCGCTGGCTGCTGCGGCTGAGATTGCTGCGAAGTATATCAAGTAAGGCGAATATTAACGATGCGGTCTTTGCGGTTTCAAAAAGACCGTATTGTTGAATAGGGCAGATTTGAAAGAAATATGACCGGATTGCTTTAATCCGGTACTATCTATCGGGAGGAAATTAATATGGATTGCTTATTCTGTAAAATCATCGCTGGGGAGATCCCCTCAACAAAGGTGTACGAGGACGACAAGTGCCTTGCATTCCGCGATATCGCGCCCATGGCGCCTACTCATATACTCGTTATCCCCAAGGCGCACATCGGCGGCGTGGACGAGATAACCGCCGAAAACAGCGCCGTGGTTGCGCACATCTTTTCCGTAATTCCGCAGATCGCAAAGGAAGAGGGGCTTGCTAACGGCTACCGCGTTGTATCAAACGTGGGAGAGGACGGAGGACAGACTGTACGTCATCTGCACTTCCATATACTCGGCGGAAAGAAGCTGTCTACGGAGATGGCTTGACAGCCGCATTTTCACTGACGGCTTGTGTTTCCTGTATCTCGGGCGGCGTCGGCAATTGTGCGGCGCTGCTTTTGGAATAGTATGAATTAAGGAGCAATAAGTGGCTAAAATAGAAGAAGCGCGGCTTAAGGCTGACCTTAAGTCGGGACAGCTTGCGCGTGTGTATTTCCTTTACGGTGAGGAGCATTTTCTTACAAAGACCTACGAAAACAGGATAATAGACGCGGCGCTTGGCAAAGAGTACTCCGAACTGAATTTTGTGCGCTGGAACGAGGCGCCGTCCTCCGATACGCTGTCCGATTTTGCGGAGAGTATGCCGTTTTTCGCAGAGTACAAGGTGATGGTGATATCCGACCTTGACGCAGACAAGCTTGACAATGCCGAGATGAACGCATATCTTGGGATAATTGAGAGCCTGCCGGATACATCCATCCTCATCATTTCGCAGACGGGCATAGAGATAGACCCGAAGAAGCCCAAAGCGAAGATGAAAAAGCTTATGGCTGCCGCGGAGAAGTGCGGCGTGCTGTGCGAGATGAAGTATATGAGCGCGGCTCAGCTTGGCAAAATGGCGGTAAAAAAAGCGGCGCGGCTTGGCTGCAACCTTTCCGAGAGCAATTCGGTTTTATTGGCAGAGATTTGCGGAAGAGATATGAATCTCGTCTCATTGGAGGTTCAGAAGCTCTGCGATTACACCATGAGCGGAGAGATAACGCGCGAGGCTATCGAGGCGCTTGTGCCGAAGCTTGTGGATACCAGTATATACACGCTTGCGTCGGAGCTTTTTGCAGGCAGGACTGCGAATGCGTTCCGCATACTGGATGACCTGTTTGTGCAGCGAATGGAGCCTGTCGTGATACTTGCTGCGCTGTCAGGGCACTTTGTGGACTGCTACCGCGCAAAGCTTGCTATGCTTGCGAAAAAGAGCGCAAACGACGCCGCAGCGGCATTCAATTATCCGAGAAACAGGACATTTGTTCTGTCAAAGGCGTATAACTCGGTAAAGTATCTTTCGCTTGGATATCTTGAACAGTGCATAAGCATACTGTACCGCACCAACAAGCTGCTTAACTCCTCAAAGGCTGACCGCCGCACACTGCTTGAGCGTGCGATAACTGAAATTTCGGTGCTTAAACGGACATGATAAAGATAAAACAGGCAATAATAGTCGAGGGAAAATACGATAAAATAAAGCTGTCCTCACTTGTTGAAGCGGTGATAATCCCGACCAACGGCTTCGGAATTTACAAAGACGAGGAAAAAAAGGAGCTTATCCGTTCGCTTGCCGAGAAAACCGGAATAATCATCCTTACCGACAGCGACAGCGCAGGCTTCAGAATTCGTTCGCACCTGCGCAATATCGTAAAAAAGGGCGAGATAATAAACGTCTATATCCCCGATATATTCGGCAAGGAACGCAGAAAAGCCGAGCCCTCAAAGCAGGGCAAGCTTGGAGTAGAGGGCATGAGCCCCGAGATACTGCTTGAGGCGTTTCGAAAAGCAGGAGTGCTTGCGGACGAGGCTTCGCCAAAGGCGGCTCCTATAACAAAGGCGGACCTGATGGACTTGGGACTTATCGGCGGCGAGAACTCCGCTGTGCTTAGAAAGCAGCTTCAAAGAGAGCTGGGACTGCCGGAGCTTCTTTCGGCAAATATGCTGCTTGAGATACTTAATGTGATGTATTCGCGCGAGGAATTTATAAGCGGATATTTTGAGAAATAATCGGCATTAATTTAAGGGGGAAATGAAATAACATGGTTTTTTCTAGCTTAACGTTCTTATTTGCGTTTTTGCCTGCAACACTTCTGCTGTATTATCTGATGCCCAATAACAAGGCACAGAATGTTGTAATATTAGTCAGCGGAATTGTGTTTTATGCATGGGGTGAGCCGCTGTATGTGTTCGTTATGCTGCTGTCAACAGCTATCGACTATTTTGCGGGACTTATCATGCACAAGTTTGACGACAAACCGCGCATACGAACGGTTTGCCTTATTGTATCGCTGGTTATGAATCTCGGTCTGCTGGGCACTTTCAAGTATCTCAGATTTATCATTGCTTCGATAGACTCGTGGTTCGGGCTGTCGATAGCGGCGTCCATGCTTGAGCACGGCTTTGATGTGGCTAAGCTTCCGCTGCCTATCGGTATAAGCTTTTTCACGTTCCAGTCCATGTCCTACACTATCGACCTGTACAGGCGTAATATCAAGGTGCAGAAAAATCCGGTAAGCTTTATTGCGTTTGTTTCGCTGTTCCCCCAGATCGTTGCAGGACCTATCGTCCGCTATGAGGATGTGCAAAACGAGATCGACAACCGCAGCGTTACCGAAAAGATGGTGGGCGACGGCATCTGCCGCTTTATCACGGGTCTTGGCAAAAAGGTGCTTATCGCGAATAATATCGGTCTGCTGTGGACTACCGTAAAGGGAATGGAGTATACCGAGCTTTCTGCTGTAACGGCTTGGCTGGGCATACTTGCCTTTACATTCCAGATATTCTTTGATTTCAGCGGATATTCCGATATGGCTATCGGTCTTGGCAAGATGATGGGCTTCAACTTCCCCGAGAACTTCGATTATCCGTATATGTCGCACAGCATATCGGAATTCTGGCGCAGATGGCATATGACTCTCGGCGCGTGGTTCAGAAGCTATATTTATATTCCTCTCGGCGGCAACCGCAAGGGAAAGGTACGCACGATAATCAATCTGCTTATCGTGTGGACGGTTACGGGAATATGGCACGGCGCAAGCTGGAACTTCATGCTTTGGGGAGCATATTTCGGAGTGCTTATCGTGCTTGAAAGGCTGTTCCTCGGCAAGGTGCTTGAAAAGATTCCGCCGTTTTTCAGCTGGCTGTATACTTTCATACTCGTTGTGTTCGGCTGGGTAATGTTCGACGCGGTGGATACCTCTATCGTTGATATCGGACAGATGTTCGGACAGGTATTTGCGTATATCGGAGCGATGTTCGGTGCAAACGGCGTATTCCTTGACAACTTTGCAACCAGCGCAATAATGAACTACGGCATTATGTTCGCGATATGTATTCTGGGCAGCTCGGATATCGTCAAGTCCTTTGTCGGCTTTGTAAGGGAAAAGGCTCCGAAGTGGGTGCAGTACAGCGGTCCTGTCGTACAGATGGCGGTTATGCTGGCGTCTGTTGCATATCTTTCCACGGCGTCCTATAATCCGTTTTTGTATTTCAATTTCTAAGGGGGAGCAGGCATGAAATTTTCGATTACTCCGAACAGACTTATGATAGGCTTGTTTGCGCTGCTGCTTGCGGCGGTGCCTATCGCCACTGCTGCTATCCCGGATAAGGAATTCAGCGAGAACGAGAACCGCTCTCTTAAAGAGTTCCCTACGCTTGTGAGAAATGGCGAGATAGACTGGGACTATATCACCGTGCGCGATAAGAACAGCTATATGGACGACATCGAGGTATACTACACGGATCATCTTGTCGGAAGAGAAAACTGGGTAAAGGCAAAGAACACCATGGAGCTGCTTATCGGCAAGGACGAGATAAACGAAGTCTATACCGTAGACGGGCAGATGATACAGGTGTTCAAGGAATATGATAAAGCGCTTGTGGATAAGTCCATCAAGGCTATGAATACCTTTGCCAAGAACTTCCCGGACATCCCCTGCGCTGTTATGCTTGCGCCGACGGCACAGGAGCTTAATCTGTCGAAGATGCCGTCATACAATGGATATCTCAGCCAGAAGGCGTTCATCGACTACTGCTACGGCGGACTTGAGGGCATGGAGAAGATAGACTGCCTTGGCTTTATGTCCGAGCATAAGGACGAATACCTGTATTATCGCACGGACCACCACTGGACGAGCCTCGGCGCATATTACGCATATTGCTCTGCGGCAAAGGCATTGGGCTTCAGTGCTTACAGCCTTAACGACATCAATGTAGAGACCGCAAGCAGCGATTTCCGCGGCACGCTCTACTCAAAGACGCTGGACGACAGAATAGCCCCGGACAGCATCGACTACTACTATCTCAAGAACAATGCACCTAAGATCACCATGACGGTAAACGACGGCGAAAAGGAAACCGTATACGACAGTCTGTATGTGCGCGATTATCTGAATGTAAAGGACAAATATTCCTCCTTTACGGGAAGCAACCAGCCGGTGATCACCATCGAAACAAGCGTTGATAACGGAAAGAGCCTGCTTATCATCAAGGACAGCTATGCGCACAGCCTTGTGCCGTTCCTTGCAAATCATTACAGCAAGATTACGATGGTGGATCTGAGGTATCTTAACGCAAATCTCAACAGTATATTCAAAATGTACGGATATCAGCCCGTAAACGAATATACACAGGTGCTGTTTATGTATAATGTCATCGGCTTTTCCTCAGAGCGCAGCGTAACAAAGATAATGCTGACCAAATGAGAGAGCTTGTGATAAAGGTGAGTGCGCAGCACTCGGGCGGCACGCTTATGAAGCTGCTGACGGACAGCGGCATCTCTCGCCGCAGCATTGTTAAGCTTAAGCACTCGGGCGGCATAACGCGCGGCGGCAGCGTGGTGCGCACCATTGACACGGTGAACGAGGGCGACGAGATCCATGTTGTGTTTGAGGACAGCGGAGGGCTTATTCCAAATCCCGACCTAAAGGCAGGCGTTGCATACGAGGACGAGGATGTGATAGTGTTTGACAAGCCGCCGTTTATGGCGGTGCATCCCTCGATAAAGCACAGCAGCGATACGCTTGGCAATCTGTTTTGCGCTATGTTTCCCGATACGCCGTTCCGCGCGGTCAACAGGCTTGACCGAAACACCTCCGGGCTTTGCGTATGCGCAAAAAACCGCTTTGCCGCGGCAGGGCTTACCAAAAGCGTCGACAAGGTGTATTATGCGGCGGTTGACGGTATGCCGGGCAGCGGAGAGATAGATGTCCCTATCGGCAGGGTGGAGGACAGCATTATTTACCGCAATGTCACACCCAACGGGCAATACGCGCTTACGCTGTATGAAACGGTGATGCATAAAAACGGGCGTTCTCTCGTGAGAGTGACACTTAAGACGGGGCGGACGCACCAGATACGCGTGCACTTTGCGTATATCGGTTTTCCGCTGTGCGGAGATGATATGTACGGCGGCAGCACGGAGCTTATCAACCGTCAGGCTTTGCACTGCGGCGAGGTGAGCTTTACGCATCCCGTCAGCGGAGAGCGTATTACGCTGACATCCGAGCTTCCCGATGACATCAGAATTTTATTTGACGGTGAGGATAATTGATGAAGAAAATAGCTATTTGTATAATTTGCGCGGCGTTTTTGCTCATAACTGCGTGCAGCGGCTCGAATGCTGTCAGCATAGAGGGAAACACCGTTGTGGTTAACAGCGCTTCGCTGTCTGTCGCGTTTCCTGAGGGCTGGAGCATTACATACGGCGACGAGCTTAACAAGGAGCTGCTGTCGCAGGGCGGCTACAAGAATACAGATGATATGCAAAAGAGCTTCAAGCAGGATGGGATATGCTACTATGTCCGTGCAGCCTCTGCCGATGATATGACGATTGCTGTGGTTTCCTCTCAGGACATCACGCCGGGGGACGGGGGCGAGTGGGTAACGCTTGAGGACTACGCGCGTTCGGTGCATGACTCCACTATCTTCGAATACTATGCGAATGGCTTCAAAACAGGCAAGGACAGCAGCTTTTCTGAGGTGCATATAGGGGAGCAAAGCGGATATCAGTCATATTTTGAAGTGTTTACCGCCGAGGAGGAGCCGGTTTTTCAGTTCGGCTTCTCGGAGCTAATGCTTCAAAAGGATAATCTGGTATACACCGTTCAGGTGAGCTATTTCACCGAGGAGAGTAAGGAAGAAGCTCTTTCGGTATTTGATGGAATAACAGCGGAATAACTCAATAAATACAGTATTAAACTGCAAAGCAGACGCATTTTATGCCGCTTTGCAGTTTTTTTCATTATTGTTGCTGATACCCTTTTCTTGGGGAAATACCCCGGAAAGGAGCAATAATATGGCAAAAAAATATACTGCAAGTGAATTTTTCGACAAATATAACCGTTCGTTCATGAAATTCGGCGAAATGTTCGCGAAGAAGATAACGGATGAGGAGCTTATCACGGCTCTGGCAGAAAAGGACCTTGAAAAGCTTGCCAAGGTGTTCAAGCTGGTGTTTGAGATGGTTGAGGAGAATACCACGGGAGAGGAGAGCGAAAAGCTTGCCAAGCTGATACAGGCTTATTCGGAGGTGGACGCGGATGTTTGAGTTTTCACCTGCGCAGAAAAATGCACTGAGTCTGCTGAAAAGCAATGGCGTCAAGCGCCTGAATATCCTTGAGGGCAGCGTGCGAAGCGGCAAGACCTTTATCTCTATGATAATGTGGGGCTTTTGGGTGGCGAGGTGCCCGAAAGAGCAGGCATATCTCATGGCAGGCAAGACCCTTACGACATTAAAGCGTAATGTGCTCGAGCCAATGAGCGAGCTTTTCGCAAGCAGCTTCAGCTACAGCATAACCAAAAAAGAGGCAAGGCTATTCGGCCGCAGAGTATATCTGGAGGGCGCGGCAAACAGCGGTGCAGAAGGCAAGATACGCGGAATGACGCTTCGCGGCGCATACTGCGATGAGCTTTCGCTTTTTGGCGAGGACTTTTTCGCCATGCTGCTGTCACGTCTTTCGGAGGACGGCGCGAAGCTGTTTGCAACCACCAATCCCGACACGCCGGGGCACTGGTTAAAGCGCGATTATCTGGACAGAAAGCTGCCCGACCTGCTTTCGCTGAAATTCACGCTGGAGGATAATCCTCACCTTTCGCAGGAGTATATCGCGGCGCTGAAATCGGAGTTTTCCGGCGTATTCTACGACCGTTTTATACTCGGTATGTGGGTGGCTGCGGAGGGCAGGATATACGATACCTTTTCTGAGCGGAATATCCTCAGCGCCGAGGAGATGGCGGACAGGCTTTCGGAGAACCGGCTTATCACATCCGTTGTGGGAGTGGACTACGGCGGCAACGGAAGCGCAAGCGTATTCTGCCATGTGGGATTTGACGCAGGCTTTCGCAATGTATATGTGCTGTCGGAGTACTACGATAAGCGCAACCGCTCGGCGGAGAGCCTTATCTCGGCGTTTGCGGAGTACATCGCGAGGGAAAAGCAGCAGCGTCCCACGCTTTCGGCTGCCTTTTGCGACAGTGCGGAGCAGCTGCTTGTTAAGAGCTTTCGCGGCGCTGTAAGGCTGGACGTGCGCAATGCGCTGAAAAAGCCGATAAACACGCGTATAAATATGCTAAGCCGCCTTATCACCTCGGGGAGATTTTTCGTGTCGCAGGAGTGCAGCCACCTTATCGACGCCATTCGCAGTGCGGTGTGGGACGAAAGGGACATTCACCGTGATACGCGCCTTGACAACGGCACAACAAATATCGACAGCCTTGACGCATTTGAGTATGCAATCGAGCGATACGAGAGAGAATTGTTCAGATACTGAAATGTGCATCCAAATACAAAGATCAGCCGCTTTTGACAAAATGTCATAAGCGGCTGAAGATTTTGTATTGACTTTTTCTGAGGCAAGTGATAAACTTAATGCAGCGTTACAATGGAGCTTTTGTGATCTTCATAAAATCAATATTTGAAAGAGGAAATAAAATGTATTTATTGCTTTTAGCTGTTATATACCTTGCATTTATCAGTCTGGGACTGCCGGATTCGCTGCTTGGTGCGGCGTGGCCTACTATCCGTGCCGAATTTGATGTTCCGCTGTCCTACATGGGATATGTATCGATGATAATTTCGGGCGGTACTATCATTTCGGGTCTGATGTCGGAACGGGTTACAAAAAAATTCGGCACAAGGGCTGTGACGATAGTAAGCGTGTTTCTTACAGCAGTGGCGTTGTTCGGATTTTCCACGGCAGACAGGTTTTATCAGATATGCTTATGGGGAATACCTTACGGGCTTGGCGCAGGGGCGATTGACGCGGCGCTGAATAATTATGTAGCGCTGCACTACAGCTCGAGACATATGAGCTGGCTGCACTGCTTCTGGGGTGTGGGAACCATCATAAGCCCGTATATCATGAGCTATGCGCTGACCCATTCCGCATGGACGAACGGCTATCGCACGGTGTCGTATTTGCAGCTGGGCATCGGTGCAGTGCTGCTTCTGACTATTCCCCTGTGGAAAGTCAACAAGACGCCGGCTTCGCAGGAAAACAGCGGAGTGCTTGGCATAAAAGGCGCGCTGAAAATCAAAGGCGTGGCGTATCTTCTGATAGGCTTTTTGTCATATTGCGCGGCGGAGGCTACAACAATGCTTTGGGCAAGCAGCTATCTTGAGGGTACAAGAGGGGCGTCAAAGGACGAGGCGGCTGCGTTTGGTTCGCTTTTCTTCATCGGGATCACCGTGGGAAGATTTCTGTCCGGCTTTATATCGGACAAGCTTGGGGACAATAAAATGATTCGCTTGGGCACAGGCATTGCGCTGTCGGGAGTTTTGTGCATCGCGCTTCCGATAAAGATACTCTCCTTGATAGGCTTTGTGATAATCGGGCTTGGATGTGCGCCTGTATATCCGTGCATCATTCATTCAACACCGAATAACTTCGGTGCGGAAAATTCGCAGGGAATTATCGGCATACAGATGGCTAGCGCGTATGTCGGTTCAACCTTCATGCCGCCGCTTTTCGGACTTATCGCAAATCATATCAGCCTGAAGCTTATGCCATTTTACCTTGCTTTCTTCTTTATCCTGCTGCTTGTTATGATAGCAAGGACGGAAAAGGCGTGCAAGCAACGATGATACATCGTCCTGCGGAATAGCGCCCGTATTGACATTTTCTTATGAATATGGTATACTATAAGTATACTTAATATAACGAGGGTCTAAAAATGGGCAGAGAAAATAAAAAGGATGCGGTTGCAGCATTACACAGAGAGCGGATAATGGAGGCTGCTGAAAAGCTCTTTTCTGAAAAAGGGTATGTTCAGACAACAATTGATGATATTTCAAAGGCGTCTGAATACAGTCGGCGCACAATTTACGCATATTATGAAAACAAAGATGACATTTTGCACCATATCATTGAAAATGGCTTGCGGACATTAAAAGCTGATATTGAAAATGCAGTAAACAACGATGATGATTTTGTTGGAAGATATAAAGCCATATGCATGGCAATGAGCAAATACCAAAGAGAATATCCCCATTCAATTGATAATGTAAACAGTGTAAATTCTGTGAACCTTGATTTTTCTGATGTCTCCGATACCGTAAAGAGTATTTTGCTTTTGGGAACAGAAATAAACACTATTCTTGCATCGTTTATTGAGACCGGAAAGGAAAACGGAATTGTACGAAAAGATATAGTTCCTATGCTGACCGTTTATGTTTTGTGGTCAAGCATTACTGCCTTATTGACGCTTGCCGATACAAAAGGACAATTCATCTGCCGTCAATTCTCTATCTCAGAAAATGAATTTCTGGATTATGGTTTTAAGCAAATCATCAATTCTATTCTGGAAGTGAGGATTTGAGATGAATAGCAACACTTGGATTATTTGTCCTGTATGCGGTGGGAAAACGCGTAATCAAATCCGGGAGGATACGGTATTGATAAACTATCCGTTGTTTTGCCCGAAGTGTAAGCATACAACACTGATTGATGCTAAAAATCTGAAAATTACCTTTGTTACAGAGCCGGACGCAAAGACGCAGAGCCGATAATCCGTTATTACGGGGATTGGCTCTGCTTTTATTATTGAAAGGAAAGACATGGATAATAATTACCTGAGCTTTGCACTTGTATCAATCAATACTGCTCTTTCTGAAAGACAGTTGACCGATAAGATACTTCTTTGCAATGAAAAAACAAAAAAATACGGATTGAGCCTAACTGAAAATCAGGCTTTAGCGTTATCGCAAACCCGTACAGCTTCCCTGAAAGAGAATAAACGCATTGAGTTTGGTAACGGAATTGTTGATAAACTGATT